>NZ_WBKR01000118.1 GCF_008868155.1 Micromonospora sp. ALFpr18c
GCCCGAGCCCGCCCCGCTGGTGTGGGTCGCTGTTCCCCGGTGCGGGCCGGGCTCGGGCGCGCGTTGCTGCCCGGGTCGATGCCGGGCACCACCCGGGGCTGGGGCGCGACCCCGGCGCTCCGGGATCCACCGGCCCCGGAGCCGGCGTCGTCGTCCACCGCCGGCCCGGTGTGCCGGTCGTCGTGGTCCCGGGCCGCTCGTCTGCCAGTCACGACGTTCATTGCACACCGGTCGGGGAGGCGGAACGGGCAGCTCGGCCGCGTGTCGGCGACAAATCGGACCATTGGTCGAGGTCGCCGATCCGGTCCGCCGGCCCGGCACCCCCTATTGGTTCGCGGGCGCCCCGGACGGGTCACTAGGCTTGCTGCTCATGAGTCACGTTCTCGCGGCAGTGGCCTGGCCGTACGCCAACGGCCCCCGCCACATCGGCCACGTCTCCGGTTTCGGCGTTCCCTCCGACGTCTTCGCCCGGTACATGCGGATGGCCGGCCACGACGTGCTCATGGTCTCCGGCACCGACGAGCACGGCACCCCCATCCAGGTGCAGGCCGACGCCGACGGGGTCACCCCGCGCGAGCTGGCCGACCGGTACAACAGGGTGATCGTGGAGGACCTGCACGGTCTCGGCCTCTCCTACGACCTGTTCACCCGCACCACCACCCGCAACCACTACGCGGTGGTGCAGGAGCTGTTCGAGGGGATGTACCGCAACGGCTACATCGTGCCGAAGACCACCATGGGCGCGATCTCCCCGTCCACCGGGCGCACCCTGCCCGACCGGTACATCGAGGGCACCTGCCCGATCTGCGGGTACGACAGCGCGCGCGGCGACCAGTGCGACAACTGCGGCAACCAGCTCGACCCGATCGACCTGATCGACCCGAAGTCGCGGATCAACGGGGAGACCCCGAAGTTCGTCGAGACCGAGCACTTCTTCCTGGACCTGCCCGCCCTGGCCGAGGTGCTGCGGCAGTGGCTGGACACCCGGGACGGGTGGCGGCCCAACGTGCTGCGGTTCTCCCGCAACCTGCTCGACGACCTCCAGCCCCGGGCGATCACCCGGGACCTGGAGTGGGGCGTCCCGATCCCGCTGGACGGCTGGCGGGACCGGCCGGACAAGCGGATCTACGTGTGGTTCGACGCGGTGATCGGCTACCTGTCCGCGTCGATCGAGTGGGCCCGGCGCTCCGGCGACCCCGAGGCGTGGCGCAGGTGGTGGTCCGCCGACGGGCAGGGCAAGGACGCCCGGTCCTACTACTTCATGGGTAAGGACAACATCGTCTTCCACTCGGTGATCTGGCCGGCGCTGCTGTCCGGATACTCCGGCGAGGGCTCCCGCGACGGCGAGCCGGGCGAGCTGGGCCGGCTCAACCTGCCCACCGAGGTCGTCTCCAGCGAATACCTGACCATGGAGGGGCGCAAGTTCTCCTCGTCCCGCAAGGTGGTCATCTACGTCCGGGACTTCCTGGAGCGCTACGACGCCGACGCGCTGCGCTACTTCATCGCCGCCGCCGGTCCGGAGAGCAACGACACCGATTTCACCTGGGCCGAGTTCCTCCGGCGCAACAACGACGAGCTGGTCGCCGGCTGGGGCAACCTGGTCAACCGGTCCATCTCGCTGACGGCGAAGAACTTCGGCGCGATCCCGCCGGTCGACCCGGCCGGGCTCACCGAGGCCGACGAGGCGCTGCTCGCCGTGGCCCGGGCCGGCTTCACCACCGTCGGTGACCTGATCGGCCGGCACCGGCAGAAGCAGGCGATCGGCGAGGCGATGAGGGTGGTCGCCGAGGCCAACAAGTACCTGTCCGAACAGGCGCCGTGGAAGCTCAAGGACGAGGCCGACAAGCCCCGGATGGGCACCATCCTGCACGTCGCCCTCCAGGTGGTCAGCGACGCCAACACGCTGCTCACCCCGTTCCTGCCGCACTCCGCCCAGCAGGTGCACGAGCTGCTCGGCGGCACCGGTGTGCACGCGCCGATGCCGGTCATCGAGCAGGTCGACGACCTGGACGGCGGGCCGGGGTACCCGGTGCTGACCGGTGACTACACGGTCGGCGCGCGCTGGGAGTCGGTGCCGCTGGAGGCGGGTCGGCCGCTGGCCGCGCCGAAGCCGGTGTTCCGCAAGCTCGACCCGTCGATCGTCGACGAGGAGCTGGCCCGACTGGCCGGCTGAGCCGACGAGGCCGCGCGGCGGGAGGACGCCTCACCGCCGCGCGGCGTCACATCGCGTACCGGGTGTCCATCACCTGGTCGTCGGTCACCTCGGCGCCCGGTGCCCAGGTCTCGTAGACGCCGCGGTCGTGGCACTGCGCGCCGGTGGTGACCACCGCGTCCGGGTCCGGGAAGCGCAGCCGCAGCCGCAGCCAACCGGCCTCCTCGCGCAGCACCAGGCAGGGCACACCCCGCCATTGGGCGAACCGGAGCCGGCGGGCCACCGCGTCCACCGGGTAGCGCGCCGCCCGGGTCATCGCCAGCACCCGGAACCCGCCGGGCAGGTCCGCGACCGCCTCGTACTCGGTGTCACCGTGCAAGCCGACCAGTTGCGTGGAGCGCAGCGCGTCCCCGGTCGGCACGTACTCCTGGTCCGAGGAGAGACCCGGCACCGCGGCGAGCAGGTGCCGCCACTGCGGGCCGACCATGCGCAGCCAACCGCGCTGCTCGGCCTGGTAGGTGTAGAGCACCACCTCCACCCCCTCCGCCGGGTAGGCGAGCAGGGCGGCGTTCGCCGGCATCGGCAGGTCCGCGAAGTCCCGGGTGATGAACTCCGGGATGAGCTGGCCGTTGCTCGGCACGAAACCCGTGCCCAGCACCGGTGGGCCCAGCCGGTCCCGGGACGCCAACGCGGTCAGTCCCCGGTGCGCCTCGCCGGCAGGCACGTCGTAGTCGCCCGGGTCGGCGGCCCGCCAGCGCAGCGCGTACGCCACGTCGGAGCCGTCCCGGCCGACGTCGCCGTCGGTGCGCAGCACCGTGGTCGCAGTCTGCGTACGCAGGTGCGCCACGTCGTGTTCCCGGTAGCAGAAGCCGTGCGGCAGCCAGCCCCGCACGTACCCGGCGAGCTGGCGGGCGGAGAGCACCTTCACCATCCGGGTGCCCCGCCGGACGACCGCCGACGCGCGTGCCGCGACCAGCAGGGGATCCCCCGCGGCGGCCGGCTGCTGGCTGAGCTGGTGCAGCTGCGCCCAACCCCGCTCCCGGTGGGCGGGCATCATCAGCGGAGTCTCCGGCTCCTCGGCCGGTTGCGTCGCCCCGTGGACCGCGGTCACCTCGGTGACGTGCACGAATCGGCGCCACGGCAGGGCACTGCCCGGTCGGGGGGCCCACTCGAAGCCGGGCACCTCGTCGGCGCTGAACAGTTCGTACGCGGCGCCCCGGGCGACCTCCTCGGCCGGGTACACGCCGCCGCCGAACGCCACGCGCAGCCCGGTGCGCTCGCTGGCGGCACCGCTGGCCTGAGGGGTGACGCTCACGCCGCCGCCTCGCTCCTGTGCCTCATGGTTCGCTCGCTGCGCTCGCTCACCGGGCGACGGTAGAGTCGCGCGGCGTAGTCGAGGTGAACGCCGGGTGGCGGGCGGGTGGACAGCCCCGGTGTGTGATGCTGTCGCTGATGAGCGAGCCGACTGAAACCCGCCGCGAGCGTGCCGCCCGGCGGGCCGGAGAGTTCCCGCCCGCCCCCGAGCCGCTGCCCCGGCCGGTGCTGGACAGCCATACCCACCTGGACATCACGGTCAGCGAGGCCGGCGTGCCCGGCGGCGGGCCGGCCGACGACCCGGTCGCCGCGGCGGTCGCGGTGGCCGCGAAGGTCGGCGTGGACCGGCTGGTCCAGGTGGGCGTGGACGTCGCCTCCTCCCGGTGGGGCGCGGACAGCGCCGACGCGTACCCCGCGGTGCTGGCCACCGTGGCGCTGCATCCCAACGAGGCGCCCCGGCTGGCCGACCTCGACGAGGCGCTGCGGGAGATCGAGTCGCTGGCCGCCCGCGACCGGGTGCGGGGGATCGGCGAGACCGGGATGGACTTCTTTCGTACCGGCGACGAGGGCCGCGCCGCGCAGGAGGCCAGCTTCCGGGCGCACATCGCCATCGCCAAGCGGTACGACAAGGCGCTGGTCATCCACGACCGGGACGCGCACGCGGACGTGCTGCGGATCCTCGACGACGAGGGTGCCCCGGAGACGGTGGTGCTGCACTGCTTCTCCGGTGACGCCGAGTTCGCCCGCGAGTGCGTGCGCCGGGGCTACCTGCTCAGCTTCGCCGGCACCGTCACCTTCGGCAGCGCCACCGCGCTGCGCGAGGCCGCCGCGCTCACCCCGCTGGACCAGATCCTGGTGGAGACCGACGCCCCGTATCTCACCCCGACCCCGCACCGTGGCCGGCCGAACGCCTCGTACCTGATCCCGATCACGGTCCGCGCGCTCGCCGCGACCACCGGCGCCGACCTGGACGAGCTGTGCGCGGCCATCTCCGCCACCGGCGACCGGGCCTTCGGCCCGTGGTGAGCCTCCTCGGCCCGGCGGAGATCCGGGAACTCGCCGCCCGGCTGGGCGTCGCGCCCACCAAGAAGCTGGGCCAGAACTTCGTGCACGACCCGAACACGGTGCGCCGGATCGTCACCGCCGCCGGCCTGACCCCCGACGACGTGGTCCTGGAGGTCGGCCCGGGCCTCGGCTCGCTGACCCTGGGGCTGCTGCCGGTCGCCGGGCACGTACACGCCGTGGAGATCGACCCGGTGCTCGCCGGGGCACTGCCGGAGACCGTCGCCCGGCACGCCGGCGCGGACGCCGGCCGGCTCACCGTGCACCAGGCCGACGCGCTGCGCGTCGACGCCGCCGAGCTGGCCGACCCCGCACCGACCGCGCTGGTCGCGAACCTGCCCTACAACGTCGCCGTTCCGGTGGTGCTGCACCTGCTCGCCGAGCTGCCCAGCCTGCGGCACGGGTTGGTGATGGTGCAGAAGGAGGTCGCCGACCGGCTGGTCGCCGGTCCCGGCTCCAAGGTGTACGGCATCCCGTCGGTCAAGCTCGCCTGGTACGCGACGGCCCGCGGCGCCGGCCGGGTGCCGCCGAACGTGTTCTGGCCGGTGCCCAACGTCGACTCCGGCCTGGTCGCCTTCACCTGTCACGAACGGCCCCGCGCCGACGTACCCCGGGAGCGGGTCTTCGCCGTGGTGGACGCGGCGTTCGCGCAGCGTCGCAAGACCCTGCGCGCGGCGCTGGCTGGCTGGGCCGGCGGCGCCGACCGGGCCGCCGCCGCGCTCATCGCGGCCGGCGTCGACCCCGGCGCCCGGGGGGAGTCACTGACCGTCGACCAGTTCGCCGCCATCGCCGCGTCGGCTCCGGTCGGTACGCCGGCCGCGAAGTAGGCTGACGCCGTGCCTGCCGAGGACGCCGAGGAGCTGATCGTGGCCAAGCCGTTCGACATCCGCCTGCGCGGGCGGGACATCACCCCGTGACCGAGGCCTGGCGACCGGACGACGAGGACGAGCGACGTGGGGCCGTCGGCCCGGTGAAGGTGCGGGTGCCCGCGAAGGTCAACCTGCACCTCGGGGTGGGTCCGCTGCGCCGTGACGGCTACCACGAGCTGAACACCGTCTACCACGCCATCTCCATCTACGACGAGCTGACCGCCCGGCGGGGCGACACGCTGGCGTTGACCATGGAGGGGGAGGGCACCGGCGAGCTGGCCCTGGACGACTCCAACCTGGTGATCCGCGCCGCGCACGCCCTCGCCGGGTACGCCGGGGTCCTGCCGCACGCCCGTCTGCACCTGCGCAAGCAGATCCCCCTCGCCGGAGGGCTGGCCGGCGGCAGCGCCGACGCGGCCGCCGCGCTGGTGGCCTGCGACGCGCTGTGGGGCACCGGCCTGTCCCGTGACGAGCTGGCGGGGATCGCCGCCGACCTCGGCTCCGACGTGCCGTTCCTGATCTACGGGGGCACCGCGCTGGGCACCGGCCGGGGCGAGGCGGTCAGCCCCGTGCTGGTCCGCCCCACCTCCTGGCACTGGGTGGTGGCCATCGCCGACGGGGGCCTGTCCACCCCGGCCGCGTACCGCGAGTTGGACCGGCTGCGCGACTCCGGCGCCGCCGGTGACCCGCTGGGCAGCACCGACGCGCTGCTGGGCGCGCTGCGTCAGCGTGACCCCCGGGTCCTCGCCCGGACGCTCGGCAACGATCTTCAGGACGCCGCGCTGGCCATGCGCCCGGCGCTTGCCGACACCCTCAAGGCCGGCGAGGCGGCGGGCGCGCTCACCGGCATCGTGTCCGGCTCCGGCCCGACCTGCGTCTTCCTCGCCGCCGACGCCGCCAACGCCGAGCGGATCGCCGCCGAGCTGAGCAGCGCCGGCGTGTGCCGCCAGGCCCGGGTCGCACACGGCCCAGTAGCGGGCGCCCGCGTCATCTAACCCCGGCGTCCCGGCGTCCCGGCGTCCCGGCGTCCCCGCCCCTGCTCCGCCGATCTTGCACTTTTGGTCGCCGAGATGACTGGAATGCCCCTTACGGCGCGACAGTAACTGCAAGATCGCGGGAGGGGGGCGGGTCCGCGTACCCTTGGGGTCGGCGTCCCGAGGTGCCCGCCGGCACCCGGACGCCTTGATCTTGAAGGGTGGACTGTGGCCAACATCGTCAATCTGGACCGGGTGTCCAAGGGGTACGGCGCCGCCGGGCGGCTGCTCACGGACGTCTCGCTCGGCCTGGACGACGCCGACCGGATCGGTGTGGTCGGCCTCAACGGTGCCGGCAAGTCCACCCTGCTGCGCCTGCTCACCAAGCAGGAGGAGCCCGACGACGGTCGGGTCACCCACCGCCGCGATCTGCGCGTGCTCTGGCTGCCGCAGCAGCTCACCCTCGCCCCCGACGCCACCGTCCGGGACGTCGTGCTCGGCACCGCCTGGCTCGGCGAGGGCATGGGCGCCGAGCACGAGTGGGCCGGCGACGCGGGCGTGCGCAACATCCTCGACGGCCTCGGCATGCCGCACCTCGGCCTCGACCAGCCGGTCGGCCCGATGTCCGGTGGCGAACGCCGGCGGGTGGCGCTCGCCGCACTGCTCGTCCGCGACTCGGATCTGCTCATCCTCGACGAGCCCACCAACCACCTCGACGTCGGTGGTGTCGACTGGCTGGCCCGGCACCTGGTCGGTCGCCGGGGCGCCCTGGTCGTCGTCACCCACGACCGGTGGTTCCTGGACGCGGTCTGCACCACCACCTGGGAGGTCGCCGACCAGACCGTCCGCGCGTACGAGGGTGGCTTCGCCGCCTGGACCCTCGCCCGCGCCGAACGTGAGCGCGTCGCCGCCGCCACCGAGGCCCGCCGGCAGAACCTGCTCCGCAAGGAGATCGCCTGGCTGCGGCGGGGCCCGCCCGCCCGCACCTCCAAGCCCCAGTTCCGCATCGACGCCGCGAACGCGCTGATCGCCGACGTGCCGCCGGCCCGCGACACCATGTCGTTGCAGCGGATGGCCACCTCCCGGCTCGGCAAGCAGGTGTACGACCTGGAGAACGTCGAGCTGCACGCCGGCCCGAAGGAGATCCTGCGCGACGTGACGTGGCTGGTCGGTCCGGGTGACCGGATCGCCATCCTCGGCGCCAACGGGGCCGGCAAGACCACCCTGTTGCGGATGCTCGCCGGCATCACCCGCCCCGACGGTGGCCGCCTCGGCACCGGCTCCACGGTGCGGCCGGCGTTCCTCTCCCAGGAACTCGCCGAGCTGCCCGGGCACCTGCGGGTGCTCGAAGCGGTCGAGGAGGTCGCCCGCCGGGTGCAGCTCGGCGACCGGGAGGTCTCCGCCGCCCAGCTCGCCGAGGTCTTCGGCTTCGACGACCGCCGCCTCTGGACCCCGGTCAGCGACCTCTCCGGCGGTGAACGTCGCCGGTTGCAGATGCTGCGGCTGCTCGCCGGCGAACCCAACGTGCTGCTCTTCGACGAGCCCACCAACGACCTGGACACCGACACCCTGGCCGCGCTGGAGGACCTGCTCGACTCGTGGCCGGGCACGATCATCGTGGCCAGCCACGACCGCTACCTGATCGAGCGGGTCACCGACACGGCGTACGGGATGTTCGGCGACGGCCGGCTCGTGCACCTGCCGGGCGGGGTCGACGAGTACCTTGCCCGGACCGCCGAGCGGGCTGGCCCTTCTCGGGCCGGTGCCGCGCCGACCGTCACGTCCGGCGAACCCACCGCGACCGGCATGTCGGCCGCCGAGGTGCGTCAGGCCCGCAAGGAACTGACCCGCCTGGAACGCCAGCTCGGCAAGCTCGACCAGCGCGAGGCCACCCTGCTCGATCAGCTCGCGGCCGACGCCACCGACTACGCCCGGGTCGCCGAACTGGACACCCAGCTCAAGGATCTGCGGGCCGAGCGGGAGCGGATCGAGGAGAGCTGGATGACCCTCGCCGAGGAGCTTCCGGAGAGCTGACCGGGCCGGGCGCGCCGGCGCGGGGGCCGTGTGCGGCGTCACACCGCCACATGCGGGACAATCGTCGGCGACACCTCACCCCACGGCGTTGGAGACTCAGACATGGCCCACACCCCCGTCAACCACCCCGCGCGGCCGATCTACCGGGCGATCGGCGGGTTGACCGGTCTGTACCTGGTGGCATTCGGTGTGCTCAGCATCATCACGAGCACCGGCAACGAGATCCTCGCCCAGGACGACACCCGGGTCCTCGGCCAGGGCACCAACCTCGCCCTCGGGCTGCTCAGCGTGCTGCTCGGGCTCATCGTGCTGGTCGGCACCGCGCTCGGCCGCAACATCGACGTGGCGATCAACCAGTGGCTGGCGTACGCCCTGATGGTGATCAGCCTGGCCAGCCTCGCCTTCATCCGGACCGACGCCAACATCCTCAACGTCAGCATCGTCACCGTCATCGTGATGATGACGGTCGCCCTGGTGCTGCTCATGGTCGGGATGTACGGCAAGGTCGGCACGGAGGATGAGGCGGAGGCGTTCCAGAAGGCTCGTCTGGTTCTCTGAGCCTTCCCGTGGTCACTGGTGTGGTTTTCGCCGGAGCCCGAGTTGCTCCGGGCGGTCAGGCCTGATCCCTGCGCAGCTCGGGCTCCGGCGAAAACCTGACCTGGTCCTGCCATTCGGCGGACCATTCCAGCTTTGGGGTTTTTCGGGCAGTTGGCTCTTCTTTGGGCGACAATCCTCCTGAATCGGTCTAACTCAGGTGGATGGGGTCTGGTATGCCGCACTTTCCGGTCAACCATCCGGCTCGGCCGTTGTACCGGGTCCTCTCCGGTCTGATCGGCGTCTACATCCTCGTCTTCGGCGTCTGGGGTGTCGCCGAGACGATCGGTGACCCGCTGTTCGACCGGAGCAGCACCTGGGCGCTCGGGCTGCGCACCAACCTGGCCTTCTCACTCGCCTCGGTGGTCTTCGGAATCGTCCTGATCATCGGGGCGTCCCGGCGCACCAACCTCGGCCACTACATGAACCTCACCGCCGGCGTGGTGTTCCTGGTGACCAGCATCCTGACGATGTCGGTGCTGCAGA
This sequence comes from Micromonospora sp. ALFpr18c, assembly GCF_008868155.1. Taxonomy (GTDB): domain Bacteria; phylum Actinomycetota; class Actinomycetes; order Mycobacteriales; family Micromonosporaceae; genus Micromonospora. The sequence goes on from NZ_WBKR01000118.1 coordinate 9,486, forward strand.
CCGGCGCGAACGTGCTCAACTTCTCGATGTCGACAGTGATCGTGTCGATGCTGTTCGGGCTGATCCTGCTCGGCACCGGTCTCTACGACAAGGTGGGTCCTCCGGAGCACGCCGAGGCGGAACTGGAGCACCGCAAACACCCGGTGGCCGACGTGCACCGCCGCTGACCGGGGTCAGCGGCGACGGCTGGTGATCAACGTCGGCTTCGCCTCCAGGTGCGACAACCCGTTCCAGGCCAGGTTGACCAGGTGCGCCGCGACCGTCTCCTTACGCGGCTTGCGCACCTCCAGCCACCAGCGGCCGGTCAGCGCGACCATGCCCACCAGCGCCTGCGAGTACAGCTCGGCGAGCTTCGGGTCGTACCCGCGGCTCTTGAACTCGGCGCCGAGGATGTGCTCGACCTGGTGCGCCACGTCGTTCATCACGCTGCTGAAGTTGGCCGTGCCCGACATCAGCGGCGACTCGCGGACCAGCACCCGGAACCCGCTGGTCTCCTCCTCGATGTAACCCAGCAGGGCCAGAGCCGCCTGCTCCAGCAACTCCCGAGGATGCCCGGCCGTCAACGCCGTGGTGATCCGGTCCAGCAGAGCCCGGACCTCCCGGTCCACCACCACCGCGTAGAGCCCTTCCTTGCCGCCGAAGTGCTCGTACACCACCGGCTTGGAGACCTTGGCGCGGGCCGCCACCTCCTCGATCGAGGTGGCGTCGAAACCACGCTCGGCGAAGAGCTGCCGGCCGATCGCGATCAACTGCTCCCGCCGCTGGGCCGCCGACATGCGGACCCGCGAGGTGGGCTTCGGTTTGGGTGCCGGGGCCGGGGGCGTACGCCGACCGCCGGCACCGTCGCTGACCTCGGGCATGCCGCCGCCTCGCTGGCGCTCGGTGACGCCCTGCCGTGGAATGGTGCCTCCGTCGTGCCCGTTCACGTCGTCGCCTCACTGGCGAGCGGTCCGACCGCCCGGCCGCGCCGTCCGACCGTACCCGGATCGGGCCCGGCTCCCCGTCCGCCGAGCCGTCCGGTCCCCCCGCGTCGCTCGGTCATCCGGCCATCCTGCCAGGCGGCCTCCCGGTGCACCGCCCGGTTTTACCGGGGTGCGACCGGCTTCACGAGCTTTGCGGCGAGCCGTTCCGGCTTCGGCCAGCGCACCTGCGACGCCGCACCGAACTTCTCGAACAGCCAGATCACCCGGGCCGAGATGTCCACCTGACCGCGCAGCACACCGTGCCGGGCGCTGGTCGGGTCGGCGTGGTGCAGGTTGTGCCAGCTCTCGCCGAACGACAGGATCGCCAGCGGCCAGAAGTTCGACGCGCGGTCACCCTGGCGCATCGCGAAGGGGCGCTCGCCGTAGACGTGGCAGACCGAGTTGATGGCCCAGGTGACGTGGTGCAGCAGGCCGATCCGGACCAGCCCGGCCCAGAAGAACGCGGTCAGCGCGCCCTGCCACGACCAGGTCACCAGACCGCCGATCAGCGCCGGGCCGAGCAGCGAGACGGCCACCAGCGCGGGGAAGAGCCGGTCCACCCGGCTGATGTCCCGGTCGGCGATGAGGTCCGGCGCGAACCGCTCCCGGTTGGACAGCTCCCGACGGAACAGCCAGCCCACGTGGGCGTGGAAGAGGCCCCGGGTCAGCGCCCAGAAGCTGGTGCCGAAGCGCCACGGCGAGTGCGGGTCACCCTCCAGGTCGGAGAACGCGTGGTGCCGACGGTGATCGGCCACCCACTGGATGATCTCGCCCTGCACCGCGAGCGAACCCGCGACCGCCAACGTGACGCGCAGCCACCGCTTCGCCTTGAACGACCCGTGGGTGAAGTAGCGGTGGAAGCCCACCGTGATGCCGAGCCCGGAGACCACGTACCAGACCAGTCCGATGATCACGTCGGTCCAACCCAGCCAGCCACCCCATGCCAACGGCACCGCGACCAGAAGGGCGACGAAGGGGATCACCACGAAGGCCCACAGCGCGGCCAGGATCCCGGAGGACTGACTGCCGTCGGTGAGTGGTTTGGGGCCGGGGCCGGCGGTGTTGGGTTCGAGCAGGGTGGTGGACATGGCACCTCGCAGAGGGGGGGCGGAAACGATCACGAAGCTACGCCTACGTTACCGTAACTTACGGCACCGTAGATCGCACGAGGAAGTTCCGAAAACCCACGGCCGTTCGGGAAAACAAGCAGGTCAGAGCCTTGAAATGCGGGGTCGGCCGGAGGCTTGCAGACCGTCGCGACGGCGGCGTCGCGGTGCTGCCGGCGGTGCCCCGGAGGTGGGCGGAATCGACGCTCGGGGAGCGCGGTCGCCCGGCATGGCGAAATGAGCGATGACGTCCGGCGGGCGGGGCGCTAAGGTGTAGCCCGGGATGCCCATCCCCTGCTGCGACGCGCTCGTGTCGCTGATCGGCCGTGGTGTAATTGGCAACACCCGGGTCTTTGGTACCCGTATTTCAGGTTCGAACCCTGGCGGCCGAGCTTGCTCCCTAAAGTCCGTTTTAGGGTCCACTGGGGGTAAGAGGGAACCGTGCCGGGCCCCGCGGTTAGCATGACCGCGAGAGTGTCCGCCGTCCCGACGGGAGCCACATCGTGCCCCAGCCCCACCTTCGTACCGTCGTCGTGCTCGCCGCCGGTGAGGGCAAGCGGATGAAGTCGACACTGCCCAAGGTGCTGCACCCCCTGCTCGGTCGTACGCTGCTCGGCCACGTGCTGAGCGCGGCCGCGCCGCTGGCCGCGGACCGCACCGTCGTGGTGGTGGGGCACGGCGCCGACCAGGTCCGGAGCCACCTGGGCGAGGTCGCCCCGGAGGCGACCCCCGTCCTCCAGGCCGAGCAGCTCGGCACCGGGCACGCCGTCCGGATCGCGTTGGAGGCCGTCCCGGAGGGCGCCGGCACCGTCGTGGTGATCAACGGGGACGTGCCGCTGCTGCGCCCGGAGACGGTGGGTGCGCTCGTGACCGCGCACGAGGAGGCCGCCGCGGCGGCCACCGTGCTGGCCGCCGAGGTGCCCGACCCGACCGGCCTCGGACGGATCGTCCGGGACGCCGACGGGCGGCTCGAGCAGATCGTCGAGGAGCGCGACGCCGACGCCACGCAGCGCGCGCTCCGGGAGATCAACGCCGGCATCTACGCGTTCGACGCGGTGCGGCTGCGCGACGCGCTCGGCAAGCTCTCCACCGACAACGACCAGGGCGAGGAATACCTGACCGACGTCTTCGGCCTGCTCCGCTCGGCCGGCGAGCCGGTCGCGGTGCACGTGGCCGTCGATCACGTCGAGACGTTGGGGTGCAACGACCGGGTGGAGCTCGCATCGCTGCGGCGTCTGCTGCGCGACCGGGTCAACGAGGCGTGGATGCGCACCGGGGTCAGCCTGCTCGACCCGGCGACCACCTGGATCGACGTGACGGTCGCGCTGGACCGCGACGCGGTGGTGGACCAGAACACCCAGCTGCGCGGCGGCACGGTGGTCGGCGCGGGCGCGCTGATCGGGCCGGACGTCACGCTTGTCGACACGATCGTCGGCCCCGGCGCGTCGGTGGTTCGCAGCCACGCCGTCGGCGCCGAGATCGGCGAGGGCGCCAGCGTCGGGCCGTACGCGTACCTGCGGCCAGCCGCGCGGCTCGCCGACAAGGCGAAGGTCGGCACGTTCGTCGAGGTGAAGAACTCCGCGATCGGTGCCGGCTCGAAGGTGCCGCACCTGACGTACGTCGGCGACGCGACGATCGGTGAGCAGACCAACATCGGCGCGGCCTCGGTCTTCGTCAACTACGACGGGGTCAACAAGCACCGCACGGTGATCGGCAGCCACGCCCGCACGGGCGCGGACAACATGTTCGTGGCGCCGGTCGAGGTGGGCGACGGCGCGTACACGGCCGCCGGCTCGGTGATCGTGGACGACGTGCCGGCGGGCGCGATGGGTGTCGCACGGGCGCGCCAGCGCAACATCGAGGGCTGGGTGGTGAAGCGGCGGGCCGGTACGGCGGCGGCCGAGGCCGCGCAGCGCGCCGGCGACGCGAAGGGTGCGTCGGAGGTGGCCGGCGCCGCAAGCGACAGTGAGGCAATGCACGGGCAGGCCGAGACGGTGGGCGGTGCGTCCGGCGCGGGAGATACTGCAACCGACTAGTCCCCGACCCACCACCACCGGGTCGGGTACCGCCGACAAACGGGAGCAGACGGGCCCATGGGCAGCATCGTCGCCGAAAACCGCAAAAGCCTGATGCTCTTTTCCGGACGGGGCTTTCCGGAGCTGGCCAAGGAGATCGGCGAGGTGCTCGGCGTGGCGCCGACGCCGGCCGACGCGTACGAGTTCGCCAACGGCGAGATCTTCGTACGCTTCAAGGACTCGGTGCGTGGTTCGGACGCCTTCGTGGTGCAGTCCGTGACGCACGGGGTGAACACCTGGGTCATGGAGACCCTGATCATGGTGGACGCGCTGAAGCGGGGGTCCGCCAAGCGGATCACCGTGGTGCTGCCGTTCTACCCGTACGCGCGGCAGGACAAGAAGCACCGCGGTCGGGAGCCGATCTCGGCCCGGCTCGTGGCGGACCTGCTGAAGACGGCCGGCGCGAACCGGATCCTCACCGTCGACCTGCACACCGCGCAGATCCAGGGCTTCTTCGACGGCCCGGTGGATCACCTCTTCGCCATGGACATCCTGGCGGAGTACGTGGAGCACAAGTACGCCGGCCGGCCGATGACGGTGGTGGCACCGGATTCGGGGCGGGTGCGGGTGGCCGAGCGGTGGACCGACCGGTTGGGCGGCTGCCCGCTGGCGTTCATCCACAAGACCCGCGACCCGATGAAGCCGAACCAGGTGGTGGCGAACCGGGTCGTCGGCGAGGTGGAGGGCCGGGTGTGTCTGATCGTGGACGACATGATCGACACCGGTGGCACGATCGCCAAGGCTGCGGACATCCTCAAGGAGTCGGGCGCGGCGGAGATCGTGGTCGCGTCCACCCACGCGCTGCTGTCCGACCCGGCGACCGAGCGGCTGAAGAACAGCTCGATCAGCGAGATCGTGGTGACCAACACGCTGCCGTTGCCCCCGGAGAAGCAGCTGGACAAGCTGACGGTGCTGTCGATCGCGCCGCTGTTGGCGCGGGCGATCCGGGAGGTCTTCGACGACGGCTCGGTGACCACCCTCTTCGGCGGCCTGAGCTGAGCGTGGGCCTGAGCTGAGCGTGGGCCTGAACTGAGCTGGGCGCGGTTGGGCCCCTTTTCCGCCAGTCGGCGCGCCGACGGGGGGCCGGGCTGACAAACTGGTCGAAAAGGGGGCTGGCGCGCTGGCGGGAACGCCGTCGGCGCGCCGGCCCGGAGCCGTGACCGGGGACTGCCGGAAACCTTGGAATCAGCTCGGGTAGACTGGTGCGGTTGCCACGGCGAGGGTGCCCGGCGGGCCGCTGAAGAGCGCCGCACGGAGGCACCGTCATCGACGCGGTGCTCCGGGCAGTCGTTCATGACGCATGAGCCCCAGCGAGCCCCTCGCCCCAGCACCGCCAGACGACAAGCCGCCGCAGCGAAAGCATCAGGAGTTTCCCCGTGTCCGAGGTAAAGATCAGCGCCGAGCCCCGCACCGAGTTCGGCAAGGGTGGTGCCCGTCGTACCCGCCGGGCCGGCAAGGTGCCCGCCGTGCTGTACGGCCACGGCGAGAAGCCCAAGCACATCGCGCTGCCGTCGCGGGAGTTCGCCGCGGCGATCCGCAAGGGTGGCGCCAACCAGCTCTTCGCGATCGACATCACCGACGGCACCCAGGTGCTGGCGCTGCCGAAGGCGATCCAGCGTGACCCGATCCGGGACACCTTCGAGCACGTCGACCTGCTCCTGGTCCGGCGTGGCGAGAAGGTCACCGTCGAGGTTCCGGTTCAGCTGACCGGCGAGGCCGCACGGGACACCCTGATCGTGCACGACCACGACACCCTCTCGGTGACCGCCGACGCCACCAAGGTGCCCGACCACCTCGAGGCCTCGATCGAGGGCCTGGAGGCGGGCTCCCAGGTGACCGCCGCCGACGTGCAGCTGCCGGCCGGTGTCGAGCTGGTGGGCGACTCGGAGCTGATGGTCGCCTCGGTGACCGCCGCGCCGACCGCCGAGCAGCTTGAGGCGACGCTGCCCGAGGTCGAGTCGGCCACCGAGGAGGCCGAGGCCGAGGTCGGCGAGGGCACCGAGGGTTCCGAGGGCGCGGACGCCCCGGCCGCCGAGGGCGACGAGACCACCGAGGCGCGCACCGAGGCCTGATCGGTTCGTACTCTGCTGGCAGGCGTCCCCGAGTGTTCGGGGGCGCCTGCCGGCGTATCGGGAGTCGGTGGGACGGACGTCGGAAGGGACGGGTCGTGACGGACGAGGCGGGGCCGTGGCTGGTGGTCGGCCTGGGCAACCCGGGCCGGGAGTACGCCGGTAATCGGCACAACGTCGGGTTCATGGTGGCCGACCTGCTGGCCGGGCGCGTGGGCGCGCGGTTCGGCCGGCACAAGCGGGCGGTCGCCGAGGTGGCCGAGGGACGGCTGGGATTCGGCGGACCGAAGCTGGTGCTGGCGAAGCCACTGACGTACATGAACCTGTCCGGTGGGCCGGTGGCGGCGCTGGCGCAGTTCTACAAGGTGCCGGCGGCCCAGGTGGTCGCGGTGCACGACGAGTTGGACATCGGCTTCGGCCAGGTGCGGATCAAGTGCGGCGGTGGCGAGGGCGGGCACAACGGCCTGCGGTCGATGTCGAAGTCGTTGGGCACGAAGGACTACGTCCGGGTGCGGTTCGGCGTCGGCCGGCCACCGGGGCGGCAGGACCCGGCGGATTATGTGCTGTCGGATTTCAGCGCCGCCGAGCGCAAGGAACTGGATTTCCTGGTGGACCGTGCCGCGGACGTGGTGGAGTCGGTGATCGTCAAGGGCGTGGAGCCGACCCAGAACCTCTACCACGGCGCCTGAGACGGGCGGGGCGTACCGGATCCGTAGCAGTGGGCCGGTAGTCTGCGCCTCTTGGCGGGCCGCGACCGGCGAGGTGCCCCGCGGTGGAGCGTGCGTGCGGGCACGGCGCGCGGCGAGGTGACGGGAGCGGGCAGATGGGCAGTCCTCCGATGATCGACGGCGCGTTCGCCAGGTGGTTGGCGGCCCGGGCCGGTCAGGTGCTGCTCGATCTGCGCGCGGAGTTGGGTTTCACCGACGCCGGCGCGCTCAGGTCGGCCGGGGACAAGGTGTCGCACGACCTGATCCGTACGGAGTTGGCGAAGTGGCGGCCGGGCGACGCCGTGCTCTCCGAGGAGGACGAGGGGTCGCGGCTGGCCTGGGCGGCGGAGGTCAACACCGAGGCGGTGTCCCGACTGGCCGCGGACCGGGTGTGGATCATCGACCCGTTGGACGGCACCCGGGAGTTCGCCGAGGAGGGCCGCTCGGACTGGGCCGTGCACGTGGCGCTGTGGGCGCGCAGTGCGCCGAGCCCGCAGGGGCTGGTCGCCGGGGCGGTCGGGCTGCCGGCGCAGCATCGGGTGCTGGGCACCGACTACCCGCCGGCGTACCCGCCGATGACGGTGGAGGCGGCGACGGCGGGTACCCGGGTGATCCGTTTGGCGGCGAGCCGGAGCCGGCCGCCGGTGTTCCTCACCGACCTCGCCGAGGACGTGGGGGCGAAGCTGGTGCCGATGGGTTCCGCCGGAGCGAAGATCGCCGCGGTGATCACCGGCGAGGTGGACGCCTACATCCATGCCGGCGGGCAGTACGAGTGGGACTCGGCGGCGCCGGTGGCTGTGGCGACGGCCACCGGACTGCACGCTTCCCGGATCGATGGTTCTGCGCTGAAATACAACGAGGCGGATCCGCGCCTGCCTGACCTGCTGGTCTGTCGCAAGGATCTCGCCACCCGGTTGCTTGCAGCGCTGCAGAGACATTCCGGGTAGCCTGAGCGGACTTTCTTGACATGCCCGACCGGAAAGGTCTGGAAATCGGATGAGCGAGCGAATCGAGCCGGTGTCATGACCACCCCCGCGGCCTACCGGGTCTCCCACCTGGACGCCCTGGAGGCGGAGAGCATCTTCGTGATGCGCGAGGTGGTCGCCGAGATGGAACGCCCGGTGCTGCTCTTCTCCGGCGGTAAGGATTCGATCGTCATGCTGCGGCTGGCGCAGAAGGCGTTCGCCCCGGCCAACATTCCTTTCCCGGTCATGCACGTCGACACCGGGCACAACTTCCCCGAGGTGCTCGAATACCGCGACCAGCGGGTCGCCGAGCTGGGACTGCAGCTCGTGGTGGCGAGCGTGCCGGAGGCCCTGGCCAGCGGGCTGGTCCGGGAGTCCGGCGACGGGATGCGCAACCGGATCCAGACGCCGGTGCTGCTGGACGCGGTGGAGAAGCACCGCTTCGACGCGCTGTTCGGCGGCGCCCGCCGCGACGAGGAGAAGGCCCGCGCCAAGGAGCGGGTGTTCAGCTTCCGCGACGAGTTCGGCCAGTGGGATCCGAAGAACCAGCGGCCGGAGTTGTGGTCGCTGTACAACGGCCGGCACCACCCGGGCGAGTCGATCCGGGTCTTCCCGCTGTCCAACTGGACCGAGTTGGATGTGTGGCACTACATCGCCCGGGAACGGATCCCGCTGCCGTCGATCTACTACGCGCACGAGCGCGAGGTGATCGAGCGGGACGGGATGGTCTACGCGGTCAACGAGTTCTTCCGGCCCCGCGCGGGTGAGGAGCGGTTCAAGGCGCAGGTGCGCTACCGCACCGTCGGCGACGCCTCCTGCACCGCGGCGGTCCGCTCCGACGCGGACACCGTGGAGAAGGTCATCGAGGAGGTGGCGGCCACCCGGATCACCGAGCGTGGCGCCACCCGTGGTGACGACCGGGTCAGTGAGGCCGCCATGGAGGACCGCAAGCGGGAGGGCTACTTCTGATGAGCACCGAGATCGTGGCATCCGCGAATGCGGAGGCCCGGGCTGTCACCGGGGCCGGGCCGGAGGCCCGGCCGATGGACCTGCTGCGGTTCGCGACCGCCGGCAGCGTGGACGACGGCAAGTCGACCCTGATCGGCCGGCTGCTCTACGACACCAAGTCGCTCTTCACCGATCAGTTGGCCGCGGTCGAGGCGGTCAGCGCGGCCCGTGGCGACGAGTACACCAACCTGGCGCTGCTCACCGACGGCCTGCGCGCCGAACGCGAGCAGGGCATCACCATCGACGTGGCGTACCGGTACTTCGCCACGCCCCGGCGCAAGTTCATCATCGCCGACACCCCCGGGCACATCCAGTACACCCGCAACATGGTCACCGGGGCGTCCACCGCCGACCTGGCGTTGATCCTGGTCGACGCGCGCAAGGGCCTGGTCGAGCAGTCCCGCCGGCACGCGTTCCTGTGCTCCCTGCTGCGGGTGCCGCACCTGGTCCTGTGCGTCAACAAGATGGACCTGGTCGACTGGTCGCAGGAGGTCTACGAGCGCATCGCCGACGAGTTCACCGCGTTCGCCGCGAAGCTCGACGTACCGGACCTGACCGTGGTGCCGATCTCCGCGCTGCGCGGCGACAACATCGTCGCCCGCTCGGAGAACATGCCCTGGTACGAAGGCCCGTCGCTGCTGCACCACCTGGAGCGGGTGCACATCGCCAGCGACCGCAACCTGGTCGACGTCCGGTTCCCGGTGCAGTACGTGATCCGACCGCAGTCCACGACGGTCACCGACTACCGCGGCTACGCCGGTCAGGTCGCCTCCGGCGTGCTCAAGCCGGGCGACGAGGTGATGGTGCTGCCGTCCGGCTTCACCAGCCGGATCGCCGCGGTGGAGACCGCCGACGGGCCGGTCGCGGAGGCGTTCCCGCCGATGTCGGTGACGGTACGACTGGCTGACGAGATCGACATCTCCCGGGGCGACCTGATCTGCCGTCCCAACAACGCTCCGGCGGTGGCCCAGGACATCGAGGCGATGGTGTGCTGGATGGACGAGACCGCCCCGCTTCGGGTCGGCGGCCGGTACGCGATCAAGCACACCACCCGGTCGGCGCGGGCGATCGTGCGCGGGCTGCACTACCGACTGGACATCAACTCGCTGCACCGTGACGAGTCGGCGGACGAACTGCGGCTCAACGAGATCGGCCGGGTGCGGCTGCGGACCACGGTGCCGCTGCTGGCCGACGAGTACCGCCGTAACCGCACCACCGGCGGCTTCGTCATCATCGACGAGACCACCAACCGCACGGTAGGCGCCGCCATGATCGTCGAAGCCAGCTGACCCCAAGCCGGCACCCACCCGTGCGGCCTCCGGCCGTGCCATTCCGTGCCGCCGTCGGCTGTGCGCTCGTGCGGCCCTCGGCTGTGCCAGTCCGCCCCGCCTGGGCCGCGCGCTCGTGCGGCCCTCGGCTGCGCCAGTCCGTGCCGCCTCGGCCGCGCCGCCTGCTGCCCCAAGATCGCGCTCGATCCACGAAGTAGTGGCCTCGGCAAACGGCCGAGGCCACTACTTCCATGTACGAGCCCGCCCCGCTCCGCGCCCCCCGTGTCC
>NZ_WBKR01000119.1 GCF_008868155.1 Micromonospora sp. ALFpr18c
AAACGCTGGGTCGTGGAGAGAACCAACTCCTGGATGAACGGCTTCGGCAAGATCCGCCGCTGCACCGACCGCAACGCCCAGATCATCGACTTCTACCTGTACCTGGCCGCAGCGATCGTCACCATCCGTCAACTCATCCAACGAGCCCGCACGCTCTACCGCTGGGACACCCGACCCACCACCCGCCGACTCAAGTAACGCCTATTGCCGGTCGCTCTTACAAGAAGGACGAGAAGCATCTAGTTCGAGCCTGGTCGCTGCAAGCCCCAGGAACCCTGGAGAGCTGGAAACTGGCTGCGCAGGCGAACGGTGACAGGCTGCGCTGGAGCATGTGTCAGAGCGCGGTCCAACTGCAAACTATTCCTCTGGCGACGCGCATCGGGGGTCTGATCGATCAGTGCCGGAACGACCCGAGTCTCCGTCCGACCCTGCAAGAGCTGGGCATCGAGGCGAATCAGCCCCCGGTGGCTACTCCCGCCCCGCAGCAGCCTTCCCTGGTGGCCGACGCGCCGCCGTCCGCTCCGGGCCACAACCTGCCGAGCCTGTCGGACGCCCTGGGGCCTCGTGCCCGCATGCCGTACTTCGGCCAGTCGGCGGCCGGCTGGGCGGACCGGCGGCAGGCGTACGGCGCGGTTCCCGGAGGCATGCCGGCAAGCCATGTTCCCGGACCGTCGGGATATGCCGCCGCCGTCCCCGGGCAGTATTATGAGGCTGCGGGGCTGCGCGCGGTGGGAGCGCACGGCCGGGGTCACGGAGGCACGCCGAACCCGCCTGCGGCATGGCATGAGAGCCACTTCGGGATGTCGTCCAGCACCTCACGGGGCAATCGAGGTAGGCCCTGACCCGTCTAAAGAGCGCGGATACCCCATCTCCGCCAGGGCCAGGACCCATTCTGCACGCGGGAAGAGGGGCTGCGACGGGGGAGGGTGCGGGAAGCGGCTCTCCGACCAGATCGGCCGCCGCCCGGTCATCCTTGCCGCGCTGATCCTCTCCGTCGTCGCCGACGCCATCTTCCTGTTCGCTGTGGACCTCGCGATGATCGTCGTGGGGCGGGGTGCTCGCCGGCCTCTCGGCGCACTGATCATCGGGCTGGCGACCGCGGCCCTGGCCGAGTTGATCGACCCGCGGCACCCGAAGCGGGCCACCACCGTGTCGATCTTCGCGAACCCTGGTCGGTCTCGCCGCCGGCACCCTGCTGGCCGGGATCGTGTCGGACGTGGCACCCGACCCGCTCCGGCTGCCCTGGGTCATCGTGCTGGCGCTGGCCCTGATCGCGATCATCGCGGTGCGCGGCGTACCGGAGCTGGTCATCAGCGCCGCGGTCCTCGGCGTCGCGTCCGGGGTGGCGGTCGGCGACGGCATCGCCACGATCACGATGAGGACCGCTCCGCAGCACCGGGCCGAGACGGTGTCCACCTTCTTCGCCATCCTGTTCGCCATGCTCGGCGTGCCCGCCGTCGGGGTCGGCCTGCTGATCCAGACGAACGGTCTGCGTCCCGCCGGCGAGATCTTCAGCGTGGTGGTGGCGGTGCTCGCGCTGGGTGTCCTGCTCAGCCTCTCCCGAGGCGGGTCGGGCCGGTCCGAGGCGCGTCCCGCCAGCTGACTGCGGGTAGCGTGCCACCCGAGTCCAGCCCGGGCGGCAACCGTGCGAGGTGTTGTCATGACGTTCACGACCAGACCGACGTTGCAGGGCACGTTCGGCATGGTGTCCTCGACGCACTGGCTCGCCAGCCAGTCGGCCATGGGCACCCTCGAACGCGGAGGCAACGCCTTCGACGCCGCGGTCACCGCCGGGTTCGTCCTGCACGTCGTCGAACCGCACCTCAACGGGCCCGGCGGGGAGGTGCCGGCCATCGTGGCGACCGCGCAGGACCCCACCCCGAAGGTGCTGTGCGGCCAGGGGCCGGCGCCGGCCGGTGCCACCATCGCGCACTTCCGGTCCCTCGGGATGGACCTCATTCCCGGCGCGGGGCCGCTCGCGGCGGCCGTACCCGGCGCGGTGGACGCCTGGCTCCTGCTGCTGCGCGACCACGGCACGCTCTTCCTCGCCGACGTGCTGGAGCCGGCGATCGACTACGCCGGGGCCGGCCACCCGTTGCTGGGCCGGGTCGGTGACACGGTGGCCGCCGTACGCCCGCTGTTCGAGGAGCACTGGCCCACGTCCGCGCAGCTGTGGCTGCGCGGCGGCAGCGCGCCGGCGGCGGGGGAGCGGTTCACCAACCCGGCGTACGCGCGCACCCTGCGCCGGCTCGTCGACGCCGGGCGGGCGGCCGGCGCCGACCGGGAGGCGCAGATCGAGGCCGCGCGCCGGGCCTGGAGCACGGGTTTCGTCGCCGACGCCATCGACCGGTTCAGCCGGCAGGCGTTCCAGGACTCCAGCGGGCGCCCGCACGCCGGCCTGGTCACCGGCGACGACCTGGCTGCGTACTCGGCGACCTGGGAGGCGCCGGCCACTCTCGACTGGCACGGCTACTCGGTGGCGAAGACCGGCTTCTGGGGGCAGGGCCCCGTGCTGCTGCAGACACTGGCGGTCCTCGACGCGCTCGACGACCCCGGCGCGTACGACCCGGCGACCGCGGCCGGCATCCACGCCCAGGTCGAGGCGCTCAAGCTCGCCTTCGCCGACCGGGAGGCCTGGTACGGCGACGGCGCGGACGTGCCCGCCAAGGCGCTGCTCTCCCCCCGGTACGCGCGGGAGCGGGCCGCCCTGATCGGTGCGGAGGCGTCGGTGCGGCTGCGGCCGGGGCGCCCCGACGGGGCGCAGCCGCGCCTGGCCGCCCACGTGCGCCCCGGCGCCGGCCGTCGTGCCGTCGCCCCGGACGCGACCACCGGGGAGCCGACGGTGCGCTCCGACGGGGTGACCCGGGGGGACACCTGCCACGTGGACGTGGTGGACCGCTGGGGCAACATGATCTCGGCGACCCCGAGCGGCGGCTGGTTGCAGAGTTCGCCGACGATCCCGGAGCTGGGCTTCCCGCTGGGCAGCCGGTTGCAGATGTTCTGGCTGGAGGAGGGCCTCGCCTCGTCGCTGGCGCCGGGCCGCCGGCCGCGGACGACGCTCAGCCCGACCATGGTGCACCGCGACGGGGAGCCGATCCTGGCGTGCGGCACGCCCGGTGGCGACCAGCAGGACCAGTGGCAGGTGCCGTTGCTGCTGCGTCATCTCATCGACGGCCAGCCCCTGCAGGAGGCGATCGACGCACCCGCGTGGCACACGCTCAGCCTGCCCGGGTCGTTCTATCCGCGCGAGATGGAGCCCGGCGTCCTCATGGTGGAGGACCGGCTCGACGAGGACGTGGTGGCGGCTCTGCGGTCGTACGGGCACGAGGTGCGGCTCTCCGACGCGTGGAGTCTCGGTCGGCTCTGCGCGGTGACCCGCGACCCGGCGACGGGGGTGCTCGCCGCCGGGGCGAACCCGCGCGGCATGCAGGGCTACGCCTGCGGTCGTTAGCCCGCCTCAGACGCCGCGCGCGAACAGGGCCAGGCGTACCCGGTTGGGGCTGTCGGTCTTGGTCATCAGGCTGGTGATGTGGGTCTTGACCGTGGTCACACCGATGTGCAGCCGGTCGGCGATCTCGGTGTTGGACAGGCCCTCCGCGACCAGGGCCAGCACGTCCCGTTCGCGGGCGGTGAGCCCCTGCACCGGTCGCGGCGTCTCGGCGCGGGCGTGCACCGCCCGCTGGACGAGGCGGTGCAGCACCTCGGGGCTGAACGGGCTGTCGCCGAGGGCGGCCCGGCGGATGCCGTCGAGCAGGTCGGCGGGGGGCGCGTCCTTGAGCAGGAACCCGCAGGCGCCGGCCGTCAGGGCGGGATAGAGATGGTCGTCGTCGCCGAACGTGGTCAGCACCAGAATGCGGGTGGTGGGACGTTCGGCGAGGATCCGACTGGTCGCGGTGATCCCGTCGACGCCGGGCATGCGCAGGTCCATGACGACGACGTCGGGGAGGAGCCGCGCGGCGAGGGTGCTGGCCTCGCGGCCGTTGTCGGCCTCCCCGACGACCTCGATGTCGGGTTGCGCCTCGCAGAGCATGCGCAGGCCCGAGCGGATGAGGTGCTGGTCGTCGACCAGCAGGACGCGGATCACGCCGGCTCCGGTGCGGGCGACCCGGCGGTGGCCTCGCGGTCGCGGGGCACCGACCGGGCCGACGGCTCGACGGTGGGGGTCAACGCCGGGAGGACGGTCCGCACCCGGAACCCCGTCTCCGTCGGGCCGGCCCCCAACCGTCCGCCGAGGACCTCGACGCGCTCGCGCATGCCGGTGATGCCGTGGCCGCCGCCGGTCGGCACCGCCGTCGGCATGCCGGTGCGGCCGTCGTCCGACACCTCCCAGTGCACGGCGCCGTCGCGGACGGCGACCACGAGGCGCGCCAGCGCGGAAGGCCCGGCGTGCTTGGCCACATTGGTCAACGCCTCCTGGGTCAGTCGCAGCACCGCCAGGCCCCGTACGGCGTCGAGTGCGCCGACCGCCGGATCGATGTCGGCCTCCACGGTGACACCGGTCTGCCGGGCCCGGTCGACCGTCGCGCCGAGCGCCGCCGGCAACCCCGACGGGTCGATGGCGGTCAGCGCCGCGTCACCGCGTACCCCATCGGGGTCGCGCAGCACCGCGACCAGCCGGCGCAGCTCCGCGAGGGCCGCGGTGCCGGTGCCGTGCACGTCGTCGAACACCGCGCCCACCCGGGGGTCGAGCTCGGGGAGCACGTGCCGGGCCACGCCGACGCGCAGCACCATCGACGCCACGTGGTGCGCGACGACGTCGTGCAGCTCGCGGGCGATGGCGCTGCGTTCGTCGGCGCGCGCCGCGCGGCTTTCCGACTCGTGCTGGCGTTGCTCGGCCACCGCCCGCTCCACGGCCTGCCGACTCAGCTCCCGGTTGGTGCGGATGACGAGGCCGAGCAGCACCGGCACACCGACCTCCAGGGCCAGCCCGACGGCACCGGAGGCGACCTGGCCGAGCGGGTTGCCGATCGAGTCGGTCAGGTCAACCACGACGAGCAGCGCCGCGGACAGCCAGATGGTCCGGTGGCGGCGCGCCCGCATGGTGACCTCGAGCAGGGCCCAACTGGCACCCACCTGGTTGATCGTGAAGTCGTCGACCAGGCCGATCGCGACCGCCAGCAGGGTGGCCTGCGCCGCCAGGTTGACCAACGGCCAACGATGCACCGCCAGCCCCACGGTGAACGCGAGCACCGCGAGGATCCACTGTGTCGGCGTCGGAGCGCTGGTGGCGTGGGGGACGAAGAGCAGGTAGCCCACCCCGGCGAGATCGAGCAGCACCATCCGCACGAGCGCGTCCCGCATGTCGAACAGTCGCCCCGGCCAGCCCACGGTGGTCAGCCTAGGTGCTGCGGGCCGGTGGTGGCGGCCGGCGACCTGCGCCACCGGCCCCGGACCGCGAGGTACGCGGCCAGACCGAGCGGCCCGAGCAGGATGGTCAGCAGCAGCACCGGAGCCATGACCAGCGCCGGCACCCCCCGTTCCCGGCTGTCCAACCAGGCCCACCGCCCGACGAACAGGTCGAACGCGATCATGTGCGCCCAGCCCGCCGCCGCCCCGTCGGACGTGCCGAGCAGGTCCCGCACCCCGGCCAGGGTCGGCGAGGCCACCGCCGGCAGCACGTCACCGAACGCCGGGAGCACCAGCAGTGCGTAGATCAGCACGACCGGCAGCACGATCAGCGGCGAGGCGATGATGCGTGCGGTCCACGACCAGCGGGGCAGCAGGATCATCAGCGCCCAGAACGGCGCGGCCACCGCGAACGTCAGGGAGAACAGCGTCGCGGTCATGCGGCCAGCGCCAGTTGCGGGCGGCGCGGGCGGGCCAGCACCAGGCCGGTGGCGGTCGCCGTCGCGACCACCAGGGCCGCGACCACGGCCAGCGTGAGGGCGTCCGGCCGCAGCAGCGGCTGTCCGCGCAGGGCCTGCCAGGTCAACACCACCGTGAGTACGCCGTACGCGCCGCCCGCGACGACCAGCAGCCGGACGCGGGTGCGCTCATCGAGCCGCGTGGCGAACCGGGTCAGCAGGATCGCCAGGATCGGCAGCGCCTGGAGGGCGTGCAGCCCCACGAAGTGCCCGATCCGCAGGTCGCCACCGGTGGTGCTCCAGCCGACCACCGGCAGCCCCGGTCCACCGTCGGGCACACCGACGCTGTGCGCCCCGCCGATCCCCTCGATCCCCGGGTCCTGCATCGGCAGCGCCATCGGCACCGCCGCGAGCATGCCCAGCAGGGACAATCCGAGCCCCCATCCGACGGCGGTCGCGGCGACCCGGTCGGGGATCCGGCGGATCCGGACCACGATGCCGATGACGAGGTGCGCGACGAACAACACCATGATCGCCGCGCCCATCGCCGCGAACAGCGCGGTGTTCAGCGGGGTGCTGGCGTTGAAGTGGCTGGTCTGGCCGCGCAGCACCTGAGCGACGATCCACGCGTTCTCGACGACCGCCACCGTGACGATGACCGTGACCGCCGTCTCGGCGACCCGGCTACGCCGAGGCAACAGGGAGAGCATCCAGGCGAGCGTCGCGCCGTACAGCACGAACGACACCGCGAACTTGAACGGCTTGAGCCAGATCGGCGCCCCGACGAGGACGCGCGGATCGACGAGGACGCCGACCGCGGCGACGACGGCGAGCACCGTCATCACGGAGACCAGGGCCATCAGTGGGCGGTTCCAGCGTGTCGCCCGGCGCAGAACGGTAGTCATGTCTGTAGATGCTCGTGGCCGTGCCCGCCGCTCGCGTCCGACCGGAAGCCCCGCCTGCGGTCGCCGGTCGGAGCGGGCCTCCTCCCTGGGTAGGAGACGGAAACCCGTCGAGGTCCGCCGCCGGTGCTGGCACAATTGCCGGCCTCTGGTCAAGGGGCTGCCCCGGGTGACCCGCTTCCGTGCCGGCGCGTCGCGGTTCAGCATCGTCGACCCGTCGGGCAACACCATCGAGCAGGCGATGGCGCTGGCCGCGCTGATCGAGCTGTCGGTCGCGTTGGGCAAGACCGGCCAGGTGCCCGAGTGGGGCGCCCGCCTCCGCGCGCTGACGGTGACCGAGCCGGAGCGTACGCAGGTCGCAAGCTTCGTCGCCGACCCGGCCCTCCTCGGATCGTGGTGGCGCGACCCGCGCTGAGCGCCCCCGGTCAGCGGGTTGCGGTGCTGCGGCGGAACAGTGCCGTCACGCCGGCGAGCACGACCACCAGCAGGCCGGTGAACCAGTTCATGACCGTGAGGGTGCTGACGCTTCGGGTGGCGACCCCGATGCCGATGGTCGGCAGACTCATCCCCAGGTAGGCGATGAGGAACAGCCCGGCCAGGGCCTCGCCGCGCTTGGCGGGTGCGGCCATCGCCGCGACGGTGCCGACGGCGGCCTTGAACAACACGCCGGCGCCCATGCCGGCGACCACACCGCCGACGAGGAACGCGGTCAGGCTGGCGACGTGCATCCCGATCAGCAGGGTCGGCACGCCGAGCGCCTGGGCGAGCAGCCCGAGCCGCACCTTCGCCGGGGCGGCGAGCCGGTTGGTGAGGGTCTGCGCCACGGCGGCACCACCGAACACGGCGAACACGATCGCGCCGGCCAGGGCACGCGACGGCAGGTGCAGGACGCCGGAGACGAAACTCGGGGCGACGGAGGTGAACAGGCCGAACACGGCGAACGATGCGAACCCGGCGGCCGCCGCGGCCACGTACCCGGCCGGGTCGCCGTGGTCGGCGCTGATCCGCTGCGGCCGGTAGGTGGGCTTGACCAGCCGTTCGTCGACGGTCTCCGGGGTCAACGCGACCGCCACGATGCTCGCGGCCAGCAGCACGGCGAACACCAGGTAGGGGGTGCGCAACGGCGCGTGGACGTACTGGGCGAGGACGCCCGCGACCAGCGCGCCGACGCCGAGGCCACCGATGTTGGCGGCGGTGGAGACCACCTCGAAGCGCTGCCGGGACGCGTCGGGCCGGTGCGCGGCGTGCAGCTCCTGCAGGTACGCGGTGGCGGTCGCGGTGATCATGCCGATGCCCAGTCCGCTCACCAGGCGGGCGACCAGCAGCACCGGCAGTGACGGATCGCCGAGGAACAGCGCGGCGGCGACCAGCTCCAACGCCAGCGCCGGAATGAGGATCTTCTTGCGGCCGATCCAGTCCGAGACGTGCCCGGCGAGCAGCAGACTGATCACCACACCCACCGCGTACGCCGCGAACACGATGGTGACCATGAACGTGGAGAAGCCGTCCCGGGCCATGTAGAGCGGGTAGAGCGGGGTCGGCACGGTGCAGAACGCCATCGCGGTCAGGAACGCCAGGGCGATCACCCAGAAGCCACGGCCGTGGCGGCGGGACGTCCCCTCGGTGCGGTGGGGCGCGGCGGGGCTGGGGGACAGGGTCGACAACGACATGACCCCACTGTCGCCCCACCCAAGCATCACGTCCAACGAAAGTTGATGCTGGCAACGATCGCGATGAGTGATACTTGATGGTGTGGAACTCCGCCAACTCGAGTACTTCGTCGCCGTGGCCGAGGAGCAGAACTTCACCCGCGCCGCCGCCCGCCTGCACGTCGTCCAGTCCGCCGTCTCGGCGGCGGTCAAGACCCTCGAACGCGAACTGGGCGCGCCGCTGCTGGACCGCAACTCCAAACGCGTACTCCTCACCGACGCCGGCGCCGCCCTGCTGCCGCGCGCCCGGATCGCCCTCGACGCGGCCCGCGACGCCCGCGACGCGGTCGCCGAGGTGCACGGCGGCCTCCGTGGCACCCTGCGCATCGGCACGATGACGTCGACCAGGCTCCTGCGTCTGCCCGCCCTGCTCGGCGAGTTCCACCGCCGGCACCCCGGGGTGCTGCTGCACACCAGCGTCGCCCCGCACGGCTCCCAGGGCCTCATCGACGCCCTCACCGAACGCCGGCTCGACCTGGCGTTCGTGTCCCTGCCCGGCACACCCCCGGCGGAGATCCACCTCACCGAACTGGCCCGCTCGGTCCTCGACCTCGTCGTGCCGGACGACCACCCGCTCGCCACCCGCGAGGCGGTCACCCTCGGCGACATCGCCGGGCTGGACTTCATCGACTCCCCGGTCGGGTACGGCAACCGTGCCGTGACCGACCGGGCGTTCGCGGCCGCCGGACTGACCCGACGCGTCACGATCGAGATCCCCGACATCGCCACCGGCGCCGACCATGTCCGGCACGGCCTCGGCGTCGCCCTGCTGCCCCGCTTCGCCGTCGCCGACGCGCAAGGCGTGCGCCTGCTGACCGTCACCGACGCCGACCTCGACTGGACGGCGTCGCTCGCCACCCCGGTGGACCGTCCGGTGGGAGCCGCCGCCCGCGCCCTGATCAGCCTGACGGCCGAGTTCCTGCCCTGACGGCCTCGCCGGATGCCACATCCACGGAAGGCATCGCCGCTTCCTGACGCCGCCACCCCCGCCGGCCCCGGTCGTCGGTCGATCGGAAGCAGCGTTCGGCGGGCGACACCCCCCTTCGGTCGAACATGCCCTGCCCGGCGACCCGCCCCGATTCAATGGTGACGTGAACGCACACGAAATCTCCAATGCCCAGAAGATGCCCGGGGACTTCGTGCCCGCTCTCGTCGAGTACACCGATGACGTGCTGTTCGGGCAGGCGTGGGAGCGCCCGGAACTGTCCAAGCGCGACCGCAGCCTGGTCACCGTTGCCGCCCTCGTGGCCGGCGGTAACACCGAGCAGCTCACCTTTCACCTCGACTTCGCGAAGCAGAACGGCCTCACCGAGACGGAGCTGATCGAGGCGATCACCCACCTGGCGTTCTACGCCGGCTGGCCGAGGGCGGTGTCCGCCATGAGCGTCGCCAGGAAGGTGTTCCGGGGCAGCGGGGAAAGCTGACGTCGGTACCCTCCGCGAATGGACCTCGATGATCTACCGCTCGCCGAGTTCGCGTTTCCCGGGCCGCTGCGGGACACCCTCGTGGCCGCGATCCTGTCCGGCGCGAAGACCTCCACCACCGGCCTGCTGGTCGGCTATGAGCGTGCGAACGAGCCGCTGCCCGAGGTGGGCCAACGGTCCGCCGTGGTGGACTCCGAGGGCCGGCGGGTCGCCGTGATCGAGCTGACCGACGTACGGGTGATCCGGCTCGGAGACGTCGACCTGCGACACGCCCAGGACGAGGGTGAGGGCGACGAGTCGGTGGCGCAGTGGCGCGCGGGGCACGAGGCGTTCTGGCACAGCGACGAGGTACGCGCCGAGCTGGGCGATCCAGGCTTCACGGTCGACGACGACACCCTGGTGGTGACCGAACGCTTCCGGCTGGTGCGTGTCGTCTGAGCGTCGTCCGGGTCGCCTGCCGTACGCGTGCGGGATCGTCGCGGCGATCAGTGGTACCTCGGCAGGGCGGCGCTCGGCGTGTCGAACAGCTCAACTGCCAACGATCATGTGATGGGTCGGCCACCCACTCGCAACGTACGCACGCCGCGAAGGTCGTTCTACTGCGACTGCATGGGCTCGGCCACATAGACACCCTTGCCCGGATGTCCCTCGACCAGCTCGCGGTCCTTGAGGATCGTCATGACCCGGTTGATCGTAGAAATGTGCACGCCGTACGTCTCAGCCAGCTCGCGTGTGGACGGTAGCTTCTCACCCGGCGCAAGCTTCCCGGACTTGATCTTTTCGGTGATCTCGGTAGCGATGCGCCGGTAGTCCACTCTCTCGGTCGGCATGAATCGATCTCCGTAGGTCCCTGGTTTCGGCACCCTGATTCGATCACGAGCGGACCTGTTCCAACAAGTTCCATGCTTTTGCTTGACCTGCTCCTACAAGTAGGAATAAGTTGCCTACTTAGTCGGGTTCCCTGGTTTCGGCAAACTCCGAGGTTCCCGGCGACAGACCCACCTGGGGAGTGCGGGGCGCGGACTCTGCCCCCAGGTGGGGCTAACCATGATCGCGGGAAGGGTGCGACGATGCCGATCGACGAGCCGGCCTCGAAGGCAACTGAGCTGTTCATCGCCAAGGGGGTTCTGGACGCGCACTGGACTCGGGCTCTCGACCGACCATGGCGGGTAGGTGGGTGCCTGGAGTGTCGCGGTCGCAACGACTGTCCACAGCTTGATTGGGCCATCAAGGTGACCACAGAGGTGACGGCGTTGATGTTCCAGAAGAGATGACCAGAAGTCCGCCGATCGTTGGTGGACCGCGCCTCCGCGCGGAGTCGTACGGATCTTGGCACCGTGGCTGGTCTTCGTAACAGTGATCCGCCAAACTGCGCGGTATGGGAGATCGTTCGCGCCGGTGGGCGTGGCTCGGCGTGTTCGTCGTCGGGCTGGTTCTGTATCTGGCGGTGCTGCGGACGCTCGTCAGCACGCAGAATCCGAACTTCGTACCGGCGTTGATCCTGCTCGGGGCGACCCTGGTCCCCCTGACGTTCCTGACGTTCGCGCAGGCCCGCACCGGGCGGTGGCAGGTGCCGGCGTCGGTGCTGGTGACGTCGGCGTTCTTCGGCGGGGTGATCGGTACGGTGGTCGCCGGCACGCTGGAGTACGACACCCTGCGGGGTCTGGGCGCCCTGCCGATGCTGTTCGTGGCGTTGATCGAGGAGTCGGCGAAGCTGATCGTCCCGGTGGTGCTGCTGTTCACGGCCGTGGCCCAGCACCGCGGCCGGGTGCCGTCCGACGGGCTGATCATCGGCGTGGCCGCCGGGATGGGTTTCGCCGCGCTGGAGACGATGGGGTACGCCTTCACGGCGCTGCTGAGTTCTCAGGGCAACATCGGGGCGGTCGAGCAGACGCTGTTCATCCGCGGGCTGACCGCGACTGCCGGTCACACCGCCTGGACGGGGCTCACCGCCGGTGCGCTGTGGGCGCTGCTGGCCAGCCCGAGCGTCGGACGGCTGTTCGGGTTCATCGGCACGTTCCTGGGTGTCGTCGTGCTGCACACCCTCTGGGACACGTTGTCCGGCTCGCTGGTCTTCGTCGTGTTGGCGATCATCAGCATCGGCTGGTTGTTCTGGACGCTGCACCGTTACAAGACCTTCAGCGACCAGGCGGTGGGGCGGCTCCAGCCCAGCTGACCGCCCCGCGGTTCCACTGCGCCCGATCCGACAGCTCGACTAATGTCAGGCTGTTCGCATTAGTCGGATTAGTCGGGAAGGTGCGGCTATGGGGGTGCGGAGCTGGATCGAGGGTTGGCCGGTCTACCGGCAGCTCACCGGCACCGACCCGCTGGGCCGGGGCGCGGCGGCCAAGTCCGCTGGCTCCCGGGCGCTGAGCGCGCGCACCGAGACGGCCGATTCGGTGGCCCGGTCCGTCTGTCCGTACTGCGCGGTGGGCTGTGGTCAGCGGGTGTACGTGAAGGACGGGCAGGTCAGTCAGATCGAGGGTGATCCGGACAGCCCGATCTCGCGGGGTCGGCTGTGTCCGAAGGGTTCGGCGAGCAAGAGTCTGGTGACCAGTCCGCTGCGGCAGACGACGGTCCGCTACCGCCGACCGTACGGCACCGAGTGGGAGGACCTCGACCTCGACACGGCGCTGAACATGATCGCCGACCGTGTCCTGGCCGCCCGGGACGAGACCTGGGAGGACGTCGACGACGAGGGCCGGCCGCTCAACCGGACGCTGGGGATCGCCAGCCTGGGTGGGGCGACGCTGGACAACGAGGAGAACTACCTCATCAAGAAGTTGTTCACCGCGATGGGGGCGTTGCAGATCGAGAACCAGGCCCGTATTTGACACTCCGCCACCGTCCCCGGTCTGGGGACCAGCTTCGGTCGCGGCGGCGCCACCCAGTTCCAGCAGGACCTGTCGAACTCCGACATGATCGTCATTCAGGGTTCGAACATGGCCGAGGCGCATCCGGTGGGTTTCCAGTGGGTGATGGAGGCCAAGCGGCGGGGTGCGAAGGTCTTCCATGTGGACCCGCGGTTCACCCGGACCAGCGCTCTGGCCGACGCGTACCTTCCGATCCGGGCGGGCACCGACATCGCCCTGCTCGGCGGCGTGATCCGCTACATCCTGAACAACGACCTCGACTTCCGGGAGTACGTGGTCGCCTACACCAACGCCGCGACGATCGTGACCGAGGAGTACGCGGACACCGAGGACCTGCACGGGCTGTTCTCCGGCTTCAACAACGACAACGCCTCCTACGACCAGGCCAGCTGGCGGTACGAGGGCCACCCGCAGGACGCGACGACCCGCGACACCGAGACCCAGCGGGAGACCGCGGCCGGGCTGGAGCACGAGTCGCACGGCGCACCGGTCGGCGGTGAGACCGAGCGCGACGAGACGTTGCAGCATCCGCGCTGCGTCTATCAGATCCTCAAGCGGCACTACGCCCGTTACACCCCGGAGATGGTGGAGCGGGTCTGCGGGATCCCGCAGGAGAAGTTCCTCGAACTGGCGCAGGCCTGGGCGGCGAACTCCGGCCGGGAGCGGACCAGCATGCTCGTCTACTCGGTGGGGTGGACGCAGCACAGCGTGGGTGTGCAGTACATCCGCGCGGGCGCGATCATCCAACTGCTGCTGGGCAACGTGGGGCGGCCCGGCGGCGGCGTCATGGCGCTGCGCGGGCACGCCAGCATCCAGGGCTCCACGGACATCCCGACGCTGTTCAACCTGCTGCCCGGTTACCTGCCGATGCCACACCACGCGGACCACCCGAGTTTCGACGAGTGGGTGGACAGCATCCGGCACCCCGGGCAGAAGGGCTTCTGGGGCAACGCGCGCACCTATGGCGTCAACCTGCTCAAGGCGTACTGGGGTGACGCCGCGACCGCCGACAACGACTACTGCTACGGCTACATGCCGCGGATGACCGGTGACCACGGCACCTACCAGCAGGTGCTCAACATGATCGACGGGAAGATCAAGGGTTACTTCCTGTTGGGGCAGAACCCCGCGGTCGGGTCGGCGCACGGTCGGGCGCAGCGGCTGGGCATGGCGAACCTGGACTGGCTGGTGGTCCGGGACCTGTTCATGATCGAGAGTGCGACGTTCTGGCAGAACGGCCCGGAGGTCGCCACCGGCGAGATCGTCCCGCAGGAGTGCCGCACCGAGGTGTTCTTCCTGCCCGCCGCGTCCCACGTGGAAAAGGAGGGCACCTTCACCCAGACGCAGCGGTTGTTGCAGTGGCGGGAGAAGGCCGTCGACGCCCCGGGCGACGCCCGCTCCGAGCTGTGGTTCTTCTACCACCTGGGCCGCGTCATCCGGGAACGGCTGGCGTCGTCGACCCGGGTCCGCGATCGCGCGCTGCTCGACCTGAACTGGAACTACCCCACGCACGGTCCGCACGCGGAGCCGAGCGCCGAGTCGGTCCTGCGCGAGATCAACGGGTACGACGTGGCGACCGGCCGCCCGCTGTCGTCGTTCACCGAGATGAAGGACGACGGCTCGACCGTCGGCGGTTGCTGGATCTACACCGGGGTGTACGCCGACGGCGTCAACCAGGCGGCCCGCCGCAAACCCGGCGCGGAGCAGTCACTGGTGGCACCGGAGTGGGGCTGGGCCTGGCCGGCGAACCGCCGCATCCTCTACAACCGGGCGTCCGCCGACCCGGACGGCAACCCGTGGAGTGAGCGCAAACGCTACGTCTGGTGGGACGCGGACAAGCAGGAGTGGACCGGCTACGACGTGCCGGACTTCGAGAAGAACAAGCCGCCGTCCTACCGGCCGGCCCGGGACGCCTCGGGAGTGGCGGGCATCGCCGGCGACGACCCGTTCATCCTTCAGGGCGACGGCAAGGGCTGGCTGTACGCGCCGACCGGCGTGCTCGACGGCCCGCTGCCGTCGCACTACGAACCGGTCGAGTCGCCGGTGCGCAACCCGCTCTACCAGCAGCAGGCCAACCCGACCCGCAAGGTCTACACCCATCCGATCAACACGCTCAACCCGAGCCCGCCGGAGCCGTACAGCGAGGTGTTCCCGTACGTGTTCACGGTCAGCCGGCTCACCGAGCACCACACCGCCGGCGGGATGAGCCGTACCGTGTCGCCCCTCGCTGAGCTGCAACCGGAGATGTTCGTCGAGGTGTCACCGGAGCTGGCGGTCGAACGCGGGCTCACCCACCTGGGCTGGGCGCACCTGGTCACCGCCCGCGCGGCCATCGAGGCGAAGGTGCTGGTGACGGATCGGCTCACCCCGCTGCGCGTCGACGACCGGATCATCCACCAGGTGTGGTTGCCGTACCACTTCGGTTTCGAGGGTCTGGTGACCGGCGACTCGGCCAACGACCTGTTCGGCATCAGCCTCGACCCGAACGTGCTCATCCAGGAGAGCAAGGTCGGCACCTGCGACATCCGATCCGGCCGACGCCCGAGAGGCCCGCAGCTGCTGGACCTCGTCGTCGACTACCGGCGGCGGTCCGGCGACCTCAACCCGCACTATCCGCCGCAGGTCACGACCGACGGCCCCGACCAGGAGGTCTGACCGATGCCCCACGCCAATGCCCTGTACGGGCCGCTGGATCCGGCGCCGGACGCCGGTTACGAGGACGCGCCGCCGCGGATGGGGTTCTTCACCGACACGAGTGTGTGTATCGGGTGTAAGGCGTGTGAGGTGGCGTGCAAGGAGTGGAACGGTGTGCCGCAGAGTGGTCTGGATATGTTGGGCATGTCGTACGACAACACGGGCGCCTTGACCGCGAACTCGTGGCGGCACGTCGCGTTCATCGAGCAGCCCCGCCCGGTCGGCTGGGCCACGCCCGCCTTCGAGGGCAACCCGGACGGGCCGGCGGTCAGCCCGGCGACGGCGGCGGTGGGGGCGCGGACCAGCGCCGACACCGGAACGGAACCGGGCCTGCCGCCCGGCTCGCCGGTCGCGGCGGCGCGCATGTCGGCCGGGCCGGATTTCCTCGGGATGCCGGGGACGCAGCCGCCGGGCCGGGGAAGCGGTGCGCAGGGCCGGACGGACTTCCGCTGGCTGATGGCGTCGGATGTGTGTAAGCACTGCACGCACGCGGCGTGTCTGGATGTGTGTCCGACGGGGTCGTTGTTCCGGACGGAGTTCGGGACGGTGGTGGTGCAGGAGGACATCTGTAATGGGTGTGGGTACTGCGTGTCGGCGTGTCCGTACGGGGTGATCGATCAGCGTAAGGGTGATGGTCGGGCGTGGAAGTGCACGCTGTGTTACGACCGGTTGGGTGCGGGGATGACGCCGGCGTGTGCGCAGGCGTGTCCGACGGAGTCGATCCAGTACGGGCCGGTGCGGGAGTTGCGGGAGCGGGCGGCGGCGCGGGTGGAGGTGTTGCACGAGCGGGGGGTGCCGGAGGCGCGGTTGTACGGGCATGATCCGGACGACGGTGTGGGTGGTGACGGGGCGTTCTTCCTGCTGCTCGACGAGCCCGAGGTGTACGGGTTGCCACCCGACCCGGTCGTCACCACCCGCGACCTGCCGAAGATGTGGAAACACGCCGGCCTCGCCGCGCTGGCCATCACGGCCGCCACGGTGTTCGGATTCCTCGGCGGCCGGCCATGACCGACTCGCCGTCGAACGAGCCGGTCGGCGCCCGGTTCCGCGACTTCCAGGCCCAGCTCGACCAACCGGACGGGCGGCGTCACCGCAAGCGCGGTCGGGGTCGTGGTGACGGCGGTGAGCAGCTCACCGTGCCGCCGGCCGACTTCACCTCCTACTACGGCCGGCCCATTCTCAAGGCGCCGGTCTGGAAGCACGACATCGCCGGTTACCTGTTCACCGGCGGCCTCGCCGCCGGCGGCGCGATGATCGGGGCGGGTGCCCAACTCACCGGACGGCCCCGGCTACGCCAGGTGGGGCGGTGGACGGCCCTGGGCGGCATCGCCGCCAGCGCGTACCTGCTGGTGCACGACCTCGGACGGCCCGACCGGTTCCACCACATGCTGCGGGTCGTCAAGCTGACCTCGCCGATGTCGATGGGCACCTGGATCCTCACCGCGTTCGGCCCGGCCGCCGGTGTGGCCGCGATCGCCGAGATCGCGCCGCGGCTGCCCGAGCACGGTGTGTTCGGCCTCGCCCGGCGGCTGGCACCGACCGTCGGTGACGTCGCCGGCCTGGCCGCGGCGGCCACCGCCCCGGCGCTGGCCACGTACACCGGGGTGCTGCTCGCCGACACCGCCGTGCCGGCCTGGCACGACGCGTACCCCTTCCTGCCGTTCGTCTTCGGCGGCAGCGGGCTCGCCGCCGCCGCCGGGGTCGGCCTCATCGCGGCACCCGCCGCGGATACCGCGCCGCTGCGGCGGCTCACCGTCGCCGCCGCGACCATCAAGTTCGTCGGCGGTCACCGGATGGGGCGGTCGAGCCTGACCGGTGAGCCCTACCGGCGGGGTCGCAGCGGCCGCCTGGTCCGGGCCGGAAACGTGCTGCTCGGAGTGGGCACCGTCGGCGCGCTGCTCAGCCGACGCAGCCGGGTCCTGGCGGTGCTGTCCGGCGCGGCCCTGGTGGCGTCGTCCGTCGCCACCCGGTTCGGCATCTTCGACGCCGGCACGGTATCGGCGCGCGACCCGAAGTACACCGTCGTGCCGCAACGGGAGCGGCGCGACAGCAGGCAGGGCCGGTCGCCGGCCGAGAAGGGGACGTAGCTCGACCAGCAGGGGCCAGCCAATGAGCCGACAGACGGGGGACTCAGCTCATGGCACACACCGCAACTGATCCGGGACGGTCCACACCGACGCGGGGTCGATGGGGTCTCGTCGTCGCCGCAGTGCTCGTCCAGCTCGCGCTCGGCGCGGTGTACGCGTGGAGCGTGTTCAACACACCGTTGCAGCAGGAGTTCGGCTGGGCCAAGTGGCAGGCGGTGCTGCCGTTCGAGGTGGCGATCGGCACGATCTTCATCGGCAGCCTGGTCGGTGGCCGCATCCAGGACCGGCGCGGACCACGACCGGTCGCGTTGGGCGGCGGCGTGCTCTAGGCCGTCGGCAACATGCTGGCGTCGCTCACGTCGTCCGGGGACGACCTGTGGCTGCTGGTGCTCACCTACGGTGTGCTCGGTGGGATCGGCCTCGGCGCCGCCTACATCACGCCGATCGCGATGCTCGCCAAGTGGTTCCCCGACCGGCGCGGCCTGATCACCGGCATCGCCGTCGCCGGGTTCGGCTTCGGCGCCGTGATCGTCGCGCCGGTCGCGAAGCGGCTGCTCAACGGCACCGACGACCCCACCAGCGTGTTCTTTCCGCTGGGCGTCGCGTACCTGATCGCGGTCCTGCTCGGGGCGTCGTTCTTCCGCAACCCGCCGGCGGGGTACCAGGTGCCGGGGTTCACCCCGAAGACCGCCGGCCGGGCCCTCGCCGGCACCCGGGTCTACACGCTGCGCGAGGCGCTGCGCACCCGGCAGTGGTACCTGCTCACCGGCATCCTCGCCGTCAACGTCGCGTGTGGCATCGCGCTGATCTCCCAGGCGTCCGACGCCACCCAGGTCATCACCGGGGCGAGCGCGGCGACCGCGGCCACCCTGGTCGGCGTCCTCGGCCTGTTCAACGGGGCCGGGCGGGTGGTCTGGGCGTGGCTGTCCGATCGCACCGGGCGGATGCCGGCGTTCCTCGGGATGCTGCTGCTCCAGGCGATCTGCTTCTTCATCCTGCCGCACGCCGCGTCGCTGGCGCTCTTCGCGGTCCTCGCCGCCCTGGTCTACCTCGCCTACGGCGGCGGCTTCGGCACGATGCCCGCCACCGCGGCCGACTACTTCGGCACCCCGAACGGCGGTGCCATCTACGGCGCGATGATCGTCGCCTGGAGCATCGGCGGCGTGGTCGGCCCGCTGGTCACGTCGCTGCTGTACGAGGCGAGCGGCAAGAGCTACACGCTGCCGTTCACGGTCATCGCGGTCGTCGCCCTGATCGCCCTGATCCTGCCGCCGATCACCCGGATGCCGTCCGAGCCGGGGGCGTCCCCGGCACCGGGCGGTGGCACCGGCCACTGAACCGCGTGCGTCAGGCCCGTTCGACGCGGGCCTGCTGGTGGTCGGTCAACCGCAGCCCGACGCCACGGACGGCGTCGATGGTGGCGCCGGTGCCGAGATCGTGCAGCTTGCGGCGCAGCCGCTTGACCAGTGACTGGACGTCCGCCTTGCGCTCGCGCCCCTCGTCGCGCCAGACCGAGCGGTGCAGCTCGGCATAGCTCCACACCCGTACCGGCTCGGTCGTCAGGCAGGTCAGCAGGTCGTGCTCCAGTCGGGTCAGGGCGACCTCGCGTGTCCCGCAGCGTGCGGTCGACCGGGCCGAGTCGATCACCAGCGTGGCGACGGGAACCGGCTCGGTCGCCGCCTCGGGTGGCGGCGGTGCCGCGATCAGCCGGCGCAGCTCGTCGAGGTCCGCCACCAGCAGCAGCGGCGCGATGCCGTCGAGGCGCTCGGCGAGCCGGATGCGCTCGGCCGGCGACAGGGTCACCGCGATCAGCAGGGGGAACGGCTCGTCGGCCGAATCAGCACCGTCCACCGTCGCTTCGTCGTCCTCGGCCACAGCACCGCCCGGGATCGATGGGCATCCCTGCCCGACTCTCGTCGTCATGGTCTTGACAATGATTGGCAAGCGCGCCGCCAGCCTGGCAACCGTTAGCGACAAGTTGCTCACGGCAAGTTCTTGATCGTCCTTTCTTCTCGATCATAGTGTCCATTCGGGCAACCGGCGTGACCCGCGCGGTGCATGGGGAGGTCCACCATGGCCCATCTTCACCCTGGGTCGTTCTGAGGGAGGCAGCACCGATGTTCAGACGTCCACAATGGAGACGCACAGCCAGATCAGTGGTGAGCGCCGGCGCGGCGATGATCCTCGCCGCCACATGTCTGGCCAGCATCGGCTCGGGCGCGCAGGCCGCGCCCAGCGGGATGGGGGCGGGCACCGCTCCGGGGGACGAGCCTGTCCGAATTTCTGTGTAACGCCCTATCCTGTCTAACTATCGGACATCGATGGGGATGCGGCCTGGGAAGAAGATGTCCAAGGCGTTGAGGGCCTGCTTCCAGCCGTGGACGCCGGCGCCT
>NZ_WBKR01000120.1 GCF_008868155.1 Micromonospora sp. ALFpr18c
CTGGGTATGCAAGGCGTCCGCTGTGATGACCGCCCCGGCCAGGTCGAGGGTGTCCAACATGGGCACGAACCTGGTGATCTCGTTCGTCTTCCCATCGACGTCGCTCTGGGCCAGGACGATCCCGTCATGGTGATCCACGGCGGCGAGCAGATGAACCTGAGCGCCCGCGGGACCGCTGCCCCGCAACGTCTTTCCATCAACGGCGATCACCCGCCGGCCCGGACCGCCAGAACCTGCGCGGCTGATCAGCCATCGGCACACCGCGGCATCCAGGGCGTCGGCGTCGATGCCGGCAAGGACCCGACCCAGAGTGCTGTCATCAGCCACCCGCCGGGCGCCGGTGAACCGGTCCCGGGCCGCCCCGAGGCGGTCCCATACCGCGTCCGGCAGATCCGCGGCCCACTCGGTGATCTCCACGACCCGACTCTGCCCCGAGACCACCGCCGCGACCGCGACCGCGAGCAGACCCGGCAACGGATAGATCCGACCCCGCCGGTCCCGCAGGTCCGGCACCTGCGCCAACACCTGCAACAACCCCAGCGCGTCCTGCTCCACCAGTGGCGACACGCCATGCAGACGTGCCGACAACCCGCCGATCAACGATGATGCTTCCACGAGCGCGGTCCTTCACTTGTGATCATCCGGCCTAGACACCTGAATGATCCAGAAGACCGCGCTCTTCTACGTACCGGCCCGAACCGGCGTGACTACCCCAAAAGCAACTAAACGGTCAAAGCTCGACCTTGCGAATGCCCTGGTGAACCGGGGCCGGCAATCTTCCGTTGTATGTACGCCCGGACGCGCAGACGTGACTCCCTACGCGCTGGAGCCCGGTCGCTCGACCCTCCAAATCTGTGACGAAGGAGCATGACGTGCACACGCACCCATATGACACCTCGACCACCATATACATCTTCCCGACGGGCCCCATGCATGCGCCCCGCCCTGCTAGGCCCGAGGCTATACCGGACCGGCGCCAAGGAATCAACTACAGCCTTCCGGGCAGAATGGTCCAGGCGGCCGCCAAGCCGAGCAGATCCGAGAGTAACCCGCAGCCACCAACCAAAGGGGAATTCCCGAGTGCCACAGGTGTGAGTTCACAAATGAGCACGGTGGCGAATCTGAAGTCTGATGGTTTGGGGGTTGCGACGGCGTCGACGTCGGCCGATAGCGATGGCTCTATCGCGGCACCGCCTGTCCCGCGTCCAGCCACTACCCCTGTTGTAAGCCCTCGCCGATGACTACATAGAGAGCCTTTCGGTAAGGCTCTGATCACCGGGTATGGTGTCCGGAAGGTCGAATGCGTGGAGGAATCACCCAGACGGGCGCGGGGTGAACCAGTAAAGGCGCGGAACGCCGGTACGGGTGTTCCTCTCACAGACCACTCGCCCGGAGTTCCGCGCCGCCCATGAGTATCACCTATACCGCCACGCTCCCCGTACGCGATGAGACCATGTTCTACCTCTCCGGCCTGCTGCATGCCGAACGTCTGCGGCGATACCCGTGCGGGGCGGCGGGCGTTGACCTGCTTCCGGCAGGCCGTGCTCGTCTTGCGCTGGCGGGGAGTGTCAAGTTAACGGCCCTGGCTCACTTTCGGTGGTAGCAGACAGTGATGTCTCATCCGGGAAGCGATCGGATCGTCACGGGGCTATCGTCGCAAAGGCTCGCCATCCTGTAGCACCCTCGGCGCGCTGCGGCCCGTGTGCGACAGCAACGCTGACAGCAACCGGCCGGGATGAGGGCAGCAGTCAGTGGCCGATCACGGACAGGCGCCCGAGGTCGCAGACGCGGATGGACCCCGCCGGACGGAGCGCCCAGAACTTACAAGCGAGGGGTTGGATGCCATTCCGGTGCGGGCGGGCCGCCGGCGTGGTGGGGGTTATGAGGCGTCGGTCTGGTCGGTAGCGTTGGCGGTGGTGGCGGCCGATGGGTCGGTGGTGCGTCCTGCGCTACGCGAGGGGGTTCCGGGTGGATTCCTTGCCGGAGTTGACGTTCGGGCAGCGGTTGAAGGTCTATCGGGAGCGGTCCGGGAAGAGTCGGACGGTGCTGGGCGGGTTGGTGGGCCGTAGCGCCGAGTGGGTCAAGGCGGTGGAGACGGATCGGATCCTGCCACCGCGTATTCATATGCTGGATCGGATTGCGCGTGCTCTGAAGATCGACGTGTCCGCCTTGGCAGCGGAGTTGGCCGATGGGTCCGCTGTGGTCAACGGGCCCGAGCATCCGGCGCTGGTGTCGGTCCGGGCCGCCCTGAATCATGTCGCGCTTCCCGATGACACCCCGCCGGAGTTGTTGTCCGGTCTGCGGCAGCGACTTGCGGCAGGGTGGCGGGCGCGCCATCAGGCAGCGGATCACCGTACGGTCCTGGGCGGGTTGTTGCCGGGGTTGCTGAGGGACGGGCAGCGGGCCGTGTTGGCGTACGAGGGCGGCCGGCGACGGGAGGCGCAAGCCCTGTGGGCGGAAACGCTCGGGTTGGCGCAGATGTTCATTGCCTACCAGCCTGCCGCCGAGTTGCTGTGGCGGGTGACGGATCGGGCGATGGTGGCGGCGCAGGAGTCCGGTGATCCGGAGGCGATCGCCCGTGCAGGTTGGTTTCTGTGTCAGGTGCATCGGGAGGCCGGTGACTGGGACACCGCGATGAGGGTGACGCTGGAGGTGCTGTCGGCGTTGGAGCCGAGGGCGGCTGACGGAAGCCCGAATCTGCTGGCGTTGTGGGGTGCGCTGAACTTCGAGGCCGCGTACACGGCTGCTCGTGCCGGTGAGGAAGGTCGCGCCTGGCGGTACTGGGACCGCGCGGACCAGGTGGCGCAGCGCCTGCCGGAGGGCTTCTACCAGTCGCAGACGTCGTTTTCGCGGATCATCATGGGTGCACACGCGGTGACCGTCGCGGTGGAGTTGCAGCAGTCGGGCGAGGCGGTGCGGCAGGCACGTCGCCATGATGCGGCTGCTATTCCGTCGAGGCCACGCCGGGCACGCCATCTGATCGAGGTCGCGCGGGCACACTACGGCAAGGACGACAAGGAAGCGACCGTGGCAGCGCTTCGGCAGGCGTACGAGTCGGCTCCGGAGACGATCCGATTCAACGGGTACGCCCGTCAGATCACCATGGACCTGCTCGACGGTCCGCGTGCCACCCGGGACGACGCACGCGACCTGGCTATGAGAGTCGGACTCGTCTCCTGAATCAGGGGTAGAAACCTTACCCATCCCGTTAGACGACCGAACGTAGCTTCTTGCTCACGGGATGCGGTGGTCGGTGCGAGGCACGCCCGGCCGCCGTGTCCCTCATCGAGAGGGCGACGATGCTGCCGCCCTCGTGAGCGACGAGGGAGAGGTACGTGCGGCGTGTCTCGTACGACGAATACGTCTCCGCCACCGCGTTGACCTTCGCCCGGCGGCATCGGCCGGTGTGGTCCTGGCAGCGTTGGCGGCGTATCTGCAACTGCGGAGCCGCCCTGCCGTGCCGTGCCCGGCACCGGATACCGATCAACCGAGGGCACTGGCCGCAAACGGAGGATCAGCAGTGACCAGCCATGGCCCGGTCATGCCGATCTGGAGCTGCGGTGGCTGCAACCTGCCGTGGCCGTGTCCGACGCGGCGGCAAGAGCTGCGTGCGTAGTACGCCGATGCGCCAGAGTCGCTGGCCCTCTACCTCGGAGGCTACCTCATCCAAGCCGCCGAGGACATGCCGTGGGCGCCGGCCGGAACCCTGCACCGCCGCTTTGTCGGCTGGACGAGGCAGCCGCCGGAAGTACAGCAGCGAAGTACAGCAACCGTGCCCGCCGAACCAGACCAGGACGAGCATCGCCAGGCCGGATGACCTCTGACGACGCCCGATCCGACCGGACTGCCGCCACTTCGGGACGAAGAGGTCGTCGGTTCGAATCCGGCCACCCCGACCAGAGGTAAGAGCAGGTCAAGGCCCCTCCACCGAGGGGCCTTGATTCGTTTTCGGGGCTGCCTGCCCACCCTGGAACCTTGCACGGCAGCAGTCGACGTGAGGACCCCCCTGCGATCCCGGTCACGGGCCGAGTGGGTGGAGCACCGGCGGTCGGGCCACGTCCACTCGTGGCCGTACGGCCGCCGCCGGCACCCCGGCGGCGGCCGCTCTGGTCATCGTCAGACGGCGGGTGCGATGAAGTAGCCCGACTGGTCGACGACAGCATGGGTGGTCCCGCCGCTGTTGTTGAACAGCCTGACCTGGCCGGCCGTACCTGTTCGCACCACCGCCAGGTTGGAGGCGGTCTCGCCGGCCACGAAGTTGACGTTGGACGCGGTGGGCGGTGCCGTCCCGGTGGCCGGGTACGCGGTGAGCACACCTGGCGTGGTGGGCTCGGTGGCGGTCAGGTTGACGACCGCGGCGGTCGCAGCCGGGCAGCCGTCAACACAGTCGGCGTCCCGGAACCAGGGCAGGAAACGGACATCCTCCCGAGGCTGAAGCGGGGCGCGTTCCCACCGGTCCAGCAGGCCGGAGCCCTGCCGGGTGTCCACTATCCGGGCCGGAGACATCGGCACGTAGCTGTCGGCGGCACCGGACGAGGCGGAACCGAAGTAGCCGGCCAGGTCCGCGACGACGTGGGTGCTGCCGGAACTCTCGTTGTGGATGCTGACCCGGCCGCCGGTCACCGGGACGATGACCAGATTCGGGATCGTCTGCCCGGCGACGAAGTTCAGGTTGGACGCCACCGGCACCGCCGCGCCAGCCGGGAACAGCTTGAGCACGCCGTGAGCCGTCGCGCCGGTCGCCGTGACGTTGAGGATGACCGCCGTGGCGTCGGACGGCAGGGCCGCGGAGAGGTCCACCTGGCGGGTCGTGTTCGCGGGGAACGCCGTGGCGCCCGCGCCACGGGTGTCCAGCACCCGGGTCGGTGCGAGCGTCTTCAGGCCGCTGCCGGCAGCGCCGTACCAGCCCTGGAGATCGGCGATCACGTGCACCGTACCGCCGCTGCCGTTGCGGATCCGGACCTTGCCGTTGCTCATCGGCACGGTGACCAGGTTCGGTACCGTCTCGCCGGCGACGAAGTTGACGCTCGAGGCGCTGGGCAGCGCCGTCCCGTCCGGGTACACGGTGAGGAAGCCCGCCATCGACGGCTGGGTGGCCGTCACGTTGAGCACCACGGCGGTGATGTCCGCCGCCGGCGTAACGCCGATGCCGGCGATCGGCAGGACGACCTCGGTGCCTGCGGGCACCGCCGTCCTCGTGGGCACTCCGACGGCGCTACGGGTGTCCAGCAGCCGGGCGGGAGCGACCGGGTGGTAGGTGGCCCCGACGATCGTGCCCATCTGACCGACGTTGATGTCACCGGCGGCGGTCACGACGGCCCGGTCCGCCTTGCGGAAGCCCAGGTAGTTGATCCAGCCGGTGACCGAGACATGGCCGGCGCGGCGGAACGTGTAGGTCATGGACGGGCTGTGGCCGACCCGCCAGAAGCGCTCGTCACCGAACTTGAACGCCACCGTGCCGCCCGGGCCGTCGGTCGGGTACGGCAGCTTGGGCGTGAGGGTCGCGACCGCGTCCAACGGGTCGCCACCCGCGCTGCGGCGGAACGACTTGCCACCGAGCGCGCCCGTGCCGACGTACTCGGTCGCGCCCCGGTCGTGGTAGCCCGGACCGGTGCCGGTGTTGCTCACGTCCGGCGGATCCGCGTGCGGGTTGCCCAGCAGGTCCGTCGGGAGGGCACCGGGCGCGGTCGCGTCGGCGGAGTCGATCGCCGGCGACCCGGGGGTGAGCGGGTACCAGCCGAACACCGAGCCCTGCGGGCCGGTGATCCCCGCCGGCCCGACGAGGTCGTGGCCACCCTGGCCACTCGCGGCCTGGAAGCTCGCCAGGGTCGGGTGGGCGGTGCCGGCCCAGTCGTACGGTGCGCCACCGCTGGTCGGATCGATGAGGTTGTGGTCGACGGTCGTGCCCTGCGTCGAATCGGCCGAGACCGAGATCGCCGTCGCACGCGACGGGGTGGCACACCGGCCGGGGCTGCTGGCGACACCGTCCGCGGTCTGGATGATGTTGTTGCGCAGCGAGACCCCCGGCGCGGCCCCGGTCACCAGGATGCCCGCGTCGCAGCGGTTGACGATGGTGTTGCCGGTGACCACCGTGCCCGGTGCGTCCGCGACGACCATCCGGCTGTCCCGGAACGCGTTGCCGCTCACCACCGTCCCGCTGACCCCCGCGTCCACGGCCACACCGGCGACCCTGGTGTACGAGGCGAGGAAGTTGCGGCTGACCGTGACGTCACTCGACCCACCGGTGAGGCGGATCAGCCCCGGCGCGTCCTCGTAGTTGCGGACCGCGAGACCGTCCAGTGTGATCCGACTGGAACCGTTCACCACGATCGTCTCTTCGCTGCCCCAGGCGTGCACGGAGAAGCCCTCGAGGACGATGTCGTGCACCTTGTACAGGTGGAAGACCGTGTCCCTGATGTACGTGTTCTCGTAGGCGCCGACATGAACCTCACCGTCGGGGCCGTTGACCGCGCGGTAGGTGATCGGCGCGCCCTCGGTGCCGGAGTGGGTGAAGAACACCCCCTCCTCGTAGTTGCCGGGCTGCACCAGCACGGTCTGCCCCGGCTGCGCCACCTCGGCCGCCGAGGAGATCATGCAGTACGGGTTCGCCATGCTGCCGTCGCCGCCGGTCAGCCAGTCGCAGTGCTTCTCACTGACGTACACCTCGTTGGCCGGTGTGGCCGCCTGCGCGACGACCGGCGCGGGCCCGGCCGCGGCGGAGGCCGCCGGCCCCGACAGGACCGCGCCCGCCGCCAGCGGTATGAGTGCGAGCAGCGACCGTTCACGTCTCTTCATCAACGCCCCCGTGACGTATCGACAGATGAGTGCGGCGGCAGCGTATCCCGGCCCGCGCCGGCCCGCGCACCGCAATTGGAGCGGGCCTGCCGGCCTGGGCGCCGCCCCTCGCCCGGTGCGGGCGAGGGGCGGCGTGAACTCAGGCGGCCGCGATGAAGTAGCCCGCCTGGTCGACGAGCACGTGGCTGCTGCCGGAACTGTTGTTGTACAGGGAGATCACCGCGTCCCGGGTCTTGATGACCGCGAGGTTGGAGGCCGTCTCGCCGGCGACGAAGTTGACGTTCGAGGCGGTGGGGGGCGTCGTCCGGTGGGGAAAGGCCGTGAGAACGCCGGCGGTGGTCGGAGCGGTGACGGTCAGGTTGGCCACGACGGCGGTGGGGGCGGGGCAGTCCGAACCGCAGTCAGCGCCGTCGAACGCCTTGTAGTACCACGCCTCGACGCTCGCCACCGCCTGCTTCTCGAGCGGGCCGGCGGTGCGGTCGATCAGGCCGTCGCCGGTGCGGCTGTCGGCGATCCGGGACGGCCCGTACGGCACGTAGCTCTGGGTCGCCCCGGAGGCCGCGGACCCGAAGTAGCCGGCCAGGTCGGCGACGACGTGGGTGGTGCCGGAGCTGACGTTGCGGATCGCCACCTTACCGCCGACAACCGGCACGGTGACCAGGTTGGGGATCGTCTGCCCGGCCACGAAGTTCAGGTTGGACGCCATCGGCACCGGCGTACCGTTCGGGTAGACGGTGAGCACCCCGGCGGTCGTCGGCTGGGTGACCGTGACGTTGAGGATCGCGGCGGTCACGTCGGCCGGGAGGACGTCGGAGAGGTCGACGTGCAGGTCGCCGTTCGGGGCGACCGGAGCTGCCGAGCGGGTGTCCAGCACCCGCGTCGGTGTCATCGGGGCGAAGCCCGAGCCGTGGGCGCTGTAGTAGCCCTGGAGATCGGCGACCAGGTGGACCGTCCCCCCGCTGGCGTTCTCCAGGTAGATCCGGCCGTCGCGCACCGGCACGGTGACCAGATTCGGCACGGTCTCGTTGGCCACGAAGTTGACGCTCGACGTGATGGCGCCTGTGGCGCTGGAGTAGACCTTCAGGAAACCGGCAGTGGTGGGGCTGGTGACGGTGACGTTCAAAACGATCGAGCTGATGTCGGCGACCGGTACGCCAGCCACCTGGGGCAGGTCGAGCGTCACCCGGCCGCCGGCGGCAACCGGCACCGTGGTCGGAATGCCGAGAGCGGTACGGGTGTCCAGCAGCCGCGTCGGCGCGACCGCCGTGTAGTACGAGCCGGTCACCGTGCAGGCCCGATCGGTGGTCCCCACGCCGCCGTTGACACGGCGGAATCCGTTCGGGCTGACGTAGTAGGAGACGCAGGACACCCCCGCCCGGCGGTACGTGTAGCTGGCTCGCGGCACGTCGCTGATGCGCGCGACGGTCTGGTCGCCGAACTGGAACGCGTAGCGGCCCTCTTCACGCTCGACCGGCCAACTGTGGGTCGGGGTGATGGTCGCCACCGTGTCGAGGGGACCACCGCCGGCCGCCCGCCGGATGTCGATCGCACCGGCGTCCAGCGTCCCCTGGCGCTCCCAGGCACCCCGGTCCCGGTAACCACTGCCCGTGCCGGTGTTGGCGGCGCTCGGGTCGTCGCTGTACGGGTTACCCAGGATGTCACTCGGCAGGGCACCCGGGGCGGAGCCGTCCGCCGAGTCGATGGCGGGAGATCCCGGCCGCAGTGTGATCCAGCTCCGCCAGTAGTTGATGTCGACGATGTCGATCCCCGGGTTCGTCGCCAGGTCGTTGACACCCTGACCGGTGGACGCGACGAAGCTGTCCCGCGTGGTGTGTGCGGTGCCGCCCCAGACGTAGAACGGACCGCCGCTGACCGGATCGACCAGGTTGTGATCGACGACGCTGCGAGCGGTCGACCCGGCGGCCACGGTGATCGCGGCGGCAGCCGCCGGATCGGCGCAGACCTGCCGGACGCTGCCCGCCGTCGCGACGATGTTGTTCCGGATGCTCGCGCCCGGCGAGTCGCCGGCCACGTCGATTCCCCTCCCACACGTGGTGATGATGGTGTTGCCGGTGACCACGGTGTCCGGGGCGTCGGTGACGACCATCCCGACGCGGCTGTTGCCCTGGTTACCGACGACGACCGCGTTGACGGTGCCGGCCCCGACGGCCACCACCGGCCCGCCGCCGATCAGGAACCACTGGCGGCTGACCGTGACGTCACGGGATGCACCGGTGATCCGCACTCCCCCGGACGCCGTCGCACCCCGGATGCCGTTGCCATCGATGGTGACCCGGGTCGAGCCGTCCACCGTCACGGCGGGCGCCCCACTCACGCCTTCCACCACGAAGTCTCGCAGGGCCACGTCGTGCACCCCGGCGAAGATGATGACGCTGCCGGTGGTCGGCCCCTCCATGGACCGGACTTTGCCGATCCGCACGTCTCCCCGGACCGCCGAGGAACGGAAGGTGATCGGCGCCTCGGGCGTACCGGAACGCCTGATCGTCAGCACCTCCTCGTAGTGCCCCGGCTCGACGAGCACGGTCTGTCCCGGTTGGACCACGGCCGCCGCCGCGGAGATCGTGCAGAACGGGTCGTCGGCGCTGCCGGTGCCACCGCTGGCGGAGCAACGCTGCTGGTCCACCGCAAGCTCGGGCGGCAGGACGGCCTGGGCGGCCGGCTGGGCGGTCACGGGCACCGCGGCCCGCGCGGGCACCGCCGCGTTGGCCGGCGCCGCCGGCCCGGCCAGGCCACCGGCACCCAGGACAAGGGGTACGACTAAGAACCCGGCAAACCAGCGACTGCCCATGGACATCCCCGTCTTTTTGTCGATCATGATCAGGCGGAGACTACCGGCGCTACCCGGCCGGTCACGTCAGTCGATCGATCACCGTCGCCGGAACGACCGGAGCCGGCACCATCACGTGGCGCCGGCTCCGGGTCTGATCGGTTCGGTCAGGGGGTGGTGGCGATGAAGTGGCCCGCCTGGTCGACCACGACGTCCGTGCTGCCACCACTGTTGTTCGTCACCGTCACGGCACCGTTGGCGCCCACTCGCACCACTGCGGCGTTCGACGCCGTCTCCCCGGCCACGAAGTTGACGTTCGAGGCGGCCGAGGGCGCCTCACCCTTGGGCTGTGCGGTGAGGACACCCGGTGCGGTCGGCCCGGTGACCGTCAGGTTGGCCACCAACGCCGTCGGCTTCGGCGTGTTGTCGTTCCCGTTCGGGTCCAGGAACGGCACCCACAGGTCGACCGACGTGAACTGGGGCAGAGTGTGCCCGCCGATCCCGGACCGGGTGTCGAGGATCCGCTGGGGGCCGTACGGGACGAAGCCGTCGACGGCGCCGGTCCCGTACCAACCGGCCAGGTCCGCGAGCACGTGGGTGGTGCCGGAACTGACGTTCTGGATGACGAGCCGGCCGTTCACCACCGGCACCGTCACCAGGTTGGGGATGGTCTGGCCGGTGACGAAGTTCAGGTTGGATGCCGTCGGCACCGACGAACCGGCCGGGTACACGGTGAGAACCCCGTTCGCCGTCGGCTGGGTGGCCGTCACGTTCAGCACGACGGCCTTGGCACCCGACGGCACCCGCCCGGAGAGATCGAGCACCCGGTAGGTGTTCGCGGGGACCGGCGCGCCCCCGTTGGCCCGGGTGTCCAGCACGCGGGTCGGCGCCAGCGGCTTGAAGCCGTCACCGAAGCCGGAGTAGAAGCCCTGCAGGTCGACGACGACGTGCACCGTCCCGCCGGCGTTGTTACGGATGCGCAGGTTGCCGTTGGACATCGGCACCGTGACCTGGTTCGGCACGGTCTCACCAGGGACGAAGTTGACGCTCGACGCCTGGGGTGCGGTCTTGCCGTCGGGGTAGACGGTGAGGTATCCCGCGGTGGTCGGCTGGGTGGCCGTGACATTGAGCACCACAGCCGTGATGTTCGCGGCCGCCACACCGTTGATCGACATGATCGGCAGAACGATCTCGGAGTTGGCCGCGACGGGAACGGTGGTGCTGATCCCGACGGCGGCGCGGGTGTCCAGCAGGCGGGTCGGCGCCACCGGGGTGAACATCGCGCCGAGGACCGCGCAGTCTCCACCCAGCGGCTCGAGCACGCTCGGCGGGAGCACCCGGAAGTTGTCGAACCGGATGTCGTTGCTCACGCAGGCGGTGCCGGCACGCTGCAGTTGGCTATCGGCCGGCACGATCGGACCCACCCGGTAGAACCGATCGTTGGTGAACCGCTGGGCAACCTTGCCCACCGGGCCATCGGTGGGCCACGCGTGGCTGACCGTCAGGGGAGCGGTGTAGTCCAGCGACGAACCGCCAGGCTTGCTCTGGACCCCGTACCCGCTCACCGTCCGGCCACCCTGGAGCTCGACCGCGCCCCGGTCGTGGTAGCCGTTACCGGTACCGGTGTTGGCCACGGTCGGTGCGTCGGCGTGCGCGTTGTCCAGCAGGTCGGTACGGGCGACGCCGGGTGCCGTCGCGTCGGCGGAGTCGATCGCCGGCGAAGCGGCGGTCGGCGGGAACCAGCCACGCTCGGTGCCCAACCGCTCGCCCAGCAGGACCGGGGCCAGGATGTCGTGATCGCCCTGACCGGTCGCCGCCCGGAACGACGCCAGGTCGGCGTGGTCGGTCGCGCCCCAGCGGTAGACAGCCCCACCACTGGCCGGGTCGACCAGGTTGTAGTCGGCCTCCGTGCCGCCGGTGGCGGCGACGGCGACCGAGATCGCTGGCGCCGTCGTCGGGGCGGCACAGGTTTCCGGTGCCGGGACGGGACCGGCACCGGTACGCAGGATGTTGTTCCGGATGCTCGCGCCGGTCGAGGCACCGGCCAGCACGATCCCGGTCGCGCAGTCGGTCACCACCGTGTTGCCGGTGATCCGGGCTCCCGGCGCGTCGGTCACGGCGACCAGGGTCTTGAAGAAGGTGTTGGCGGTGACCACCGCGCCGGTGACACCCGCCTCGACAGCCACGCCGGTGGCGGCGGTGCCCGAGCCGGGGAACCAGCCCCGACTGACCGTGACAGCACTGGACGAACCCGTGACACGGACGGCGGGCAGGGTGCCCCCGCCGGTGGCGATGCCGTCCACGGTAACCCGCTGGGCCCCGCTGATCAGAACCGGCACCGCATTGCTCGGGCCGGTGAGCGTGAAGCCCTCGACCACGACGTCATGCACGCCGGAGATCGTCAGCGGCGTACCGCTGAGCGTGTAGTGACCGAGACGGACGAGGCCCCGCGAGGTGTTGACCGCACGCACGGTGATCGGCGCGGACTCCGTGCCGGACCGTGTGACTGTCACCTTCTCCGCGTAGTTCCCCGGCTGCACGAGCACCGTCTGACCCGACTGGGCCACGGCCAACGCGGCACCGATCGTGCAGTAGGGCGCGGCCTCGCTGCCGTCGCCAGCGGGCTTGCAGTCACGCTGGCTGACGTACACCTCGGTGCCAGGTGTGGCGGCCCTGGCCCCGGCTGGCGCGGATGCCGCCACCGCCGGCCCGGCGGGCCCGACCAGGCCCACACCCGCCAGCAGCGGTACGACCGCAAGCTGCACCGACCTGTGTCTTCTCATCAACTGTCCCCCGTGGAAGTCGAACAAATCTCGCCGCAGCCTATATTCACGCGTGCCGTGCCGGCTGCCCCGGCACCTCAGGCAGAAAGAACCGGCGCCCCACGCTGTACGCGGAGGGCGCCGGTTCTTCAGCGCTACGCGGGTCAGGACGCGGCGGCGATGAAGTAGCCCGCCTCGTCGACGATGACGTGGGACGTACCCCCGCTGTTGTGGAAGAGGTCGACGCCCGAGCCGACCGCGACCACGGCGGCGTTCGACGCCGTCTCACCGGCGACGAAGTTGACGTTCGAGGCGGTGGGCCGCGGCCCGCCGCCGGGGTGAACGGTGAGCACGCCCGGCCTGGTCGGCGCGGTGACGGTCACGTTGCCTACCAGTGCGGTCGGGGCGGGGCAGGCCGGCGCGCAGGTGACGCCAGGCCGCAATGGCTCGAACCGGACCGTCTCCCCGGCGGTGAGGGAAGCCGGCGTACGGCCGGGCAGCCCGGTGCTGTCCCGGGAGTCCACGATCCGCGTCGACGTGATCGGAACGAAGGTCTGGGTGGCGTTCGGGCTGAACCAGCCGGCCAGGTCCGCGATGACGTGGGTGGTGCCGGAGCTGTTGTTGAGGATGCTGACCCGGCCGTTCACCACCGGCACGGTGACCAAATTGGGGATGGTCTGCCCGGCGACGAAGTTGAGGCTGGACGCGGTGGGTGCCGTCGAGCCGTACGGGTAGACGGTGAGCACGCCGCTGGTGGTCGGAGCGGTGACCGTCACCGACAGCACGGCGGCCGTCGCGCCGACGGGCAGCCGGTCGGAGAGGTCGAGGGTACGGATGCCCATCGCCGGGAACGGCGTGCCGGTTCCCTCCCGGGTGTCGATGACCC
Organism: Micromonospora sp. ALFpr18c; assembly: GCF_008868155.1. Lineage (GTDB taxonomy): Bacteria > Actinomycetota > Actinomycetes > Mycobacteriales > Micromonosporaceae > Micromonospora. The sequence goes on from NZ_WBKR01000120.1 coordinate 13,232, forward strand.
GTGCCGGGGGTGCCGACGCGAAGCCAGACCCGTTCGCGGCGTAGAAGCCCTGCAGGTCGGCGATCAGGTGAACGGTGCCCGAGCTGTAGTTGGTGAACACCAGCGAGCCGCCGACGACGGGTACGGTCACCTGGTTCGGCACCGTCTCCCCAGTCACGAAGTTGAGGTTGGACGAGCTGCTGAAGGCGCCGGTCGAGTCGACCCTGATGAAACCTGAGGCGCTGGGTTGGGTCACCGTCAGGTTGAGGACGACCGCACTGATGTCCTCCTGCGCCACTCCGGCGATGGTGCCTACCGGCAACTCGACCCGCCCGAAGGCGGCGACCGGCCGGATGTCGGGCACTCCGATCCGGGCTCGGGTGTCCAGAACCCGCGTCGGCGCCACCGGTACGTAACGCGCACCGACCTGGGTGCAGACCGGTCCCTCGTACTCCTTGGGCAGTCGGAAATCGGTCTGCGAGACCTGCACCTGGACGCAGGCGTCGCCGGCGCGCCGCAGCGTGTACTCGGCGGTCGCGGCGTCGGTCACCCGCCAGAACCGCTTACCGGTGAGGTAGTAGGCGTACTGGGCCCGCTCCCGCTCGACCGGCCAGGCGGAGTGCAGACCCGACCGCGCGACCACGTCGAACGGGCCGCCGCCGACCTTGCGCTCGACCCGCAGCGGGTCCTGGGTGACCGGTCCCTGAGCCTCCACCGCACCCCGGTCGCGGTACCCGCTGCCGGTGCCGGTGTTCGCGGCGGCCGGATCGTCGGCGAAGGAGGCGTCGAGCATGTCGGTGTCCAGGACACCGGGGGCGTTCGCGTCAGCCGAGTCCCGGGCGGGCGAACCAGGCGCGGTCTCCAGGTAGTTCCGGTCCCAACCGTTCACCCGGACGAGCTTCGGGTCGGCCGAGAGGTCGTGGACGCCCTGCCCGGTCGCCGCGACGAACGAGGTGAGGGTCGGGTGATCGGTGCCCGCCCAGTTGTAGGGAACTCCACCGCTGGTCGGGTCGAACAGGTTGTGGTCGGTGCTGCTGCCCGCCACCGACCCGGCGGACAACCGGATACCGACCGCGTTCGCCGGGGTGTCGCACACGTGGCGCCGGCGGGTCGTGACGACGATGTTGTTGCGGATCGAGGCGCCCGGTGAGCTGCCGGCCAGGTCGATGCCACTGCTGCAGTCGACCTGGAAGGTGTTTCCGGTGATGGTGAGGCCGCGCGTATCCGCTGCGGCCAGGCCGAAGCCGTCGAACTGACTGGCGGTGACCGTCGTGTCGGTGACCCCCGGCTCGATGGTCACCGAAGCGCCCTGCGTGTTGTAGACGAAGCTACGGCTCAGCGTCACCCGGTTCGAGACACCGCTGATCCGCACTCCGCTGGGGCCGTAGGCACCGGTCTCGACGGTGAGCTTGTCGAGGCGGACCCGCTGAGAATCCCGCACCGTGACGACGTCGGCGTTGTGGGCCCCGAACACGACCAGGCCCTCCACCGTCACGTCGTGCACGCCACTGAGGTCGAGGATCGTCCCGGTGACCGCCGCGGTGTTGTACCTGCCCACCCGCGCCATCTGCCAGTTGACGTTCACCGCGCGGAAGGTGATCGGCGCCGACTCGGTGCCCGAACGGGTGAACCGGACGTTCTCCTGGTACTCCCCCGGGTGGATCAGCACCGTCTGGCCCGGGCCGGCCACCGCCGCCGCCTCGGAGATGGTGCAGAACGGCCGCTGTTCACTGCCGTCGCCGCTGCCCAGGCACCAGTGTTGGCTGACGTTCAGTTCGCCGGCGGCTACCGCCGCGGAGACGGGTGCGGGCGCCGCCGCGGCGGGCACCGCGGGGCCCACCAGGGCCGCGCCGCCAATCAGTGGTACGAGCGCAAGCTGCGCCCAACGTCGGATTTCCATCTTGGCCCCCGTGCCAAAGTCGATCACTCAAGTTCGCGGAGAATACCGTGACCGATACCAATGTGGACGTCCCCGGCCAGGTCGCCGGGCTGACCGATCGGCTGGACATCCGGGTCGATCGGCGCAGTGGCCGGGCATCGGATCGATCCGATGCCCGGCCGCTGTGCAGCACCGCGCCTCAGTAGGCCGAAGCGATGAAGTATCCGGCCAGGTCGGCGATGAGGTGAGCCGTACCGGAGCTGTTGTTGACGACATCCACATAATTGCCGCCGGTCTTCGACACCACCAGGTTGGAGGCGGTCTCCCCGGCCACGAAGTTCACGTTCGACGCGGTTGGCCTCGCCGTCCCGCGCGGGTACGCGGTCAGCACACCCGCCGCCGCCGGCGCGGTCACGGTCAGGTTCAACACCCCGGCGGTTACCAGTGGACATCCCGTTCCGCACCAGACGTCGCTGAGGATCGGGGCACCACCGACGGCGAATGCGGCGAACGGGCCTGGACTCACCGTCCTGAGCCATCCGGAGTCATCGCGGGAGTCCGCGACCCGGCGCTCCGACGGCACGTAGGTCTGGTCCGCACCCGACGCGGCCGAGCCGAAGTAGCCGGCCAGGTCGGCAACCACGTGGGTGGTCCCCGAACTGACGTTGCGGATCATCACCTTCCCCGCCACCACCGGCACGACGACCAGGTTGGGGATGGTCTGCCGGGCCACGAAGTTCAGGTTCGAGGCCAGGGGCGCCGGTGAGCCATCCGGGTAGACGCTGAGCACACCGGCCGTCGTCGGCGCGGTGACGGTGACGTTGAGGATCGCGGCGGTGGCGTCCGCGGGTAGCTTTCCGGAGAGGTCCAGCCGCCGCTCACCGTTCGCGGCCAGGGGAAGGCCGGTGCCGGTACGGGTGTCCAGCACCCGGGTCGGGTCGAGCGTCTTGAACCCGGAACCCTTGCGGCTGTACACGCCCTGCAGGTCGGCGAGCAGGTGGACGGTGCCGCCGCTGCGGTTGACCAGCCGGACGACCCCACCGGTCACCTGCGTCATGACCAGGTTCGGAACCGTCTCGTTGGCGACGAAGTTGACACTCGAGGAGCCGAGCTGCCCGTTCGGGGCGCGGACGCTGATGAAGCCGGGCATGGTGGGCGCGGTGACGGTGACGTTCAGCACCACCGCGATGATGTCGGCCGCCGGTACGCCGTTGACCGCCGGAATCGGCACGGTGACCTCGCCGTTGGCCGGCACCGGGGTGGTGGTGGCGGTGCCGATCGCCGCCCGGGTGTCCAGCAACCGCGTCGGGGCGGACGGCGTGTACCGCGTACCGACCCTGGTGCAGACGCTTCCATTCGTCGTCCCGGCCCACCGGAACCCGGTGTAGCTGATCGCGACGGAGACACAGCCCGTGCCGGCCCCCTTGAAGGATGAGGCGACCGAGCGGGCCGACGTGACAATCAGGTAGCGCCTTCCGTCGAACCGGTAGGAGATGGTGCCGCCTTCGCCGTCCACCGGCCAGGCGAACTGCGGTGTCACCGTCGCCGTCACGGCGAACGAGTCGTCACCGGGCTTCTGCCGGATGTCGTACTGCCCGTTCCCCGGGATGCCCTGAGCCTCGACCGCGCCCCGGTCGTGGAATCCGTTGCCGGTGCCGGTGTTCGCCACGGCAGGGTTGTCACTGTGCGGGTTGCCGAGCATGTCCGTGCGCGTGACGCCCGGCGCGAGGGCGTTCGCCGAGTCCACGGCGGGCGAGGTCGGATCGGCCGGGAAGAAGGTCTTGGGTCCTCCGCTCGTGCTCCCGACGATCAGCGGGTCGGCGGCGATGTCCTTGCCGCCCTGCCCGGTCGCGGCCCGGAACGACGCCAGGTCGGAGTAGGCCGTGCCCGCCCACTGGTAGACGGGACCACCACTGATCGGGTCGATCAGGTTGTAGTTGGAGACGGCTCCCGTTGCCGGCGCGGCGACCGCGATGGCGATCGCGTCCTGCGGCGTCTTGCAGGCGAAGTGACCGAGGCTCGTGCGCACGATGTTGTTCTGCAACGAGAGCCCGGTCGAGTCGCCGACCACGTCGATTCCCCGCACGCAGTAGGTGAGCACCGTGTTGTTGGTGATGACCGTCCCAGGAGCGTCGGTGGCCAGCAGACCACCCAGGTGAAGCTGGTTGTTGACGACCACGGTCCCGCGGACACCCGGATCGATCCGGATGGCGGGGGCCGCCAAGTGAGTCAGGAACGCCCGGCTGATGGTGACGTCGGTGGAGTTACCGGTGACGTGCACGGCCGCCGGAGCGCGATAGGCGTGCGCGGCGATGTCGTTGATGGTGACTCTCGTCGAGGCGTCGACCACGACGGGCGTCACCGTGTCGGTGTCCTCCACGATGAAGCCCTCGACCACGACGTCGTGCACACCGGTGAACCTGAAGACGGTGCCCACAACGGTGTCACCGATGTTGCCGACGGTGATCCGACCAGACCAGGTGGCGACGGCACGGAACGTGATGGGCGCGGTCTCCGTGCCGGACCGGGTGAAGGTGACCGTCTCCGGATAGTCCCCGGGCTGCACCAACACCGTCTGGCCGGGCTGCGCCACCGCGGCCGCGGCCGAGATCGTGCAGTACGGCGCCTCTTCGCTGCCGTCGGCACCCGGCGCGCAGTCCTTGCCGCTCACGTACAGCTCGTTCGCCGGACTGGCCGCCGCCTGGGCGACCGGCGCCGGGGCCACCGCCACCGCGGGCGTCGCCGGGGCCACCAGGCCAACACCACCGAGCAGCGGTACGACCGCCAGCCCCGCCCACACACGTCTGTCCATCACGTACCCCCGTTACAAGTTGATCATGCGGACCAGAGAGTAGCGCGACACCGACCGATGTGATCAGCGCCGATCGTTCTGCACCCTCGGCCGTTCGGTGCCGTTCGGTGCCCGTCAGTCGTGCCGTTCGGTGCCTGTCAGTCGTGCCGTTCGGTGCCTGTCAGTCGTGCCGTTCGGTGCGCTCGATCTCGGCGAACGCCGCGCTCAGGTAGCCGTCGACCGGCCGGCCCGTCACCGCCAGCAGGTCGGCCACGAGCAGCGGACCGTGTCGGGCGAGCGCCGCCGCGTCGGGCGGGGAGTCGTCCTCACCCGGGTCGTACACGCCGAGCGCCCCGGCCAGCAGGACCAGCACGACGTGCGGGTCGACGTCCGGTCGCCAGGGGGCCGCCGCGCGGACGCACCGCTGGAGCACCTGGCGTACGTCATCACCGTCCAGCCCGTCCGGATGCGTCTCCTCCAGCAGCAGCCGCACCACGGCACCGAGCACCAGGCCCGAACGCTCGGCGGTGGTGAGCCGGCCCGCAGCCACGTCGTACGCCTCGGTGTCCCGGGTTTTCGCGGCCTCGACCGCGTCGGTGGCGGCACCGGCGATCTCGCGGGCGGATGCGGGCAGGTGTCGCCAGGTCACGCTCACCGGGCCAGCATGGCAGAGCACCCCGACAGCCGCCGCCTCGGTAAACGGTTCGCGCGGTGTCACACCCGACGAACAGAATGCGGACATGTTGCGTCGCGCCCTACCCCGCCGTCCGGAAGCTCGCCGGCTCCTCGTCGGCACCCTGCTGTCGGCGGTCGGGCGTGGCCTCACCCTGCCGTTCCTGTTCATCTACCTGACCGACGTGCGCGGGCTCACCGACACCCGAGCCGGCCTGGTGATCGGCTGGTACGGCGCGGTCACGCTGGCCCTGTCGCCGCTGGGCGGGACGCTGATCGACCGTTTCGGGGCACGCCGGGTGGTACTGCCGTGCCTGGTGATCGAGGCGGCGGGCACCGGCTCGCTGGCCCTGGTCGACTCCAGCGCCTCCGCGTTCGCGGTGATGACGGTGATCGCGGTGGGCAGTTCGGCGATCTGGTCCGGTCAGAACACCATCCTCGCCTCGCTGACCGACGACGGTGAGCGCCAACGCGTCTTCGGGCTCAACTTCGCGCTGCTCAACCTCGGTATCGGCATCGGCGGCATGACCTCCGGCGCGATCGTCGACACGGCCCGACCGGGCACCTTCCAGGCGATCTACCTGCTGGACGCGGTGAGCTATCTCATGCCGGCACTGATCCTGCTCACCCTGCCGGGCGTCGGGCACCGGCTCGGCGACCGCCGGGCCGCGGACCAGCCGTCGGCCGGCGGCTACCTGACCGTGCTCCGGGATCGCCCGTTCCGCCGGCTGGTGATCTTCGGTCTGGTCCTCACCACCTGCGGGTACGCGCAGATCGAGGTGGGCTTCGCCGCGTACGCCGTGCGGGTCGCCGAGGTGAGCCCTCGGGTGGTTGCCTGGGCGCTCGCGGCGAACACCGTGACGATCGTGCTCGCCCAACTCCTGGTGATCCGGCGGATCGAGGGCCGCAGCCGCACCGCCGCGCTGGCCGTGGTCGGGGCGGTGTTCGCGGCCGCCTGGCTGGTCCTCGGCGCCGCCGGCCTCGTCAGCACCGAGGGCGCCCTACTGGCCGCGCTCTGTGTGGTGGCCTGCTCGGCGATCTTCGGCTTCGGCGAGACGATGCTGTCCCCGGTGATGCCGGCGCTGACCAACGCGCTGGCCACCGACGAGCTGCGCGGCAGGTACAACGCGATGAGTTCAATGATCTTCGGAATCAGCGGTGTCATCGGCCCGGTCACCGCCGGCCCGCTCATCGGCGCCGCCGACGGCCGGGTCTGGGTGGCGACCGTGGTCAGTGGCTGCCTGGTCGCCTCGCTGGTCGCGCTCTCCCTGCGCAGGCTGCTCACCCCCGCCCAGGACGGCCGGGAGACGACGACCCCGGCCT
>NZ_WBKR01000121.1 GCF_008868155.1 Micromonospora sp. ALFpr18c
GGAGGGTGTGGGCTGGTGAGGGTTCTGGCGGCGATGTCGGGCGGGGTTGACTCGGCCGTGGCGGCGGCGCGGGCGGTGGCGGCCGGGCACGACGTGACCGGTGTGCACCTGGCGCTGGCGCGCAACCCGCAGACCTACCGCACCGGGGCGCGCGGCTGCTGCACCCTGGAGGACTCCCGCGACGCCCGGCGGGCGGCCGACGTGATCGGCATCCCGTTCTACGTGTGGGACATGGCCGACCGGTTCCACGAGGATGTCGTGGACGACTTCGTCGCCGAGTACGCCGCGGGTCGTACGCCCAATCCCTGCCTGCGCTGCAACGAGAAGATCAAGTTCGCCGCGGTGCTGGACCGGGCCGTGGCCCTGGGCTTCGACGCGGTCGTCACCGGTCACCACGCCCGGCTCGGCCCGGACGGGCTGCTGCGCCGCAGTGTCGACGTGGCGAAGGACCAGTCGTACGTGCTGGCCGTGCTCACCCGCGACCAGCTCGACCGGTCGATGTTCCCGCTCGGTGACTCGACCAAGGCGCAGGTCCGCGCGGAGGCCGCCGAGCGTGGCCTGGCGGTGGCCGACAAGCCGGACTCGCACGACATCTGCTTCATCGCCGACGGCGACACCCGCGGTTTCCTCGCCGGCCGGCTCGGCGAGGCGCCCGGCGACGTGGTCGACGCGACCACCGGCGCGGTCGTGGGCAGCCACACCGGCGCGTACGCGTACACGGTGGGTCAGCGTCGTGGGCTGCACCTGGACCGGCCGGCCCCGGACGGGCGGCCACGCTACGTCCTCTCCATCACGCCGAAGACCAACACGGTGACCGTCGGCCCCGCGGAGGCCCTCGAGGTGTCCGACGTCCGGGCCGTTCGTCCGGTCTGGACCGGCGGTGCCCGCCCGGACGCTCCGGTGGAGTGCCAGGTGCAGTTGCGCGCGCACGGCGACGTGGTGCCCGCGACCGTCGCCCTCGACGGTGACCGCCTGCACGCCGAGCTGCGCCGGCCGGTACGCGGTGTCGCCGCCGGTCAGGCCATCGTGGCGTACCGGCCGGACCCGGCCGGCGACGTGGTCCTCGGCTCCGCCACCATTACCGGCTGAACGCACGGTCGCCGCACGGTCCGGGCGTACATCGGGATAGCCTTCGCCCGTGACAGATCAGGCGTGGCCCTGGCCGGCTGGTGCGGCGACCGGAATTGGTTCGCTGCCCGGCACCGACATCGCCGAGGCCCAGCGGGTGGTCCTCGGTGAGCTACCCGCGCTGCCCCACCTGCCCGAGTTGCCGGCCCGCGGCCCGGGCGCGGACTTGATCGGCCGCACCGCCGGGCTGCTGGTCGAGCTGCCCGTGGAGCTGTACACCGGCCGGTGGCGGGTCGCTCCCCGCCCGGGCCGGGACCTGCGCCGGGCCCGCGACCTCATGGAACGCGACCTGGATCAGCTCGCCGAGCAGGCCGAGGAGTACGCCGGCCCGATCAAGGTGCAGGCCGGTGGCCCGCTCACCCTGGCCGCCGCTCTGGAACTGCCGATCGGTGGCCGGCTGCTGCGCGACCCGGGCGCGGTCCGCGACCTGACCGGTTCCCTCGCCGAGGGTCTGCGCGCCCACGTGGGGGCGGTCGCCCGGGTCCTGCCCCGGGCGTCGGTGCTGCTTCAACTGGACGAACCGTCGCTGCCGACGGTGCTGGCCGGCCGGGTGCCGACCGAGAGCGGGCTGGGCGCGTACCGGGCGATGGAGTCGGTGGACGCGGCGGCGCTGCTGCGCACGGTCGTCGAGGCGGTCGGCGTGCCGACGGTGGTGCACTGCTGCGCTCCGGACGTACCGCTGGAGCTGATCCGCTCCACCGGCGCCGTCGGGGTGGCCCTCGACCTCGACCTGGTGACCGACCTGGACCCGCTGGGCGAGGCCATCGACGCCGGCCTCGGCGTGCTGGCCGGGGCCGTGCCGACCCGGCCGCCGTCGGCCGGTGGCGCGCCGACCTCCGCGCAGGTCGCCGATCGGGTACGCCAGCTCTGGGACCGCCTCGGCTTCCCCCGCCGGCAGCTCGCCGAGCAGGTGGTCGTCACGCCGGCGTGTGGCCTGGCCGGAGCGACCCCGCAGTACGCGCGGGCGGTGCTGGCCGCGTGCCGGGACGCCGGCCGGCGGTTCACCGAGGACTGAGGTTTTTCTGTCGTACCCGGCGGGCAGGATGACGGTCATGATTGGACAGCTACGTTCAGTGGTGATCGACTTCCCCGATCCGCGGGCTCTGGCCGCGTTCTACTCCGAGCTGCTCGGCATTCCTCTGGCCGAGGGTGACGCTGACGACGAGTGGGTGGTGCTGGGCGGTCCGCCCGGGCATCAGCCCCGGCTGGCGTTCCAGCGTGCGCTCAACCTGCGTCCGCCGGCCTGGCCGGATCCGGAGCGTCCGCAGCAGTTCCACATCGACGTGACGGTGGACGACATCGAGACCGCCGAGAAGGCCGCGCTCGCGCTGGGCGCGCGGCGGCTGCCCGGCGAGGGCGAGGGTTTCCGGGTCTACGCGGATCCGGTCGGCCACCCCTTCTGCCTCTGCTGGGACTGAGCCTGGTGTGGGTTGCGGCGGCCGGGCATCATGGCCGCCGTGATCTCCACCTCCGCGCTGCGCGCCTCCGGCTCGCTCTTCGGTCTCGCCTACGGTGACGCGCTGGGCAAGCCCACCGAGTTCCTGACCGTCGCCGAGATCGAGCGCCGCTACGGTCCGACCGGCCCTCGTGAGCTGGTCGGTGAGCCGGCCCTGGTCACCGACGACACCCAGATGGCGTTGGCGGTGGGTTGGGCCCTACACGAGGCGCCGTCGCTCACCCCACAGGCGGTGGAGCCGCTGCTGCGGCAGCGTTTCCTGGCCTGGGCGATCAGCCCGGACAACAACCGCGCCCCGGGCATGACCTGCCTGCGGGCCTGCGCCGAGCTGCGCCGAGGGCTGCCCTGGCAGGAGGCGACGGTGATCGGCTCGAAGGGCTGCGGGGCCAACATGCGGGTCACCCCGGTCGGGTTGCTCGACGTCGACGGGGACACGCTGGCCGGTCTGGCCCAGTTGCAGGCCGGGTTGACCCACGGCCATCCGACCGGGCTGGCCGCGAGTGAGCTGACCGCGTACGCGGTGTTCGCCCTGCGCGGCGGTGCCACGCTGTCCGATCTTCCCCGGGTCCTCATCGGGCGGGCGCGATCCCAGCGCGGGGTGTACCGGGAGCAGTGGCTGGGTGACCTGTGGCAGCGGGCCGGTGCCGGCACACCGGAGGAGTTCATCGCCCGGGGCTGGGACGAGTGCCTGGAGGCGCTCGGCCGGCTGACGGCAGCCCTGGAGCAGCCCGACGACGGCGGTGACCCGTGTCGGGTCACCGGGGAGGGCTGGGTTGCCGAGGAGGCACTGGCCACCGCGTTGCTCTGCGCCGTACGGCACGCCGACGACCCGGTCGCCGTGCTGGCCCGGGGTGCCACCACCGCCGGCGACTCCGACTCGATAGCCGCACTGGCCGGCGCGTTCGTGGGCGCGGCCGCCGGGATGGCCGCCTGGCCGCACGGGTGGGTGGACCGCATCGAGTACGCCGACCAGCTCGCCACGCTCGGCGCCGCCTGGGACTGACCCGGCGGTCCCGGCCCGGGGTCCCGGCCTGCGGCCCCGGCCCGGGGTCCCGGCTCGGCTCGGCCCGTTGTCCCGGCCCGGCGTTCCGGCCCGGCGTCGCGGCCCGGCGTTCCGGCCCGGCGTCGCGGCCCGGCGTTCCGGCCCGGCGGCGCTGGCCGCCCGACGTGATCGACTTGCAGGAAAGCGAGTCGATCACGGGCAGCGGGTGGCGCGGATGGTCAGCTGGTGGGCAGGTGGCGCAGGTTGCGGACCTTCTGCCACAGGTCGGCGTCGCAGCGGCCGGCGCGGTCGGTGAAGTCCGCCGAGCCGATCCGGACCGGCTCGGTCAGGCTCAGGTAACTGTCGTGCTCGGCGCCGGGGTCCCAGTCCCGGCTGGGGATCCGGACGTGGTCGTCCCGGTCACTCTTGTCCTGGCTGGTGATCTTCAGGACGTCGGCCCCCCGGGAGTCGGTGCGCAGCACCAGGCAGGGCCGCACCTTCGACCCGCTGCCGTCGGCGTACGGCACGTCGGCCCACCAGATCTCGCCCGCCGCGGGAGCGCCGGCCGCCCGGTCGGTGTCGCGGGAGCGGGGCCTGGTGGCCGGCCGATCGGTGCCTCGTGGCCTCGGCGGCGCGGAACGACGGCCGCCGGTCGGGGCGCCCCGACCCGGCCGGGTGCCCGGTCGCCGGTTCGCCACCCGGTGCCGCCAGCTGTTCCACGCCCAGCCGGCGGCCACCGCCAACAGGATCGCCACCGCCCAGAGCAGCACCTCGGGCATCCGTACCTCCGCCTCTGCGCGACACGCGGGCCGCCTCGTGCGGCGATCCTCGCATGCCACGGCCCGGGCCGCCGATCACGCCACCACGCGCGGGCAGGTCACCCCGGGCGCGGGCGGGCGGCGGATTGTCGCCCCGGCCCGATACCGTGCCCAGGTAGCGTGATCAGGGGAGGTCGCAGGCGTGTCCGAAGGTGGCGGGGTGTCCGAGGAGCAGATCGGTCAGCAGGTCAGCCCGGCTCAGGAGGCGGCGGCCGGCGGGGAGCCGACGCCGCAGGCGCGGGAGCGGCACGCCACCCTCAGCCGTGAGTTGACCGAACACCAGTACCGCTACTACGTGCTGGACGCGCCGACCATCGCCGACGCCGAGTTCGACAAGCAGTTGCGTGAGCTGGAGGCGCTGGAGGAGGAGTTCCCGGCGCTGCGGACGCCCGACTCACCGACGCAGCGGGTCGGCGGCACGTTCTCCACCGACTTCACCCCGGTCACCCACGCCGAGCGGATGCTCTCGCTGGACAATGCCTTCGCCGACGAGGAGTTGGCCGCCTGGGCCGAGCGGGTCGAGCGTGACGCCGGCGGCCCGGTGCCGTACCTGTGCGAGCTGAAGGTCGACGGGCTGGCGATCAACCTGACCTACGAGGGCGGCCGACTGGTCCGGGCGGCCACCCGCGGTGACGGCCGCACCGGTGAGGACGTCACCGCCAACGTGCGCAGCATCCGGGACGTGCCCGGCCAGCTCACGCCCTCCGCCGAATATCCCGACATACCCGAGTTGCTGGAGGTCCGGGGCGAGATCTACTTCCCGGTCGCCGGGTTCGCCGACCTCAACGCCAGCCTCGTCGAGCAGGGTCGGGCGCCGTTCGCCAACCCCCGCAACGCCGCCGCGGGCAGCCTGCGGCAGAAGGATCCCCGGGTCACCGCCTCCCGGCCGCTGCGCCTGGTGGTGCACGGCGTCGGCGCCCGCCGCGGGTTCCGGCCGACGGCACAGTCCGAGTCGTACGCGGCGCTCAAGGCCTGGGGGCTGCCGACCAGTGATCGCTGGCGGGTGGTGCCCGATCTCGCCGGCGTGGCGGAATACATCGCCTACTACGCCGAGCACCGGCACGACGTCGAGCACGAGATCGACGGCGTGGTGGTCAAGGTCGACCCGGTGTCGATCCAGGGCCGGCTCGGTTCGACCAGCCGCGCGCCGCGCTGGGCGATCGCCTTCAAGTACCCGCCGGAGGAGGTCACCACCAAGCTGCTCGACATCGAGGTCGGCGTCGGGCGCACCGGCCGGGTGACGCCGTTCGCGGTGCTGGAGCCGGTGCACGTGGCCGGCTCGACGGTCGCCCAGGCCACCCTGCACAACGCCCGTGAGGTGGAGCGCAAGGGCGTGCTGATCGGCGACACGGTGGTGCTGCGCAAGGCCGGCGACGTGATTCCCGAGGTGCTCGGCCCGGTGGTCGACCTGCGCCCCGCCGACGCCCGCCCCTTCGTGATGCCGACCACCTGCCCGTCCTGCGGCACGCCGCTCGCCCCGGCCAAGGAGAGCGACGTCGACATCCGCTGCCCCAACACCCGCAGCTGCCCGGCGCAGCTGCGCGAGCGGGTGTTCCACCTCGCCGGTCGGGGCGGCTTCGACATCGAGGTGCTCGGCTACAAGGGCGCGGCGGCCCTGCTCGACGCGGGGATCATCACCGACGAGGGTGACCTCTTCCAGCTCGACGCCGAGCAGTTGTCCCGGTCTCCGTTCTTCGTCAACAAGGACGGCAGCCTGGGCAGCAACGCGGTGAAGTTGCTGGACAATCTCGCGGTGGCCCGCGAACGGGAGCTGTGGCGGGTGCTGGTGGCGCTCTCCATCCGGCACGTCGGCCCGACCGCGGCCCAGGCGCTCGCCCGGCACTTCCGATCGATGGACGCCATCGACGCGGCCAGCGAGGAGGAGCTGTCGTCTGTCGACGGGGTCGGCCCGACGATCGCGGCGAGCATCCGGGAGTGGTTCGCGGTGGACTGGCACCGCGAGGTCGTCCGCAAGTGGGCCGAGGCGGGCGTACGGATGGCGGAGGAGGCGGTCGACGAGGGGCCGCGCCCGTTGGAGGGGTTGACCGTGGTGGTGACCGGCACGCTCGCCGGTTTCTCCCGGGATCAGGCCGCCGAGGCCGTGCAGAGCCGGGGCGGCAAGGTCAGCGGGTCGGTCTCCAAGAAGACGAGCTTTGTGGTGGTGGGGGACAACCCGGGGTCGAAGGCCGACAAGGCGGCCGGTCTGAAGGTGCCGGTGCTCGACGAGGACGGGTTCCGGCTGCTGCTGGAAGCGGGTCCGGACGCCGCCCGGGAGGTCGCCCGCGTCGAGGGCTGACCTCGCCGCGGGCCGGTGCGGGCGGTGGCCGCGTATACCAACTTAATTACGACTACGACCGATTCGTGACTGTCATACCGGGAAACCTGGGGCCGAGGGCGTTTCATTGGGTCACGGCGTGCACACCGGCACGTCGACCGTCGCTCGGGAGGTGTGGTGGAGGTCGCCGACCCGCGCAATTCGCTCCCGCCTGGTCGGGTGGCGCCGTTCGCCGCCTTCGTCGTCGGCATCCTGGCGGTGGCGGCGCTGACCGCCGCCGGTCCACTCGCGACGCTCCCGGCCGAGCTGTCCCGACTGCCGGTGGCGTTCTGGACGATGGCGGCCCTCGCCGTGGTGTGCGACGCCCGTCCGTTCGTCCCGCCGGGGCGCCGGCAGACCTCGGCGGTCTTCCCGTCCACCTGCTTCACCTTCGCGATCCTGCTCGGGTGGGGGCTCGGCCCGGCGGTGGCGGTGCAGGCCGTCGGGGTGATCGTCTCCGGTTGGCGGATGCGGCACGCCGCCTGGCGGACCGCGTTCAACGTCGGCCAGTACGCCTGCGCCCTCGCCGCCGCGTACGGCGTCCTCCAGCTCGGGCCGGGCATGATCTTCTCTGGCGGTCGGTTGCACTGGACCGACGTGGTCGCCGTCGGCGGTGCCACGGCGGCCTGGTTCGCGGTCAACTACGGGCTGGTCAGCTGGGCGGTGCGGCTGCGCTTCGGCGACCGGTGGTGGCCCACCCTCCGGCAGGGCCTCGGGTTCGAGTTGCTCTCCACCGGCTCGCTGCTGCTGCTCGCTCCGGTGCTGGTCGCCGCCGCCTGGGTCAGCGCGGCGTTGATCCCGTTGGTGCTGGTGCCGCTCTTCGCCGTGTACCGGATGGCCCGGCTGACCGTTGAGCAGCAGCACCTCGCCGCCGCCGATCCGCTCACCGGGCTGCCCAACCGCAAGGCGCTGCTTGCCGAGGTGGCGGAGCAGGTGCACCTGCACGCCGAGCGGACCGCTCGCGGCGAACCCGACGGTCACCTGGCGCTGCTGCTGATCGACCTGGATCGCTTCAAGAACGTCAACGACGCGCTCGGGCACGCGGTGGGGGACCGGCTGTTGGTCGAGGTCAGCGCACGGCTCGTTGAGGTGGATCCGCGTCCGCAGATGATCGCCCGCCTCGGCGGGGACGAGTTCGCCATCGTGATGACCGGGTTGACCGACGTCGGTCAGGCGCGTGAGCTGGCTGACCGGGTGGTCGATGTGTTGGCCGAGCCGGTGCCGCTGGACGGCCTTCCGCTGGACGTGGGCGGGTCGATCGGGATCGCGCTGTTCCCCGAGCACGGCGAGGACTTCGCCACCCTGATGCGCCACGCCGACGTGGCGATGTACGACGCGAAGCACCGCAACGACACGGTGGCCGTGTACGCCCCGGAGTCCGACCACAACTCCGCCGAGCGGCTCGGTCTCCTGGCCGACCTGCGCCGGGTGCTGGAGTCGAGCCCGTCGGCCGACGACATGTTCGGTGCCGAGCCCGCCGGGCAGGACCAGCCGGCGGCGCCGAGCCAGCGCGTCGACCGCACCGCCGACGCGATCGAGCCGGGTGACCGCGCCGTCGCCCCGGGCGAGCGCGACGAGCGCACCGCCGACCCGACCGGGCGGGACGACCGCACCCTCGATCCGGGCGAGCGCGACGATCGCAGCGCCGCGCCGGTCGACGTACCCCTGGATGTGGCGGCGGAGGTGCGCGGCGGCGACGGTGCGGCGCTGCCCACCGGCGCGCCGGCCGAGGCCGCGCCGCACGGGGATCCCGCGCCGGTGGTCGCCACGGCGCCGACGGTCGGTGGCCGGTGGTGGGGTCGCCGGCGGCGACCCGGGACGGAGCTGGTGCACGCCGACGACCTGATCAACCGGATCGCCACCGGCGCCGACCCGATCCGGGGCCGCAACACCCGCGCCGTGGTCCCCGGCACCCGCTCCGGTCCGGTCCGGGACCGGCACTCCGCGGGTCGGGCCGGCCGGCGGTCGGCGAACGGTGGCGCGGTGCCGGAGCACGGCGGCCCGGTGCGGCGGGGTGACGCGGGTTCGGGGACGCCGCCGTCCCCGTCGTCCGGGTGGGCGCACCCGGACGGTGAGCTGGCCGACGACGCCGGCGAGATCACCATGTACTACCAGCCGCAGATCGTCATCGCGACCGGCGAGGTGGTGGGCGTCGAGGCGTTGCTGCGGTGGCGGCACCCACGCCGGGGCATGGTCGACCCGGAGGAGCTGATCCGGGTCGCCGAGCAGAGCGCGGTGATGCGACTGCTCACCCGGCGGGTCGTCGACGATGTGGTGGAGCAGCTCGCCAAGTGGTCGGCGGCCGGCATCGGGCTGCGCGCGGCGCTGAACGTGAGCGTGCGGGACCTGCACACGGGGGAGATCGCCGACCAGATCGCCGACCGGCTGGCCCGCTACGGGGTGCCGGCCGAGCGGCTGCAACTGGAGATCACCGAGGGTGCCCTGATGGCCGACCCGCGTCGGGTGCTGGCGACCATCTCCCGGCTGCACCGGATCGGGGTGGCCATCGCGCTGGACGACTTCGGCACCGGCTACTCGTCCCTGCAACACCTGCGCCGGTTGCCGTTGTCCGAGGTGAAGGTGGACCGCTCGTTCGTACTCGGCATGGCCGACGACGCGGACGACGCGGCGATCGTCCGGTCGATGATCGAGTTGGCGGGCGCGCTGGGGTTGCGGGTGGTCGCCGAGGGTGTGGAGGACGAGCGGACCTGGCGGATGCTGCACGCCGCCGGCTGCGACGCGGCACAGGGCTGGTTCTACGCCCGGCCGATGCCCGCCGAGGAGCTGGTCACCTGGCTGGCCCGCTACCGGCCGGTGCGTCCGACCGGTGGCCCGGAGCCGGAGGCCGGCCGCCGCTCGACCCGCTGACCCACCCGAGCAGCCGGCGGAGGGGACGGAACAATAGACTCGCTCCGGTCACCGCGCGTCACGCCGCACGCGCCGCGCGGCCGGCACACCGCCCGACCAGCAGGACATCAGAAGGGGGCACGGATGGCCGCCATCTCCCGCGAGGAGGTCGCGCACCTGGCGCGCCTGTCGCGGCTCGCCGTCACCGAGGAGGAGCTGGACACCTTCGCCGGCCAGCTCGACGTGATCCTCCAGGCGGTCGCCCAGGTCGGCGAGGTCGCCGCCGCGGACATTCCGCCGACCTCGCACTCGGTGCCGCTGACCAACGTCTTCCGCGAGGACGTCGTCACGCCGTGCCTGACCCCGCAGGAGGCGCTGTCGGGCGCTCCCGACTCCGAGGACCAGCGTTTCCGCGTACCGCGGATCCTGAGCGAGGACGTGGCCTCATGAGCGAGCGCAGCGAGCGAATCGGCAAGTTCAGCGCCTTGGTGCCTCATGGCGTCACGGAGCGAAGCGGAGTGGCGGCATGAGCGAGCGCAGCGAGCGAATCGGCAAGTTCAGCGCCTTGGTGCCTCATGGCGTCACGGAGCGAAGCGGAGTGGCGGCATGAGCGATCTGACCAGAATGACCGCGACGGAGATCGCCGCCCTGGTCGCCGGCGGCGAGACCTCCGCCGTCGAGGTGACCCGGGCGCACCTGGACCGGATCGCCGCGGTCGACGATCGGGTGCACGCCTTCCTGCACGTGGACACCGACGGGGCGCTCGACGCGGCCCGCGCCGTGGACGCGCGCCGGGCCGCCGGCGAGGAGCTGGGCCCCCTGGCCGGTGTGCCGGTCGCGGTGAAGGACGTGCTCGCCACCCGTGGCGTGCCGACCACCGTGGGTTCGAAGATCCTGGAGGGTTGGCGCCCGCCGTACGACGCGACGATCGTGCAGCGGCTGCGCGACGCCGGCACGGTGATGCTCGGTAAGACGAACATGGACGAGTTCGCGATGGGCTCCTCCACCGAATACTCGGCGTACGGGCCGACGCACAACCCGTGGGACCTGAGCCGGATCCCGGGTGGCTCGGGTGGTGGCAGCGCCGCGGCGCTGGCCGCGTACGAGGCGCCGCTGGCGATCGGTTCGGACACCGGCGGCTCGATCCGCCAGCCCGGTGCGGTCACCGGCACCGTCGGCGCGAAGCCCACCTACGGCGGGACCTCCCGCTACGGGCTGGTGGCGTTCTCCTCGTCGCTGGACACGCCCGGCCCGTGTGCCCGTACGGTCCTCGACGCGGCCCTGCTGCACCAGGTGATCGGCGGGCACGACCCGCGCGACTCGACCTCGATCCCGCAGCCGGTGCCGGACGTGGTGGCGGCGGCGAAGCTCGGCGCGACCGGCGACCTGACCGGTGTGCGGCTCGGCATCGTCAGCGAGTTCGTCGGTGAGGGCACCGAGCCGGGCGTGATGACGGCGTTCCGCGAGTCGGTGGACGCCCTCGCGAAGCTGGGCGCGGAGATCGTCGAGGTGTCCTGCCCGACGTTCGCGTACGCGCTGCCGGCGTACTACCTGATCGCGCCGAGCGAGTGCTCCTCCAACCTGGCCCGGTTCGACGGCGTCCGGTTTGGCCTGCGGGTCGGCGACGACGGCAACCGGTCGCTGGAGGAGGTCATGTCGCTGACCCGGGAGGCTGGTTTCGGCCCGGAGGTCAAGCGTCGCATCATGCTCGGCACGTACGCGCTGTCGTCGGGTTACTACGACGCGTACTACGGGCAGGCGCAGAAGGTCCGGACGCTGATCACCCGGGACTTCACGGCCGCGTTCGAGCGGGTCGACGCGTTGATCTCGCCGACCACCCCGTTCACGGCCTTCCCGATCGGCGCGCGTACCGCCGACCCGTACCAGATGTACCTGGCCGACCTGTTCACCATCCCGACCAACCTGTACGGCGGGCCGGGCATCTCGGTGCCCTGCGGTCTCTCCGAGGGGCTGCCCGTCGGCCTGCAGGTGATGGCGCCGACGATGGCCGACGACCGGATGTACCGGGTCGCGGCCGCGCTGGAGTCCGCGGTCGGCACGTTCACCCCACCGGCACTGTGAGGCAGGAGCCCAGATGACGACGACGCTGCCCGCGTACGACGAGGTCGTCGCACGCTACGAACCGGTGATCGGCCTGGAGACCCACGTCGAGCTGGGGACGAACACCAAGATGTGGTGTGGCTGCCCGACGGACTTCGGCGGCGAGCCGAACACCCGGGTCTGCCCGGTGTGCCTGGGTCTGCCGGGGTCGCTGCCGGTGGCCAACAAGGCCGCCATCGAGGCGATCATCCGGATCGGTCTGGCGCTGAACTGCTCGATCGCGCAGTGGTGCCGGTTCGCCCGGAAGAACTACTTCTACCCGGACATGCCAAAGAACTTCCAGATCAGCCAGTACGACGAGCCGATCTGCGTCGACGGGTACCTGGACGTCGAGGTGGGCGGCGAGACGGTGCGGATCGAGATCGAGCGGGTGCACCTGGAGGAGGACACCGGCAAGACGCTGCACGTCGGTGGCGCCACCGGCCGCATCCACGGCGCGACGGAGTCGCTTGTCGACTACAACCGGGCCGGCATCCCGCTCGTCGAGATCGTCACCAAGCCCGTCGTGGGCACCGGCGCGCTCGCCCCCGACGTGGCCAAGGCGTACGTCGCCGAGCTGCGCGACGTGATCCGCACCCTCGGCGTCTCGGATGTGCGGATGGAGGAGGGTTCGCTGCGCTGCGACGTGAACACCTCGCTCAACCTGCCCGGTCAGGAGTGGGGCACCCGCACCGAGACCAAGAACGTCAACTCGCTGCGGTCGGTGGAGCGGGCGGTCCGCTCGGAGATGCTGCGGCAGGCGTCGGTGCTCGAGGCGGGCGGCCGGATCACCCAGGAGACGCGGCACTTCCACGAGGACACCGGCGACACCACGCCGGGGCGCTCGAAGGAGACGGCCACCGACTACCGGTACTTCCCGGAGCCGGACCTGGTGCCGGTCGCCCCGGACCCGGCGTGGGTCGCCGAGCTGAAGGCCGCCCTGCCGGAGCTGCCCCGGGTGCACCGGCGTCGGCTCCAGCAGCAGTGGGGGTTGTCCGACCTGGACATGCAGTCGGTGCTCAACGCCGGTGCGGTCGAGCTGATCGAGGCCACCGTGGCCGCCGGCACCACCCCGGCGGCGGCCCGCAAGTGGTGGTTGGGTGAGCTGTCCCGGCGGGCCAACGAGTCCGGCGTGGAGTTGGCCGACATCGGGGCCACCCCGGCGCAGGTCGCCGAGCTGCAGGGCCTGGTCGATGCCGGCAAGCTCAACGACAAGATGGCCCGTACGGTGCTGGAGGGCGTGGTCGACGGTGAGGGTTCGCCCACCGAGATCATGACCAGCCGGGGCCTGGAGGTCGTGTCGGACACGGGCGCGCTCACCGCCGCCGTGGACGAGGCCATCGCCGCCAACCCCGGCATCGCGGACAAGATCCGTAGCGGCAAGGTCGCCGCCGCCGGCGCCCTGGTCGGTGCCGTCATGAAGACCACCCGTGGTCAGGCGGACGCGAAGACCGTCCGCGAACTGATCCTGGAGCGCCTCGGCGTCCAGGGCTGACCCGTCACGAACGAACACCGCTGGCGCGGCGTGCGCCAGCGGTGTTCGCTGTGCAGACCGTGACCCCGCCGTGTGCACACCGGTCGGCTCCGGCTCGGCGGGCGGTGGCCGGCCCTCAGCGGGTCGGGGTGGGGGTCACCGAGGCGGGCGCGCCGGCGTTCGGGTCCTGCACGATGTGGCGTTCCAGGTTGACCTGGGCCTGGCCGGTGCCGCCGACGGTGATGTCGTCGTACGCCTGGAGCATCTTCTGCTGGTCGAAGTAGAGCACCGTCATCGACAGCGGGGTCGGCTTTTCACCCTCCAGCCCGCGCAGCCCGGCCCCGCCGGTGGACCCCTCCACGAACAGGGCGGTTTGCTGCTGGCCGGGCACCTGCGGCAGCTTGGAGACCTGGCGGGCGTGGGTGTGCCCGGCCAGCACCAGCGGGCAGGTGCCGGCGAGCGGCCCGGCCGACGCCGGGTCGTGCACCAGCGCGATGTTCACCGGCTGG
This sequence comes from Micromonospora sp. ALFpr18c, assembly GCF_008868155.1. Lineage (GTDB taxonomy): Bacteria > Actinomycetota > Actinomycetes > Mycobacteriales > Micromonosporaceae > Micromonospora. The sequence continues at coordinate 13,629 of NZ_WBKR01000121.1, forward strand.
GGCGAGCGGCGCACCGTGGCCGCGAGCTGCTCGCCGACACCGATCACCTGGTCGGCGACCTGCTGGGTCAGGCCGCTGCCGGCGGGTGAGGTGTTCTTGTCCGGGGTGAAGCGGGGGTCACCGATGCCGGCGATGGTCAGCCCGGCGACCGTGGTCGTCGAGTTGTTCAGCACTATCGCGTTCGGCTGGCGGGCCACGGCGGCGCTGGTCTTGCCCGAGTCGTGGTTGCCCCGGATGAACACGTACGGCTTCTTGAGCAGACTGATCGAGCCGACGAAGGACGCCTCCGGCTCGCTGCCCCAGTCGGTGATGTCCCCTGTGTCGATCACCACGTCGATGCCGAACTGCTCCACCACCGTGCGGATCAGCTGCCAGCCGGTCGGGTTGAGGTGCATGTCGGAGACGTGCAGGACCCGGGTGGTGCCGGGCGCCGGTTCCAACACCGGCAGCGCCGACACCGTCGTGTAGAGCTGGCTGACGTTGCCGACGATGCGTTGCAGCTGCTCGGCGTACTTCGTGTAGTCGTTGGCGATGCGCCGGGCGTCACCGACGATGGCCGGCGCGTTGACCAGCAGACCTTCGTAGCGCGGCTCCTCGATGGCCTGCGGGCGTAGGGTCGCCGCCGCCGTGCCGAGGCTGCCGGCGGTGACCAGCAGCGCCAGACCGCCGGCCCAGGCGGTACGCCGCACATCGCGGAAGATCATCCCGGCCAGGATCAGGGTGACGAGCACCGCCGAGGCGAGGGTTCGAAGGCCGAGCCGCATCACACCGGTGCGGACGTCCTCCACGGCGCTCTGGCTGGCTCGGCTGATGCTCGCCGGGTCGTCGAGCAGCGCCTCGGTGCGCCCCTGGTCCAGCGCACCCAGCCGCACGGTGAGGTGGGTCGGCCCGCTGTGGCTGTCGAGCAGCAGCGCGCCGAGCGGCGGCACGTCGATCGTCGTCCCGCCCTCGCTGGCCGGGGCGAGGGTCAGGTTGGCCCGGAACGGCCCGATGTCGGTGTCCACGTGCCCGCCGGCCAGCACTCCGAGCACCGCCCCGGCCAGACCCACGGCGAGAACGGCGAGGATCACCCCGGTGCGGCGCAGCGGCCCGGCCCGTCGGCCCGTCGGCCGTGCCGGGACCACACCGGTAACCGAGATGTCGTCCCGGCCCTCGGCGTCGTCGTGCTGCTCGTCGCGCTGCCCGTCCATGCTGAGATTCTGACCTGCCCGTCGGGAGATCTTGGCAAACCTGAACGGATGGTGACGAAGGTCAGCTGCGACCGCCGTCGCCGCCGGCGAACACCACCCGCAGCAACCGGTCGTCGTCGGCCGCCGGATCGCCCCGCCCGTCGTGGTTGGAGGTGCTCACCCAGAGCGACCCGTCCGGCGCGGCGGCCACCGCGCGCAGCCGACCGTAGCGGTTGGTGAGCAACTCGCTGGGCTGGCCGAGCAGCGTGCCGGTGTCGGTCACCTCCAGCGCCCACAGCCGCTTGCCCCGCAGGCAGGCGGTGACCAGCAGTTGGTCCGCGGCGGCCAGCCCGGAGCAGGACGCGTCCGAGGTCGCCCACTGGGTGATCGGGTCGGTGTACCTCCGGTCGCCCGCCCGCCCCTCGACCTCCGGCCAGCCGTAGTTGCCACCCCTGGTGATCTGGTTGATCTCGTCCCAGGTGTTCTGGCCGAACTCGACCGCGTACATCCGCTTGCCCGCGTCCCAGGCGAAACCCTGCACGTTGCGGTGTCCGAGGGACCAGACCGGCGAGCCGGGGTACGGGTTGCCCGGGGCGGGTTTGCCGTCCGGGGTGATCCGCAGGATCTTGCCGCCGAGGCTCTTCGCGTCCTGGGCGTTGGGGCGTTCGCCGGCGTCGCCCGTGCTGACGTAGAGCTGCCCGTCCGGGCCGAAGCCCAGCCCGCCACCGTTGTGCACGTTGGCCTTGGGGATGCCGGTGAGGATCGGGGTCGGCTGCCCTCCGAGTTGCAGCCGGACCACCCGGTTGTCCTGCTCGGCGGTGTAGTAGACGAAGAGCGTCCGGTCCTGGGCGTAGCCGGGGGAGACGGCGATGCCGAGCAGGCCACCCTCGCCCGCCGCCGCCACGTCGGCGATCGTCTGCACCACCCGGACCCGGAGCCCGTCCGGCCCGGACTCGGGGCCGACCTGGAGGATCCGGCCGTTGTCCCGTTCGGTGACCAGCGCGCCGCCGTCCGGAAGGAAGGCGATGCCCCAGGGCACCCGCAGCCCCTTGGCGAGTACGGTCGCCACCGCCTGCTGGCCGGCGACGCCGGGGCTCCCGGAGGTCGACGGGGTCGGCAGGTTGGGCGGCTCACCGGCCGGGTCCGGCTCCGGCTCGCCGAAGCTGCAACCCGCGGTGAACAGCAGCGCCGCGCAGGACGCCGCGACGACCGCCCGGAGGCGGCGGATGCGAGGGTACGGGGGACGGGCGCTCACCCGGCCCAGGGTATCCCGGCTGACGGCCGCACCGGGCCCGACAGGTGTCCACGGATCCCGGGCGGGAACGCTCAGCGGGCCCGCACAGCGAGCAGCGCGGTGTCGTCCTCGCGGTGCTGGATCGAGTCGAGCAGCAGGTCACACAGCTTGTCGAGGGGCACGTCGGCGGTGCCCTGCACCCGGTTGACCAGCTCCGCCAACCCCTCGTCGATGGACCGGTCCCGACGCTCGATCAGCCCGTCGGTGTAGAGCAGCAGCGTGTCGCCGGTGGCCAGGCTGGCCGAGTGGCTGGACCGTTGCGAGGGCCGGGCGAGGCCGAGCAGTGGTTCCGGTGTCGCCGCGAGGGCCTCGACCGTGCCGTCGGCGCGGACCAGCAGGGCCGGCGGGTGCCCGGCGTTGGACCAGGTCAGCTCGTGGACGCCGGCGCGTTGGGGGCAGATCCGCACGAGCGTCGCGGTGGCCGCGATCGGCAGCCGCAGGCCACGGATCGCGCCGTCCAGATGGGTCATCAGCTCCCCGACCGCGCCCGGACGGCCGAACGCGTTGCCGCGTACCAGGTTACGCAGCTGACCCATGGTCGCCGCGGCCTCGATGTCGTGCCCGGCCACGTCACCGATCGCCGCGATCAGGTCCCCGTCGGGCTGGACGAAGGCGTCGTACCAGTCGCCACCGACCTCCACCCGATCGGCCGCCGGCTGGTAGCGGGCCGCCAGCTCCAGCTCCGCCACGACCGGCAGCCTCGGCAGCATGCTGTGTTGCAGGACCTCGGCGACGTGCCGCTGCTCGCCGTACATCGAGCTGTTGCCGATGGCCAGGCCGGCGCGACGGCCGATGTCCATCGCGGTGAGCAGGTCGCGGTCGTCGAACTGCTGCCGTTCGACGGAGTTGACCAGGGTGATCGCTCCCAGCACGGTGCCGCCGGCCGCGCGGACCGGCACGCTCAGGTAGGAGGCGATGCCCAGCTGCCCGGCGATGGCGCGCATCTCCGGATTCGTGGTGCCCCGCGACACGTCGGCCAGGGACGCCGCGCTGCCGAGTCGGGGCTGACCGGTGCGCAGCACCGTCCGGATGATCGACTCGGGGCTCAGGCCGGTGCGCAGCAGCTCGGCGAACCTGTCGACGTCCGCCGTCCGGGCCGGGTCGCGGTGCACCGCGACGACCTCGCGGGGTTGCCCGGTCGGGCCGACCAGGGTGAGCAGGCACCAGTCGGCCAGCGGCGGCACCATGGTGGCGGCGAGCCGGCGCAGCGCCACGCCCACGTCCAGCGTGTCCGCCAACGTCTCACTCACACCGGCCAGCAGTTCCAGCCGCTCGTGCGCCTGCACGACCCGTCGGCGGGCCTCTTGCGCGCCGTCGAGGGCGATCCGCAGCCGCAGCTCCGACGAGCAGGCGGCCGCCAGATCCGCGAGTGTCCGCAGCTGCGCGGCCGACCACGCGCGGGGCTTGTGGTCGATGGCGCAGAGCGAGCCGAGCACCCGGCCGGAGAGGTCGGTCAGCGGCATGCCGGCGTACGCGACCACACCGAGGTCCTCGATGGCCAGGTTGTCCCGTACCCGTGGGTAGAGCCGGGCGTCGGGCAGCACCAGCGGCACCTCGATGTCCACCACGTGTTGGCAGAACGAGTGGCTCAACGGGGTCTGCCGCCGCTGCGACCACGGCTCCGGCAGGCCGACCGCGCCGGGAAAGAACTGCCGGTCGGCGGAGACCAACGACACCAGCGCGACCGGGACGTCCAGCAGGTCGCTGACCAGCCGGGCGAAGCGGTCCAACGCCTCGTCCGGGGCGGCGTCCAACCCGGTGTCGGCGAGCGCACGCAGCCGCGCCGGATCGCCGAGCGCCGCGGGTGGGCCGGGTGTACGGCGAGGGCTGGCGGGGGAGCCGTCGGTCATCGAGAACCTGTCTGCCGGGGTGGAGGCCGACCGGCCCTCCGACCCTTCGTTATACCTCGTGCGGGCCAGGACCGAACAGCGGTGTGCCGAGTCTCGCCCGCCCCGGCGTCGCGCGCCATCCCTCGCTCCGCCCGTTCGCCGCGGTGCCCGCGCGGGTCGCCACGTCGGGGGCTATCGTCGGCGGACGTGAAGGTATGGATCCCGCACCAGGCCGGCCTGGACCTCATCGGTGAGCTGCCATCGGACGTGACGGTGGAGGTCGTGGAGCACGTCGACCGGCTGCCCTCGGCGGTGGCCGACGTGCGGTTCTGGGTGCCGCCGTTCCTGGGCGGCTCGGACTCGACGGCGTTGGCGCGCGAGCTGCCCGACCTGTCGGTGGTGCAGCTGCTCTCGGCCGGTGCCGACGCGTGGGTGGGACGCACACCGCAGGGCGTGACGCTCTGCGACGCCCGGGGCGTGCACGACCCGTCCACGGCCGAGTGGGTCGTCACCGCGATCCTGGCCCAGCTGCGGGCGTTCCCGGCCTTCGTGCGGGCGCAGGCCGATCGCCGGTGGGCGTACGACGGGATCACCCCGACCGACGAGCTGACCGGCAAGCGGGTCCTCATCGTCGGGGCCGGTTCGATCGGCACGGCGGTACGGGACCGGCTCGCGCCGTTCGAGGTGACCTTCACCCTGGTCGCCCGCACCGCCCGGCCCGAGCAGGGGGTGCATGGTGTCGAGGAGCTGCCGCGGCTGCTGCCCGAGGCGGACGTGGTGGTGGTGATCGTGCCGCTCACCGACCAGACCCGCGGTCTCATCGACAAGGAGTTCCTGGCCGCGATGTCGGACGGGGCGCTGCTGGTCAATGCGGCCCGGGGGCCGGTGGCCCGCACCGAGGCGCTCGTCGCCGAGCTGGGCACGGGCCGGATCTCGGCCGCGCTGGACGTCACCGATCCGGAGCCGCTACCGGCGGACTCGCCGCTGTGGACGATGCCGAACGTGCTGCTCACCCCGCACGTGGCCGGTTCGGTGCGGGGGCTGCTACCCCGCGCGTACCGGCTGGTCGGCGATCAGGTGCGCCGGTTCGCCGCCGGCCAGCCGCTGATCAACGCGGTGGTCGACGGTTACTGACCGGGCGTCTCGGCTGTCTCGCCCGGCAGCGTCTGGCCGGTGGCCGACACCAGCCGGGGCAGGTCCACGCCGCGTACCGCCGGCAGGGTGACCTGCCGCCCGTCGTCGAGCCGGGCGACGGCCCGCCCGCGCGGGTCGGTGGTCAGCTCGACGACCTGGTCCCAGTCGATGCGACGCTGCCCGGTCAGGGCGCGCAGGCGCAGCCCTCGGGCGTCGGCGTCGGTGCCGGCCCGCCAGGCCCACACCGCGACCCCGAGCGGGACGAGCAGCACCGGCAGCAGGTAGCCCCGCGCGTTGGCCAGCGGCAGCGCGCCGATGAAGGCGATCACCGCGGCGACCAGGATGGCTTGGTTGTACCGGAAGCGGACCGTGTCGGGCTTACTCACCCTGCGATGATCCCACCCCCGGCGGATCCGGGTCCCGGCGGGCGGTGCCGGGGCGGCCCGGTTCGCCGTACAGTGACACAGGCCATTGTTCCCGCCGGATGACCAGCGCGTAACCGATTCGACCGCCGGTCGTTTCCAACTGGTGGGCAGCGGACCCGCAACGTCCGATGCCCCGCACCGCCGCACCGCCCCCGTGCCCCCTCACGAAGGCGACCGCCGTGCTCCTCGCGTACCCGTTCCGCCTCCACGTCCCCCGCCGCGCCGTGCCGGAGGCCGCCGTCTCCACGGCGGTGTCGCTGCTCGTCCTCGCCGGTGCCGCCGATCTGGTCCCGACCTCGGTGGTCATCGCCCTGGCCGGCGGCGCGGGTGCCACGCTCGCCGGTGTCCGACTCTCCCGGCTGGCCATC
>NZ_WBKR01000122.1 GCF_008868155.1 Micromonospora sp. ALFpr18c
ACCCCCGGCCACCCAACCCTCCCGGTCCGATCGCGTCGATCATGACGTTGGCGGCGCGACACGCCGAGCCGGATGGCGGCAACCCCATGATCAACTGGGTCGGCCGCGTGAGGTGCGGGGTCAGCGGGCGCGGCGGAGGCGCAGGGCCTGGACCACGTAGTCGAAGCCGGTCACCACCGTCACCAGGACGGCGGCGGCCATGATCCAGGGGCCGACGGTGGCGAGGGCGGCCGGCATCGGCCACAGGTACCAGGCGATGGCCAGGATCTGGAGCGCGGTCTTGACCTTGCCGCCGCGGCTGGCGGCGATCACGCCGTGCCGGATCACCCAGAACCGCAGCCCGGTGATGCCCAGCTCACGGACGAGGATCAGCACGGTCACCCACCAGGGCAGCCGGTCGTACCAGGAGAGCAGCAGCAGGGCCGCGCCGGTGAGCGCCTTGTCGGCGATCGGATCGGCCACCTTGCCGACCGAGGTGACCAGCCCGAACCGGCGGGCGATCCAGCCGTCCACCAGGTCGGTCGCGGACGCCACCGCGAAGATCAGGCAGGCCGCCATCCGCCAGCCGGCATGGCTCATCCCGGACACGATCACCGAGGCGGCGAAGACCGGCACCAGCACCAGCCGCAACGCGGTCAACGCGTTGGCGGCGTTGAGCACGGGCACCCGCGCGACCACCCGGGCCGGCGTCGACTCCGTCGCCCCGGTCACCGTCTCGCTCCACTCGGGCCGCCGTGGCGCTCCCGGGACCACACCACCTGGCTCCCCCGCTCCGTTCGTTCCCGCCGTCACCGTGCCGCGCCGGGCGCCGCCGAGATCATCTCATCCGGCACGGCGAGCAGGTCCACCCCTTCGGTGCCGGTCACCGTGGCACGCACCAGGTCACCCGGGCGCAGCGCGGCCAGATCGACCCCACCCTCCACCGGGGCGACCAGGGTGGTGGAACCGTCCACCTCCGGCGCCTGGTGCGCCGCCCGGCCCTCCACCACACCATCGGCGATCGAGTCGACCAGCACCTCGACGGTCGAGCCGAGCCGGTCCTCGGCGCGCTGCGAGCACAGCTCGTCGGCGAGCGCGCTGAGCCGGTCGTAGCGCCGCTTGATGGTCGCGGCGGAAACCTTGCCGGGCAGCCCGGCGGCCTCGGTGCCGTCCTCGTCGCTGTAGTCGAACATGCCGATCGCGTCGAGGCGGGCCTCGGTGAGGAACCGGACCAGCTCGTCGACGTCCGCGCGGGTCTCGCCGGGGAAGCCGACGATGAAGTTGCTCCGCGCACCCGCCTCCGGCGCCAACTCCCGGGCGCTGGCCAGCAGCTCCAGGAACCGGTCGGTGGAGCCGAAACGGCGCATCCGGCGCAGCACCGGCTCACTGGAGTGCTGGAACGACAGGTCGAAGTAGGGCGCCACGCCCGGCGTACCGGCGATGGCCGCCACCAGCCCGGGTCGGGTCTCGGCCGGCTGGAGGTAGCTCACCCGCACCCGGACGATGCCGGTCACCGCGGCGAGCTGCGGCAGCAGCTTCTCCAGAGCCCGGGGGTCGCCCAGGTCCTTGCCGTACGACGTGGAGTTCTCACTGACCAGCACCAGCTCGCGTACGCCGGTCTTGGCCAGCCACTCCGCCTCGGCGAGCAGCTCGTCCGGCGTCCGCGAGACGAACGCGCCACGGAACGCGGGGATCGCGCAGAACGCGCACCGGCGGTCGCAGCCGCTGGCCAGCTTCAGCGAGGCCACCGGGCCGGTGTCCAGCCGGCGCCGCAGCACCTGGCGCAGGTGCGCCGGGGTGTGCTCGTCGGTGTCGACGGCGCCGCGGGCCACGGTGCCGTGCCCGGGCAGCGACACGGCGGAGTCGCGCCGCTTCACCGGGGTCAACGGCAGCAGCTCCCGCCGGTCCCGGGGGGTGTGCGGGGTGACCTGCTCGCCGGCGACGACCGCGTTCAGCCGGGCGGCGATGTCCGGGTAGTCGTCGAAGCTCAGCACCGCCTGCGCCTCGGGCAGGCTGTCGGCCAACTCCCGGCCATACCGCTCGGCCATGCAGCCCGCCGCGACCACTTTGGCGCCGGTGCCGGCGGCGGCGAGCAGGGTCTGGATGGAGTCCTGCTTGGCCTTCTCCACGAAGCCGCAGGTGTTGACGACCACCACGTCGGCGCCCTCGCCATCGGTGGTCACCTGCCAGCCGTCGGCGTGCAGCCGGGCGGCCAACTCCTCCGAGTCGACCTCGTTGCGGGCACAACCCAGGGTCAGCAGGGCGACACGACGGCCCTCGGCGTTGTCATCAGAGGAGGTGGCAGACACCATCCGAGGGTACCGGGCCGACCTGGGAACCCCACGCACGCGTACCTGCGCATCCTCCAGGCGGCGCTCAGCGCGTGGCGGCGGTCACCCGGGTCAGCCGGTCGAGCAGGAAGACCTCGGTGCCGGCGAGGCCGGTGGAGCAGAAGACGGAGACCTGGTCCGCGGTGGTCCGGCCGGCGACCGCGCCGGCCAGCACGCCACCCAGGTCGCGCAGCCGTCCGGCGTACGGCGGTGTGGCCGCGAGCATCGGAGGCTGGTAGTCCGCCGCCTGGGCCGGCGAGTCGGTGACCAGCAGGTCGGCGGCGTCCAGCAGGTCGGCGCCGAACTCGCTGCGGTCGCTCTGCTTGAAGCCGACGGCGTTGACGTGCGTGCCGGGGCTCACGTCGGCCGCGTGCAGCACCGGGGTCGGACTGGTGGTGGCGAGCACCACGATGTCGCGTCCGGTCACTGCGGAGGCCGGGTCGTCCACCGCTCGCGCCGGTACGCCCAGTTCCGCGCGGACGCGGGCCGCGAAGGCACCCCGTCGGGCGGCGGAGCGGCTGTACACCACCACCTCGCGCAGGGGGCGGACCGCCGCGGCCGCCCACACCTGGGTCCACGCCTGCCGACCGGACCCGATCACCGCGAGGGTCGCCGCGTCGGGCCGGGCCAGCGCGTCGACGGCGACGCCGCCCAGCCCACCGGTACGCCGGGAGCCCAGCTCCTCCCCGACTGCGACCGCCCGGATCGCCCCGGTGCCGGCGTCGTGCAGGACGACCAGCTGCTCGGCCTGCGGGTGACCGAAGGTGTCGTACGAGCGGAAGCCGTACCACTCGCCGAGCAGGTGCCCCGCCGTGAGCACCATCCGGCCTCCGCTCAGCGGGGCCGCGGCCCGGGGTGGCGCGATCAGCCTCCCCTCGTACGCGGCCAGCAGGGCCTCGCGCATGGCGTCGACCGTGGTGGCGGCGTCCAGTGCGGCGGCGACCTCGGGATCGGCGTAGAGCAGGGTCATGACGGTGATACTGCAAGTTGAACTGAGGTGTAGGTCAATGCGGGGTGGCGGGCATCACCCGGGTCGCCGGCAGCCGCCGGTCCAGCCGCCGCCCGGCCGCCGGTGCCAGGTATGCCGAAGGCGCCGGACCCGTTTGGGTTCGGCGCTTTTCGCGGCACGGGCCACTGCCTGGTCAGCAGTTCCGCAGACCTCGATATTGCCTACGGATCGGAGCGGAGAGGTATTCCGGCTCTGCCTCCACCGCCGCCTCGCCGTCGGGATCCGAGGAAGTCACACAGAACCTCCGAACGAGTCACCTCATCGACGGCCGTGCCAACTACGTCGGTGAGTGCTTGGCCGCCTCGTCAACGTCGTTGCGCCGGCATTCCTCAGCGATGAGCCGGACAGGCCAAGGACAATCGGCGAGATAATAGCCGTTAAGACGGTCCGGGGCCTTAACCGCGGCCAGCGCTATAACCGCCGGCAGCGCCATAACCGCCGCCAGTGCCATAACCGCCGGCAGCGTTGGGATGACCATGCGCGCCGGCACCAAAGCCTCCGCCGGCGGCGGGGGCGGGACCATAAGCGCCGGCGGCCGTACCATATGGGTAGTGGTGCCCTCCAGTACCGGCAGCGTGAGTGGCGAAAGGGTTCGCCTGAGGATGGGCAGCAGTGGCAGCAGGCACTGCCGGGTGGTTAACGACACCCTCCATGGGGGTGTGCCCGTACGGGTGATGGGCCGCGGCCGGCTGCGGGGCGGCAGCAGGCGGAGGCATGTGATAGTCAAATGCATTGGTACCTGCGAAGTCCCTCGGGTGGGCATGGTCCCTGCCGACGTCCATGTGGTCATTGAACGCCTGTTCGTGGACCATGCCCCTGCGCCGAGCCTCCGCCGCCAGATTCCGGCCATCGGGCACGTGCCACTCGAGCTGCCGATGCGGGATGTTGAATTCCGTTACAGCCAATACCCGGGAACTCACCTGCCAGGTATCCACCGCGTATTGATGGATGGGCATGTTCGGGATTCCAATGATCGTGTACCGATGCCCGGGTGTCGTAGCGTAAGCGATCTGAACACTCGGATGGATTGTGCCTGCCCGAACACCCTTGTAGATGGCCTGGTTGGCGAGATCGAACGCGACAGCTGCCTGGTCATCGCAGTTGCCCGCTTTCGTTCCCACTGCGGCCGCCGCCCACGCCCCGACACGATCCGTCAGACTTGTTAATCGTTCAGGATTCGCGCTCGATTGACCCAGGACGACCCGGTGGCCGCTGTTACCCCCAGTACGTACCAGATCGCTGATTTGATTTTCTGCACCCAAAGGTACGAGCTCCTTCGTGGTCGCAAAGATCTGGTCGCAAGTTGTCTTCAGATTGGTCAGGTGAATGGGGTGAATCGGGGGCGGCGCGGCCGGGGCAGCTTGCCTGTACATCAGGTGCATTCTTTCTACGAGGCACCGTGCGGTGTCGTATAGGAAACGCACGGGAAGTCCACAGTGGTTCATGGAGGCGCAGATTTTCGGAGCGTGTTTCGGGCAGCAGGGTCGGACGCTGCGGCCCACGTCACCGGAACCTCGGTCTCCGGCATCGACACGGGTAGCCCGTGGCTGCCCCGGATGAGTGGTGAGCGTGTCGCGTCAGGCCAAGACGTCCCGCGACGTGCACACTCGGCTCGTCCCGCCCGGGTGGTCCGGGCTCTCCCGCGTGAGGTTGACGATGGCCTGGCTCGTACTGGTGATCTCGGGGCTGCTGGAGACGGCCTGGGCGATCGCCCTGGACCGCAGCGCCGGCCTCAGCCGGCTGGTTCCATCCCTGGTGTTCGTGGTGACCCTGGTGCTGAGCATGGGCGGACTGGCGTACGCGCTGCGGGAGATCCCGGTCGGCACCGGGTACGCGGTCTGGGTCGGCATCGGCGCGGTCGGCACCGCCCTGGTCGGGATGCTGGCGCTCGGTGAGTCGGCGAGCCAGCCCCGAATCCTCTGCCTGCTGCTGGTGCTCGCGGGCGTCGTCGGTCTGAAGATCTTCCACTGAAGAGGGACGCGTGACCAGCGCCCACAGTGGGTAGTGATCGATCCGTCACCACAGGCTCTCACACCGGAGGCACACATGGCCGACGTCCCGACCACAGCCCGCCCGCGCAGCAACGCCGCCCGGATCCTCACCATCGTGGGCTTCGTCTTCGCGGTCCTCGCCCTGCTGCTCAACCCGATCATCTTCGGCGTGCTCGGCGTGATCGCGGGCATCGTCGGCGCCGTGCTGGGCGACAAGCCCCTGGGCTGGTACGCCGCCGCCGCCAGTGTCGTCGCCGCAATCATCAGCCTGGTGATCATCGGCGCGCTGATCAACAACTGACCGCCCCCGCCGTCACGGGCCCGCCGGCTGCCGGCGGGCCCGTCGTGCGTTCCCGGAGGCCCGCCGCATCTCCCGTGCCGCCGTGCCTCCCGAGGTCCGGTCGGGTCAGTCCCCGTCGCCGCGCAGGCCGACCAGGACCTCCTCCAGCTCGTCCGGCTTGATCAGCACGTCGCGCGCCTTCGAGCCCTCCGACGGCCCGACCACCCCGCGGGTCTCCATCAGGTCCATCAGTCGGCCCGCCTTGGCGAAACCGACCCGCAGCTTGCGCTGCAGCATCGAGGTGGAGCCGAATTGTGAGGTGACCACCAGCTCCACCGCCTGCATCAGCAGGTCGAGGTCGTCGCCGATGTCCTCGTCGATCTTCTTCTTGCTCTCCTGCGCCGGTGCCAGCACGTCCGGGCGGAACTCGGGCTCCCGCTGGTCCTTGCAGAACTTCACCACGTCGGCGATCTCGCGCTCGGTGACCCAGGCACCCTGGATGCGCACCGGCTTGGAGGCGCCCATCGGCAGGAAGAGCCCGTCGCCGCGACCGAGCAGCTTCTCCGCGCCCGGCTGGTCGAGGATGACCCGGGAGTCGGCGAGCGACGAGGTCGCGAACGCCAGCCGGGACGGCACGTTCGCCTTGATCAGACCGGTCACCACGTCGACCGAGGGACGCTGGGTGGCCAGCACCAGGTGGATGCCGGCCGCCCGGGCCAGCTGGGTGATCCGGACGACCGAGTCCTCCACGTCGCGCGGCGCCACCATCATCAGGTCCGCCAGCTCGTCCACGATCACCAGCAGGTACGGGTACGGGCGCATCTCCCGTTCGCTGCCCGGCGGGGCCTTGATCTCGCCGTTGCGGACCTTGCGGTTGAAGTCGTCGATGTGCCGGACGCCGTTGGCGGCGAGATCGTCGTAGCGCATGTCCATCTCGCGGACCACCCAGTCCAGCGAGTCGGCCGCCTTCTTGGCGTTCGTCACGATGGGAGTGACCAGGTGCGGGATGCCCTCGTAGCCGGTCATCTCGACGCGCTTCGGGTCGATCAGCAGCAGCCGCACCTCGTCCGGGGTGGCCCGGGTGAGGATGGACACCAGCAGGGTGTTGAGGCAGCTCGACTTTCCGGCTCCCGTGGCGCCCGCGATGAGGATGTGCGGCATCTTGGCCAGGTTGGCGACCACGTAGCCGCCCTCGATGTCCTTGCCCAGCGCCACCACCATCGGGTGGTGGTCGCTGGTCGCCGCCCGCGAGCGCAGCACGTCGCCGAGCGCGACATTTTCCGGGTCGGCGTTGGGGATCTCCACGCCGACCGCGCTCTTGCCCGGGATCGGGCTGAGGATCCGCACGTCCGGCGACTTCACCGCGTACGCGATGTTGCGCGACAGCTGGGTGATCCGTTCGACCTTGACGCCGTGCCCCAGCTCCACCTCGTACCGGGTGACCGTCGGGCCACGGGTGAAGCCGGTGACCGCCGCGTCCACGTCGAACTGGTCGAACACTCCGGTCAGCGCGGCGATGACCTCGTCGTTGGCCTTGCTGCGGGTCTTCGCGGCGGCACCGGCGCTGAGCATGTTGGCCGGTGGCAGCGTGTAGTCGCCGGCGAGCCCGGTCAGCGCCAGCTGCTCGGCGCGGCTCGGCGCGGGCGAGTGCTCCGGCGGCTCGACCGGCTTACGGCTCGCCGGCACCTTCGCCGGCGCCTTGCGCGGCAGCACCATGGTCTCCTGGAGGTCGGCGCCCTCCAGGTCGTCGAAGTCGTCCGGGTCCAGCGGTGGTGGCATCCGCTTGGTCGGCCGCTTGCGCGCCGGCCGGGCCGCCGGCTCCTCCGACTCCTCGACGGCGTCCGGGGGCGCGACCAGCCCACCGGCGAGCAGGCCCAGCCGCTCGGGGATCTTGTTGATGGGTGTCGCGGTGACCACGAGCAGGCCGAAGAGGAGCAGCAGGACCAGCAACGGCACGGCGACCCAGGCGGTGACCGCCCGCTCCAGCAGCCCGCCGACACCCGCGCCGACCAGCCCACCGGCGTAGTCCCGCTGCACCGTGTCCGTCGGGTCCTGGCCGATCTGGAGCAGCGCGGCGGTCGACACCAGCAGCGAACCCCAACCGACCAACCCGCGTCCCCGGTGCGCCGGGTCGGCCGGCTGACGCATCAGCCGCCACGCCCCGATCATCAGCAGCACCGGCACGACCACGGAGATCGCACCCAGGAACAGCCGGACCGAGTCGGCCAGGCGCGCGCCCACCGGTCCCGCACCGGAGAACCACAGCGCGACGGCGCTGAGCAGGGCCAGCCCGAACAGCAGCAGCCCGGCGCCGTCGCGGCGGTGCTCGGGATCGAGATCGCGGGCCGAGGCAGCCTGCCGGCCGGCGGCCCGCACCGCCCAGCCCATCCCGTGCGCCAGCCCCATCCACAGTGCACCGACCGCGCGGCCGACGTAGACCGCCGGCCCCGGGCGGGTGGGCGCGGTGCGTCGCCGGACCGGTGCCCGGGTCTTCTTCGCCGGTTGACGGGCACGGCTGTTGGTGCCACCGCGCGGCGACGCGCCGCGTCGCCGGCTCGCCTGAGAGGTACGGCCCGCCATAGAGTCACGGTAACGGCGGGAGCCGGCAGATCGCCGCTTTTCCGGGTCGTGTCCGCGCGTCGCAGCACGGAACGCGCCGCCGGTCGTGATATCCGCCTCAGAAGGGATGCCCGATGGCGTCGCCGGGATACGAGGACGGTCCGGACGATCCGCTGGCCGGGCACCCCGATGTGTTGCGTCCGCTGACCGGTGAACTGGTCGCGGCGGTGCTCGCCGCGCGCGGCCGGCCGGTCGGTCTGGCGGTGAACGGCGACCTGGTGGGCCGCTTCGACGACAACCTGATCTGGTTCCTGCGCCTGGGCGGGGACGGCGAGCTGCTCCAGGTCCGCACGATGGTCACGCCGACCTTCGGCATCGAACGGGTGCCCGACCTGTACGCCTTCTGCAACTCGTGGAACCACGACCGGCTCTGGCCCAAGGCGTTCGTGCACGTCGACGACGGTGGCCGGGCCCGGGTCTACGGCGAGGTGATCACCGATCTGGAGCGTGGGGTGACCCCGCACCAGCTCGACCAACTGCTCGACTGTGGCATCTCGACCGGCTGCCAACTCGCCGTGGCCGTCGGCCGGCTGCCCGGCGCGGTGACGGCGTGACCGGCCGGGACGAGTTCACCGGCAGCCGCACCTTCCCGGCCGGCGAGCCCGGCACACCGGCCCCCGCCCCCCGGCCGCCCGTGCACCGCGATCCGGCCCTGGTGGGCGCGCTCGCCGACGCACGGGACCTGGCCGACGGACCGGACCGACTGCTGGCCCTCGAACGGCTCGCCGAGCGGGCCGACGCGGCCGGTGACCTCCGGTCCGCACTGGACGCCCGGTTCGCGCTGATCGAGGCGTACCTGCTGCACGGCGAGCGGTGGCGGCTGGTCGAGCCGGTCCGCCGCTGCCGGGCCGCCGCCGACTACCGGCCCGAGCTGCTCACCGACGACGAGGGCCCGCTGCTGCTGCGCCTGCAGCGGTACGCCGTGGAGGCACTGCTCGGCACCCCCCGGGTGGGGTTGGACCAGACCCGGTCCCTCCTGGACGACCTGGCCCACCGGGTCGGGGCGGACGGGCCCGACGCGCCGACCGTCGCGGAGCTGCGCTGTCGGATCGCCGACCACCTCGGCGACGAACCCACCGCCCGCCACTGGTTCCAGCGGTGGGCGGGCACCCTCGGCGGGCCGTCCGGCGGATGTCCGGGCTGCGCCCCGGCCCGCCGGGCGGAGCTGCTCGCCGGCTGGGGCGAATGGCGGGCCGCGGTGACCGAGCTGCGGGAGCCCGCCGCGGCAGCGGTGGACTGCACCGACCAACCCGAGCGGGGGCTGGTGGCCGGGCTGCTGCCGGAGCTGCGCACCGGCGAGCCGGAGCGGGCCGCGGCGGCACACGTGCGGGCGTACCGGCGGCACCGGCGCGAACGCGCGGCATTCCCCCACCTCGCCGCGCACCTGCGGTACTGCGCCCTGGGCGGGCATGTGGAACGCGGGCTGAGCGTCCTGGCCGAGCAGCTGCCCCGGTTGGACCGGCCCACCGACGACCTGGCCGCGATGGAGTTCGCCGCCGCCGGCGCGCTGGTCTGCGCGCTGGCCGTCGAGGCCGGGCTCGGCCTGCGTACGGTGCCCCGCCCGGCGTACGGCGGACGGCCGGCCACCGACCTGGACGTCGCCACCCTCGGCGCGCTGCTGCTCGCGATCGCCAACGAGCTGGCGGGCAGCTTCGACGCCCGTAACGGCACCGGCCACCACTCCGGCCGGATGGCCGCCTGGCTGGCCGAGCGTCCCCTGGCGGCGCCGGTGCCCCTGCCGCCCGACGACGAGCCCCACGACGACGGCCCCGACACCGCCGAGCACGACGCCGCCGAGCACGCCACAGCCGAACAGGACGCCGCCGAGCACGCCTCCGACGACGAGCGGGAACTGGCGACGCTCACCATCGAGATGATCACCGCCGCGCTGGACCGACGCGGCGACCGCTACGTCGTCGACGAAGGCGCCACGGTGGTCGGCCGGTGGGGTGCCGTGACGATCCAGTTCCGTCGGGCCGGTGAACGCGGCGAGGTGCTGCACGCCCGTGCGATGGCCGCCCGCCGGTTGCCGGCGACCCGTCGCGCCGAGGCGTACGCCTTCTGCAACGCCTGGAATCACGACCGGCTGCTGCCCAAGGCGTACGCGCACGACCTCGGTGAGGAGCTGGTGCTGGCCGGTGACGTGGCCACCGACCTCGCTCACGGGGTGGCCCCGGCACAGCTCACGGTGCTGGTGGACGCCGCCATCGCCACCGGCGTCGCCTACGCCGAGGCGGTCGCCGCGCTCCCCTGACGCCCACCGGACGCGGCGACGCCGGCCCACCCCGAACGGGTGGACCGGCGTCAGCGTGCGTCGCTCAGACCTCGACGACGGTGGGCACGATCATCGGGCGACGACGGTACGCGTCGTTGACCCACCGCCCCACGGTCCGCCGGACGATCTGCTGGAGCTGGTGCGGGTCGGTGATGCCGTCCGCGGCGGCCCGGTTGAGCGCCTCGGTGACCAGCGGGATCACCGGGTTGAACGCCTCCGGGTCCTCGGAGAAGCCCTTCGCGGACAGCGTCGGGCCGGCGACGACCTTGCCGGTGACCGAGTCGACGACCACGGTGGTGGCGATGAAACCGCCGTCGCCGAGGATCCGCCGCTCGGTGAGCAGCGACTCGCTGACGTCGCCGACGGCGAGGCCGTCGACGTAGACGTAGCGGCTCTTCACGTGCCCGACGAGGCTGGCCCGGCCCTCCACCAGGTCGACGACGTCGCCGTCCTCGCAGAGCACCACCCGGTCGGCGGCCACGCCGGACTCGATGCCGAGGCGGGCGTGCGCGCGCAGGTGGCGCCACTCGCCGTGCACCGGCATCAGGTTGCTGGGACGGACCACGTTGAGCAGGTAGAGCAGCTCCCCGGCGGGGGCGTGCCCGGAGACGTGCACCTTGGCCACGTCCTTGTGCACGACCACCGCGCCCGCCCGGGCCAGCCGGTTGATCACCCGGTAGACCGAGGTCTCGTTGCCCGGCACCAGGGAGGACGCCAGCACGACGGTGTCGCCGGGAGCGATGGTGATGTGCCGGTGGTCGCCGCTGGCCATCCGGCCCAGCGCGCTCATCGGCTCACCCTGCGAACCGGTGGACATCAGCACGATCTGCTCGGGAGGCAGCGTGGTCGCCTCCTCGATCCCGATGACCAGGCCGGCCGGGATGTTGAGCAGGCCCAGGTCCCGGGCGATGCCCATGTTGCGGACCATGGACCGGCCGATGAGGGCGACCTTGCGGCCGTGCTCGGCGGCGGAGTCGAAGACCTGCTGCACGCGGTGCACGTGCGAGGCGAACGAGGCCACGATGATCCGGCCCTTGGCCTTCGCGAAGATCGAATCGAGCACCGGCCCGATCTCCCGCTCCGGGGTGACGAAGCCGGGGATCTCCGCGTTGGTGGAGTCGGACAGCAGCAGGTCGACGCCCTCGGCACCGAGCCGCGCGAACCCGGCCAGGTCGGTGATCCGGCCGTCCAGCGGGAGCTGGTCCATCTTGAAGTCGCCGGTGTGCAGCACCAGGCCGGCGGGGGTGCGGATGGCCACCGCGAGCGCGTCCGGGATCGAGTGGTTGACCGCGAAGAACTCGCACTCGAACGGGCCGAGCCGCTCGCGGCCGCCCTCGCGCACGGTCAGCGTGTACGGCTGGATGCGCCGCTCGGCCAGCTTCGCCTCGACCAGGGCCAGGGTGAACTGTGAGCCGACCAGCGGGATGTCGGGCTTGTGGGCGAGCAGGTACGGCACCGCGCCGATGTGGTCCTCGTGACCGTGGGTCAGCACGATCGCCTGGACGTCGGCGAGCCGGTCCAGGATCGGGCCGAAGTCGGGCAGGATCAGGTCCACGCCCGGCTGCTCCACGTCGGGGAAGAGCACGCCGCAGTCGACGATCAGCAACTTGCCGTCGTACTCGAAGACGGTCATGTTCCGACCGATGGCGCCGAGCCCGCCGAGCGGGATGATCCGCAGGCCACCTTCTGGCAGCGGCGGGGGTAGTTCCGCCTCGATGTGCGCCTCGGTCACGCGTCCACCTCATTCTGCGACGCCGTCACTCGGCGCCCATCGTGTCGTTCGTTCATTCGGGTAGCTCCAGGCCCGCTGCCGCGAAGTCCGCGCGCAGCTGGGCGATCTCGTCGTCGGTGGCGTCCACGAGCGGGGGTCGCACCGGGCCCGCCGGCAGGCCCAGCGACGCCAGGCCCGCCTTCACCAGGATGGTGCCCTGGGTGCGGAAGATGCCGGTGAACAGCGGCAGCAGCCGCCGGTGCAGGGCAAGCGCGGCCGGCAGGTCCCCCGCGTCGAACGCCTCGATCATCTGTGCGGTCAGCGCCCCGGTGAAGTGCGTCGAGGTGCCGACCACGCCCACCGATCCGACGGCCAGCGCCGGCAGGGTGAGGGCGTCCTCGCCGCAGTAGAAGGCGAGGGCCGTGCGGCTGGTCACCCAGCTGGTGGCGGTCAGGTCGCCCTTGGCGTCCTTGACCGCGACGATCCGGCCGTGTTCGGCGAGCCGGACCAGCGTCTCGGTCTCGATCGGCACGCCCGACCGGTGCGGAATGTCGTACAGCATCACCGGCAGTCCGGTGGAGTCGGCCACGGCGGTGAAGTGCCGCAGCAGCCCGCTCTGCGGCGGCTTGTTGTAGTACGGGGTGACCACCAGCAGACCGTGTGCGCCCGCCTTCTCGGCGGCGGCGGCCAGCTCGATGGTGTGCCGGGTGTCGTTGGTGCCGACACCGGCGACCACCTTGGCGCGGTCCCCGACGGCCTCCACCACGGCCCGGATCAGGCGTTCCTTCTCCGCGTCGGTGGTGGTCGGCGACTCGCCGGTGGTGCCGTTGACCACCAGCGCGTCGTTGCCCTGCTCATCGACCAGGTGGCTGGCCAGTCTGGCGGCGCCGTCGAGGTCGAGTGAGCCGTCGGGGGTGAACGGGCTCACCATGGCCGTGAGTACCCGGCCGAAAGGGCGGGACACCGGTCGGGCCGAGGCGTCGGGGTGGTCGTGCGTCATACCCTCCAACCTAGCGGACGACAAGCCGGGGCCTGCCGGGGAAGGGCTCAGGACGCCTCGTGCGGGCTGGCCGCAACCTCGGTGCCGTCCGGCAGCGTCGAGATCACGAAGTCGGCGAAGACGTTCGGGGCGACCTCCTGGAGCTGGCGCAGGCACTCCACGGCCAGCTCACGGATCTCCACGTCGGCGTGCTCGGTGGCCCGCATGGCGATGAAGTGCCGCCAGGCCCGGTAGTTGCCGGTCACCACGATGCGGGTCTCGGTGGCGTTGGGCAGCACCGCGCGGGCCGCCTGCCGGGCCTGCTTGCGACGCAGCGTCGGGTTGGGCTCGTCGGAGAACCGCTGCTCCAGCCCCTCCAGCAACTCGGTGTACGCCCGCACGCTCGCCTCGGCGGCCTCCACGAACTTCTTGTGCAGCTCCGGGTCGTCGGCGATCACCGCCGGCTCGACCATGGCCGCGTCCCGCTCGGGGACGTAGCGCTGGGAGAGCTGGGAGTACGAGAAGTGCCGGTGCCGGATCAGCTCATGGGTGAACGAGCGGGACACCCCGGTGAAGTAGAAGGTCACCGAGCCGTGTTCCAGCACGCTCAGGTGGCCGACCTCGAGGATGTGCGCCAGGTAGCCGGCGTTGGTGGCGGTCGCCGGGTTCGGCTTCTTCCACGACTGGTAGCAGGCCCGGCCGGCGAACTCGGCGAGCGCCTGGCCACCCTCCGCGTCGGTCGACCACGGCACGTCGTCCGGGGCCGCGAACTGGGTCCACGCGATCAACTTGACCTGGGGCTGCACCATCTCCGGCATGCCTGGGACTGTAGTGGCGCGGCGCCGTCCGGCCCAACTCAGGCGCGCCCCGTGCAATGTCGATCACTCGGCCCAGCAGCTGTCGCCTGCAAGATCGCGCAACATCCTGGATGTAGTGGCATCCGCCGCGCCCGACACCACCACATCCAGGATCGAGCACGATCTTGGGGTGAGGTGCGCCGAGGGCGCGGGTGAGGTGCGCCGAGGGCGCGGGTGAGGTGCGCCGAGGGCGCGGGTGAGCGGCGCGCCGGTGGGTCAGACGTAGAGCGAGGTGAACGGCGCCCAGGGCAGGTTGCGCAGCACCGAGAAGGCGAGCCACGCGGCCAGGAAACCGCCGATGACCTTGGAGCTGATCCGCAGCTCGGGCAGCCGCCACCCGAACGCCTGGTTGCCCGCCCAGGCCACGAAGAGGTACGCGAGGAACGGCAGCGCGAAGACGAACAGGAAGTGGTGCCGGGCGGCCGCCGGCAGGTCGCCGTGCAGCACGTACCAGAGGGCGCGGGTGCCACCGCAGCCCGGACAGTCCAGCCCGGTGGTCAGCTTGAGCAGGCAGGTCGGCGCGGCGTCCGGGTCGGCGTACGTCGGGTTGCTGAGCAGCGCGTAACCCATGCCGGCGGCGACGCAGCCGACCGCGGCCAGGGGCACCGCCCAGCGCGGCGAGCGCTCGTAGAGCCGCAGCACGAAACGGGTGAGCCGGTCCGGTTCGGGGGGCGGGTAACCACCCGGCGGGGGCGTCGGCCAACCGACCGGAGCGGCGCCGGCCGGATCGGCCGGCACCGTGTGGACCGCCCCGGGTGCGGGCTGCGGCTGGTCGACCGGACCGGGAACGCTCGTCACGCGCTCACGGTACACCGGACACGCCGGCCAACGCGGCGCTGAGCGGACCGGCCAGGTCGCCGGCGGCGGGCGGGGCCACCGCGTCCAGGCCGAGCCAGCCGGCGAGCCGGTACAGCTCGGCGGCGAGCGCCACCGCGGTCTCCCCCGCGTCGGCGCCGGGCTCCAACCACGCGGCCGGCACCAGCAGCACCCCGGCCTTGCGGTCGGCCTTCAGGTCGACCCGGGCGGTGAACCGGTCGCCCTGCAGGAAGGGCAGCACGTAGTAGCCGTACACCCGCTGGGGCGCGGGGACGTAGATCTCGATCCGGTAGCTGAAGTCGAAGAGCCGCTCGGTGCGGGCCCGCTCCCAGATCAGCGGGTCGAAGGGGCTGACCAGGGTGTTGCCCCGGACCCAACGCGGCAGCCGGGCGGACGCGTGCAGCCAGGCCGGCTGCCGCCAGCCCGCCACGGTGACCGGCACCAGCTCGCCGGCCTCGGCCAGCTCCGCGACGGCCTGCCGGGCGCCGGCCAGCGGCAACCGGAAGTAGTCGCGTAGCTCCGGCTCGGCGGCCACCC
Source organism: Micromonospora sp. ALFpr18c (assembly GCF_008868155.1). Taxonomy (GTDB): domain Bacteria; phylum Actinomycetota; class Actinomycetes; order Mycobacteriales; family Micromonosporaceae; genus Micromonospora. The sequence goes on from NZ_WBKR01000122.1 coordinate 15,384, forward strand.
CGAGCGACCGCGCGGCGAGGCCCACCAGCGTCCGGTACGCCTCGGCGTCGGTCGGGGTGGGCGCGGCCAGCACCGCCGCGGGCAGCACCCGCTCGGGCAGGTCGTAGCGGCGCGCGAAGGAGGTGCTGCGCTCCGCGGCGGTCACCTCGCCCGCCCAGAACAGGTATTCCAGAGCCCGCTTGACCGCCGACCAGTTCCAGCCCCAGTTGCCGGTCTCGCGGGGCGCGTCGTGCTCGATCTCGGCGGCGGTGAGCGGCCCCCGCGCGGCCACCTCGTCGCGGACCCAGGCGACCAGCTCCGGCTGCTCCTGGGCGATGCGTCGCATGCCGCCCCAGGATTCGCTGTGCGCCCGGGCCATCCGCCAGCGCAGCATCGGGTGCAGCCCGACCGGGACCAGCGACGCCTCGTGACCCCAGTATTCGAACAGGTCACGCGGGCGCCGGTAGGCGGCCTGGTCGAGCAGCGTCGTCGGGTACGGCCCGAGCCGGCTGTAGAGAGGGAGGTAGTGCGCGCGTTGTAGCACGTTGACCGAGTCCATCTGGATCAGCCCGACCCGGTCGAGCACCCGGCGCAGGTGCCGACGGGTGGGCACACCGGCCGGCGGCGGGTCGGCGAAGCCCTGGGCGGCGAGAGCCACGCGGCGGGCCTGGGCGAGCGAGAGTGATTCCGGTGCGGCCATCGTCGGCGACCTTAATTCATGGGTACGACGCCGGTGCGGGAAGCTGGACTCGGACCGCCATCGGGGCATAGAACGGTGCAATGCTGACCATCCGCCGGGAGGAGCCGGACGACGCCGAGGCGGTCGCCCGGGTGCACGTGCACGGCTGGCAGGCGGGCTACGCCGGCGTGATGCCGGACGAGGTGCTCGGCCGGCTCAACGTGGCGGCCTGGGCGCAGCGCCGCCGCGACGTGGGCACCGCCGACCCCGAACATCCGTTCACGACCCTGCTGGGCGAGGTGGACGGCCTGGTCGTCGGCTTCACCACCTTCGGGCCGTACCGCCGCAACCAGGACCGCGGCGACCTCGACCCGGCGGTCGGCGAGGTGCTGGCGCTCTACGTGGAGCCGGCGTTCTGGGGCGACGGGACCGCCACCGGGCTGTTCGACGCCGCCCGCGCCGGGCTCGGCGAGCGGGGCTGGACCGGCTACCGGCTGTGGGTGCTGGCGGACAACCGGCGGGCCCGCCGGTTCTACGAACGGGCCGGCCTGTCACCGGACGGTGAGCAGTCGACCTACCAGGTGCCGCTCGCCGGCGGGGGTCCGCCGGTCGGGCTGGTCGAGCTGCGGTACGCCGGACGTCTCGACGGCTGACCCGTCCGGGGTCAGCCACCGGCGCACCGGCAGGAAGGCCAGCAGTGCCAGGCTGATCCAGACGTAGGCGTTGCTGCCCAGGAAGCCGTCCACGCCGGTGAAGTCCTTCTCCCAGACCCACACGGTCCGGCTGATCAGCAACACGTACCCGATGGTCGCGGCGGCCAGCAGGACGCGCCGGCGGCGGCCGGCCGGCGCGGCCGTCGCGTTGTCCACCAGCAGGATCAGCGCGGGCAGCAGCCAGACCAGGTGGTGCACCCAGGTGACCGGGCTGACCAGGCACATCACCGCGCCGGTCAGCGCCAGGCCGGTCGCCTCGTCGCCGGCCGCCACGGCCGAGCGGGACCGCCACGCCCAAAGCGCCAGGGTGCCGAGCACGAGCAGCAGCCACAGCAGCGTGCTCGGGTGTTGCGGGTCGAGCCGGGCCACCACCCCGCGCAACGACTGGTTGGACACGAAGGCCAGCTCGCCCACCCGGCCGGTGTTCCACAGCGCCTCGGTCCAGAACTCCCGGGACGCGTCCGGGAACAGCGCACCGGCCAGCAGGGACACCCCGGCGGCCGCGCCGCTGGCCGTGAGGGCCGCGCGCCACCGACCGGTGACCAGCAGGTAGACGATGAAGATGCCCGGGGTCAGTTTGATCGCGGTGGCCAGCCCGATGCCCACCCCCGCCCACCGGTTTCCGGACGGCAGCAGCCGCAGCAGGTCCACCGCCACCAGGAAGAGCAGCAGCGTGTTGACCTGGCCGAAGTTGATCGTCTCGCGCATCGGCTCGAACGCGGCGGCCAGGCACAACGCGACGGCGAGCGCGAACCACCGGGTCCACCCGGCCCGCCGGGCGATCGGGTCGACCAGCCACCAGATCAGGACCGTGGTGGTGACCACGCTGGCGAGGACGCTCACCACGATCGCGGCCCACCACGGCAGGTACGCCATCGGCAGCATGACCAGCGCGGCGAACGGCGGATAGGTGAAGCCGTACTGGGTGTTCGGCTTGAGGTAGTCGTAGATCTCCCCGCCGTCGTGCACCCACCACGTCAACGCGCCGTAGTAGACCTTCAGATCGAAGAAGCCGTGGCGTACCGCCGCGACGGCGAGGAACGCGGTGACCGCCGCGGCGAGCATCACCACCCCGACGACCTGCGCGGTCGTCCTGTTGGCACCCTGCGCCACCGTCGCCTCCCTGGCCCTGCGTAGGCTTCCGTCCCATGGCTCTCGGGTACGTCCGCCCGGCGCGTCCCGAGGACGCCGGCGAGATCGCACGCATCCAGCTCGCGACCTGGCGGGTCGCGTACCGCCGGATCCTGCCTCGGCACGTGCTCGACAACCTGGACGAGGCGTTCCTCGCCCGGCGGTGGAGCGCCGCGGTGCTGGAGCCGCCCTCGGGCGCGCACCGGGTGCTGGTCGCCGTCGAACAGGCCGAGCAATCGTATCTGGTGGGGTTCGCCGCCTCGGGTCCGGCCGACGCCGAGGCCCTCGCTCCGGGCGAGCCGACCGACGCGCTCGGCCCGGACGTGGCCGCCGTGACCGACCTGCTGGTCGAGCCGCGGTGGGGCCGGCGGGGGCACGGCAGCCGGCTGCTCGCCGCCACCGTCGACCTGTGGCGGTCCGACGGCCTGCGCCGGGCGGTCGCCTGGGCGTTCGACGGTGACGAGGCGACCCGGAAGTTTCTCACCAGCACCGGCTGGGTGCCCGACGGCGCGGCCCGCGCGCTGGACGTCGACGACATGCTGGTGCCGCAGGTGCGCCTGCACGTGGCCGTACCGACCGAGAAGGTCCCGGCCGAGTGACCGGTGCGGCGGCCCGGGGCCGCCGCACCGGCACGGGTCAGCCCTTGTCCGAGCCGTCGTTGGCGTCGCGGACGAAGTAGCGCTGGAACACCACGAAGAGGATCGCCACGGGGATCGTGGCCAGCAGGGCGGCGCCCAGCTTGAGCGGGTACTGGGTGCCGCTGCCCAGGGAGCCGCTGACCAGGTCGGCCAGCCCTCGCGGCAGGGTGAACAGGTCCGGGTCCTGCACCGACACGAGGCTGTGCGGGAACTCGTTCCACGAGCCCTGGAACGACAGGATGGTCAGGGTGATCAGCGCCGGTTTCGCCATCGGCAGCACCACCGACCAGAAGGTACGGAAGATGCTCGCCCCGTCGATCCGGGCGGCCTCCTCCACACTCACCGGGATCGACTCGAAGAACTGTTTCATGATGAACACGCCCGCCGCGTCGGCCAGCAACGGCACCACCAGACCGGCGTAACTGTTGTAGATACCGAGCTGGTTGAACACCAGGAACTTCGGGATCAGCAGCACCACGCCGGGCACCGCCAGCACCGCGATGATCGCCGCGAACAGCCCGCCGCGCCCCCGGAACCGCAGCCGGGCCAACGCGTACCCGGCGAGCGAGTCGAAGAACACCCGCCCGAGGGTGACCAGCACGGTCACCAGCAGCGAGTTGCCCAGCCAGAGCGGAAAGTTGGTGCCGGCGAAGATCCGTTCGAAGCCGGCCAGGCTGAGCGGGTCCGGGAACGGCGACAGCGGGTTCGCCGCCGCGTCCGACTCGGTCTTGAGCGAGTTGCCGATCTGGATGACGAACGGGTAGAGGAACACCAGTCCGAAGAAGACCAGCGTGGCGTACCCCAGGAAGCGGGTGACCAGGGTGCGGGCCGCCCGTTCGTCGCGCCGCGCGGGCGCCGCCGCCGGGCGGTCGGTGGGCACGGCCATCTCAGGACCTCTCCGGTACGCGTCGACGCCACCAGCCGCGGCGCGGCCGGTCGGTGTCCCGCTCGGCCAGCGCCCGGCGCTGGATCAGCGTGAGCACGATGATGATCAGGAACAGGACGAACGAGATCGCCGCGCCGGAGCCGTAGTCGAAGTCCCGGAACGCGGTCCGGTACGACAGGTACGCCGGCGTGACAGTGGTCTCGGCCGGATCGCCCTGGCTCATCACGTACACCTGGTCGAAGACCTGCCAGGAGCCGATCAGGCCGAGGGTGAGCACCAGGAAGGTGGTGGGCCGCAGCATCGGCAGGGTGACGTAGCGGAACCGCTGCCACCGGGACGCGCCGTCCAGGGTGCTCGCCTCGTGCATCCCGCCCCACC
>NZ_WBKR01000123.1 GCF_008868155.1 Micromonospora sp. ALFpr18c
GTGGGTGGTGGCGGGCGGGAGCATGCGCTCGCGCTCGGGTTGGTCGGCGACCCGGCTGTTTCCGTGTTGGTTGCTGCGCCGGGTAACCCGGGGATCTCCTCGGTGGCCTCGCTGCGGGCCGTGAACGCCTCCGATCCTGCCGCGGTGGCGGCGCTGGCTGTGGAGACCGGCGCTGACCTGGTGGTGATCGGGCCGGAGGCGCCCCTCGTCGCCGGGGTTGCCGACGCGGTACGCGCCAAGGGCATCGCCGTGTTCGGCCCGTCGGCCGAGGCAGCTCGGCTGGAGGGGTCCAAGGCGTTCGCCAAGGACGTGATGACCGCCGCGAACGTGCCGACCGCCCGGGCGTACGTCTGCACGGACGAGGAGAGCACCGCGCGGGCGCTCGACGAGTTCGGCGCACCGTACGTGGTGAAGGACGACGGGCTGGCGGCGGGCAAGGGCGTGGTGGTGACCGACGACCGGTCCGCCGCGCTGGCGCACGCCGCGGAGTGTGGCCGGGTCGTGGTCGAGGAGTTCCTCGACGGCCCGGAGGTCAGCCTCTTCGTGGTGACCGACGGCGAGGCGGCCCTGCCGCTGCTGCCCGCACAGGACTTCAAGCGAATCGGCGATGGTGACACCGGCCCGAACACCGGCGGCATGGGTGCGTACGCGCCGCTGCCGTGGGCTCCGCCCGGCCTGGTCGACGAGGTCATGCGTGAGGTCGTCCACCCGACCCTGGCCGAGTTGCGCCGTCGAGGTGCCCCGTTCGCCGGTCTGCTCTACGTCGGTCTCGCGATGACGGCCGCCGGCCCCCGGGTGATCGAGTTCAACGCGCGCTTCGGTGACCCGGAGACCCAGGTGGTGCTCGCGCTGTTGGAGACTCCGCTGGGTGGGCTGTTGCACGCGGCGGCCACCGGCACGCTGGCCGAGCACCCGCCGCTGCGGTGGCGGGACGGCGCCGCAGTCACCGTGGTGCTCGCCGCGCAGGGCTATCCGGCGGCGCCGCGTACCGGCGATGTGATCACTGGCGCGGACCGTCCGGGCATCATCCACGCCGGCACCGCGCTGCGGGCCGGCGACGGCGCGTTGCTGTCCGCCGGTGGCCGGGTCCTCTGCGGTACGGCCACCGGCGCCGACCTGGCCGCCGCGCGGGACGCCGCGTACGCGCTGGTGGACGGGGTGGAGTTGGCCGGGTCGCAGTACCGCACCGACATCGCCGCCGCCGCGGTCGAAGGTCGGATCACGATCCCGGGCTGAGCGTGGGTTCGGCGTCTCAGCCGTAGTAGCGGCGCAGTTCGCGGGCGAGCACCTTGCCGGTGGCGTTGCGGGGCAGGTATTTGACGTAGACCACGTCCCGGGGGACGGAGAACCGGGCCAGGTAGTGCCGCACGTACTCGCGGACCGCCTCCGGGTCGAGGGTCTCGCCCGGGTGCAGGGCGAGGAACGCGGCGAGCCGTTGGCCGTACTCGGGGTCGGGTACGCCGATCACGGCCGCCTCGCGGACCTGCGGTAGTTGGGCGAGCAGGTCCTCCACCTCGGACGGGAAGACGTTCTCGCCACCGGAGACGATCATGTCGTCGGCCCGGCCGTCGACGAAGAGCAGCCCGTCGGCGTTGAGTCGACCGAGGTCGCCGGTGTCGAGCAGCCCGTCGCGGGTCTCCCGGCTGACACCGGAGGTGTAGCCCTCGAACAGCATCTCGTTGCCGACGAAGATCCGACCGACCCGTCCCTCGGGCACCGGCTGGCCGGTGTCGTCGAGGATCTCCAGGCGGGTGCCGTGTGGTGGGCGGCCGGCGGTGGTGGGTGCCTGGCGCAGGTCGGGCGGGCCGGCGATGGAGGCCCAGGAGACCTCCGTGGAGCCGTAGAGGTTGTACAGCACGTCCCCGTAGACGTCCATGAACCGGGGCGCCAGCCCACCGGGCAGTGCCGAGCCGCTGACCGCGACGACCGTGAGGTTGGGGCGCGGGTCGGGCGGGGGGACCTCCAGCAGCCGTTGCACCATCACCGGTACGGCGAACAGAGCGTCGCACCGGTGTTCGACGAGGGCGGCGAGCGTGGCGGCCGGGTCGAAGCGGCGCTGCACCACGATGGTCGCCCGTAGCGCGAAACAGACCTGGAGGGCGGCGAATCCCCAGGTGTGGAAGATCGGTGCGGCGATCATCACCCGGTCCCGGGCGTGCAGGGGTATTCGGTCGATGATGGACACCAGTGGGCCGAATCCGTTGGGTGTGGGCCGGCGGGCGCCCTTGGGTGCCCCGGTGGTGCCGGAGGTGAGCACGATGATCCGGCCGTCGCGTTCCGGTGGGTGCAGCTCGCCGGGTAGGGCCCCGGCGACGAGTTCCTCGCGGCCGCGTTCGTCGAGGCGGGGCAGTTCGGCGGGGAGGCCGAGGACCCGTTCGGTGAACTCGTCGTCGTGCACCAGCAGGCGGAGTCGCTGCTCCTCGGCGACGGTGGCGAGCTGGGCCGCGGAGAGCCCGGTGTTGACGAGGACCGCGTCCACGCCCAGCAGGGTGGCCGCGACGATCGTCTCGATCAGGCCGTGGTGGTTGCGGCAGAGCACACCGATCCGGTCGCCGGCCTGTACGCCGAGCCCGGCCCGCATCGACCGGGCCATGCGTTCGGCCCGGTCGAGGAGGTCCTGGTAGGTCAGCTCGTTGCCGTCCTCGTCGATGACCGCCGGTCGTCCGGGGTCTCTCGCGGCTGCCTGGCGGAGTTCGCCGGCGAGGCTCCACCCCCACCTGCGCAGCGCGTTGAGCTGCGAGGCGATCCGGACCGGCCGGCCCGGGGTGAGCAGGCCACGACGGGTCAGCGTGGTGACGATGAACGGCCGGTCCATGCCGCAGACCTCCTTGGGGGTGGTACGCGAACAGCCCCCTTCAACCGGGGCGTCTTCCTTGATCATGCACCCGGCGTGCCGGTAGGCCCAGCCGGCGTCGGCGTGGAGTGACGAAGACGGCACGGATAGACAGGACGCCGGCTGCCTCCTCGGCCCGACCGACAGCCGGGCCAAGGAGGCAGCCGGCCAACCTGCCAGCCGGGCCGAGGAGCCAGCCGGGCCGAGGAGCCGGGCCGGGGGTCAGCGGATCTGCATCCCGGAGATGGCCCGTGAGATGACCAGTCGCTGGATCTCGGAGGTGCCCTCGAAGATGGTGTAGATCTTGGCGTCGCGGTACCAGCGCTCGACCGGGTGGTCGCGCAGGAAGCCGGCCCCGCCGAGCAGCTGCACCGCCTTCTCGGTGACCGACACCGCCACCTCACCGGCCTTGAGCTTGGACATCGAGCCCTCGCCCGCGGTGAACGGACGGTTGTTGCGGCCCATCCAGGAGGCCCGCCAGACGAGCAGCCGTGCCGCGTCGATCTCCATCCGCATGTCGGCCAGCGCGAACGCGACCGCCTGGTTCTCGATGATGGGCCGTCCGAACTGGACCCGGTCCTTGGCGTAGTCCAGGGCGTACTCGTAGGCGGCCCGGGCCACGCCGAGCGCCTGCGCGCCCACCGTGGGTCGGGACAGCTCGAAGGTGCGCATCGCGGCCTGTCCGCTGGCCCGCTGACCGGAACGGGCGCGGGCCAACCGCTCGTCCAGGGAGTCCTTGCCGCCGAGCAGGCAACGGCCGGGTACGCGTACCCCGTCGAGGAAGACGTCGGCGGTGTGCGATGCGCGGAGGCCGAGTTTGCGCAGCTTGCGGGTGGCGGTCAGGCCGGGGGTGCCGGGCGGTACGACGAACGCCGCCTGGCCCCGGGAGCCGAGCGTGGGGTCGATCGAGGCGGTGACCACGTGCACTCCGGCGATGCCGCCGTTGGTGGCGTACGCCTTCTGCCCGGTGAGCACCCACTCGTCGGTGGCCTCGTCGTAGACGGCCCGGGTGCGCATCGCGCCGACGTCGGAGCCGGCCTCGGGTTCGCTGGTGCAGAACGCGGCGACGGCCGGCGAGTCGATGTCGCCGAAGCACTGCGGCACCCACTCGACCATCTGCTCGGGGGTGCCGGCGCCGTAGATGGCGGCGACCGCGAGCGAGGTGCCGAAGATGCTCAGACCGATGCCGGCGTCACCCCAGAAGAGTTCCTCGCTGGCGATGGGGAGGGAGAGCCCGGTGGGGTCGGCCCAGCAGGTGGCGAGGAACTCGAAGCCGTAGAGGCCGACCTTGGCGGCTTCCTGGATCACCGGCCACGGGGTGTCCTCGCGCTCGTCCCACTCGGCGGCGGCCGGGCGCACGACCTCGGCGGCGAAGCCGTGCACCCAGTCGCGTAGATCCCGCTGTTCCTCGTTCAGGTCGAGCGAGAATTCGGCCATGTCAGGCCTTGGGGATGTCGAACAGGTTGGCGATGTTGGCGGCGAGCCCGAGGTCGCCCTTCGCCTTCAGCTTGCCGGTCATGAACATCATCACCGGGTTGGCGCCACCGGAGACGATCTTCAGGAACTCGACCGGGCCCATGGTCAGGCTCAGCTTCGGGTCGTGCTGCGGGGTCTCGTTCACCTCGCACTTGCCGTCGGCGATGACGACCTCGTAGGTGTCGCTGCCGCCGTCCGGGCGACCGGTGATGATCCAGTGGATGACCGCGTTGGTGGAGCCGGCCCGGTCCGCGCGGAACAGCGACGGCATCCGTCCGAACACCTCGCCCAGGACCTTGCCGCGCAGGTCACCGGACATCACCTGGGCGATCTTGTCGTCCGGGGTGGACTTGACCAGCTGGGCGAACTCCTTGGGGCCGACGTTGGCGAAGGTGGCCGGGTCGAAGTCAGACATGAGGTACGCCTTCCGGAAGATTTGGCTACTCGCGCGTAACCCTACGCACGAGTAGGTATGCTCGCAAGGTGTCCACCGCGCCCGCCTTCAAGCGTCTGCCACGTGCCGTCCGTGAGCAGCAGATGCTCGACGCGGCCGTGAAAGTCTTCTCCCGGCGGGGTTTCCACGCTGCCAGCATGGACGAGATCGCGGAGGACGCGGGCATCTCCAAGCCCATGGTGTACGCGTACCTCGGCACGAAGGAAGAACTCTTCGTCGCCTGCCTGCACCGGGAGGGCACCCGGATGATGCAGGCCATCGCCGGCGCCGCCGTCCCCGACCTGCCGGCCGACGAACGGCTCTGGCGCGGGTTGAGGGCGTTCTTCGGCTTCGTCGGCGCACACCGTGACGGCTGGGCGGTGCTCTACCGGCAGGCCCGGGGCGAGCAGCCGTTCGCCGGCGAGTTGGCCACCATGCGGACCCGTCTGGTCGAGGTGGTGGCCGGGATGCTCGACCACGCCCTCCGCGCCGAGGGTCGCGAGATCACCGCCGTCGACCTGGAGGTCGTCGCGTACGCCCTGGTCGGCGCGTCCGAGTCGCTGGCGGACTGGCTCGCGGACCACCCGGAGGCCGACCCGGAGAAGACCGCCACCCGGATGATGAACGTGGCCTGGCTCGGCGCCGGCCAACTGCTGCACGGCGTCACCTGGCGTCCGCCGGCCGGCTGACCGCCCCGGCGGAAACACTGTCGGTGCCCGGCTCGGCCCGCGCCACCCGGCGGCGGTTGCGCAGCCAGCGGATCACCTCGACGATCGCCGTCACCGTCAGGGCGAGGCCCAGACCGAGCAGCAGACCGCGCAGCGGGTCCTGCTCGAAGGCCAGCCCGCCGAGGTAGCCGACCAGCGCCGAGTAGAGCCCCCACGAGCAGGCGGCCAGCGCGTCGAAGGCCAGGAACCGTCGTCGCGGATAGCGCACCGCGCCCATGGTGCCGCCGGGAACGCGATGCTCGCCCCGACCGTCACCCGGCGGCTGATCAGCTCCTTCGCCGAGCGCGGGCCGGCCCGCCGGGACGTTGCGCGTCAGCGACTCGCTCCGCTCACCGCGCGGGAGTTGGACATCGTCCGGGAGGTGGCGCGCGGGCATGGGAACGCGGAGATCGCTCGGCGTCTGACGATGAGCGAGGCCACCGTGAAGGCACACGTCAGCCGCGCGTTGGCGAAACTCCGGGTGGCCAACCGGGTCCAGGTGGCGATCCTGGTGTACGACGCCGATCTGCTGTGACGTGCGCGCCGGTCAACGTCGGGCGGCGGCGCGGCGGTGTGCCCTGCGGCGCAGCCACCGGAAACCCTCCAGGCCGAACGTGACGACCAGTGAGAGCCCCACGCCGACCAGGACGCCCTTCACCGGGTCACGTTCGAAGGCCAACCCGCCGAAGTAGCCGAGCAGCCCGCAGTACAGGGCCCAGGTGACCGCCGCGATGCTGTCGTACAGCAGGAACGACCGTCGGGGATAGCGCACCGCGCCCATGGTGAGGGTGACGGCGGTCCGGCCGCCCGGCACGTACCGGCTGGTGGTCAGGATGATTCCGCCGCGCCGGTCCACGGCGCGGCGGGCCCAGTTGGAGCTGGCCTGTCGGCGGCTGCCGTCGGGCAGCTGGGCCAGCCGGTGCGCCCCGCCACCCCGACCGATCGCGTACGAGATGTGGTCCCCGACCAGCGCACCGGTGGCGGCACTGATGATCACCAGGGTGAGGCTGGGATGACCGGCGCTCCCGGAGAGCACCGCCGCCGTGATCACCGCCGCTTCGCCCGGCACCGCGGGGAAGAACGCGTCGACCGCGGTGAGCCCGAAGATCACCAGGTACACCCATGGTGATGTGACCGTCCCACGGAGGAGGTCGAGCAGGGCTTCCATTCCCCCATGCTGGCCGGGCGCGACCCGCCCGGTGGCATAACCTCCACTCCTCCCCGCGCCGATCTGTGCACTTCCTGTCCGAACCAAACCCTACAAAAGCCGCAGAGCAACGACCGAAAGTGCGAGATCGACGGGGGGAGAGCGGCCCCGGGGTCAGCCGTGGACCAGGGCCGGTGGGGCTAGCAGCGGGCCGTGCGGGGTCTTGTCGTCGGCGGTGGGGCCGTGCGAGGTCAGCACCACCGGTGTGTCCAGCTCCGCGCTCACCGCCTCGGCCCAGTCCGGCGGCGGGTCGTCGTACACCGGTCGGGAGCGCAGCAGGCGGGCGGTGAGGGCCGCCTGCCGATCCAGGTCGCCGGGCCGGCCCGGGGTGAGCCGGTCGGTGGTGTCGTAGCGCCGGCAGATCCGCAGGTCGGGGCCGGCGAGGTCGAGGTGGGTCAGCGCCAGGCCGTCGACCCCGCCGGCCGCGGCGAGGGCGTACCGGTGGGCGACCGCGTCGAAGTGGCCGAACCGGAACCGGCCCTGCCACGGGTTCGTCGGGTTGTGCGGATCGGCCAGAGGCAGGGCCGGGTCCTCGGTCACCAGCGGGCCGGCTCCGTGCCGGGTGGTGACGATCCGCAGCACGCCGAGCCGGGTCGCGTCGCCGGTCTGGCCCGCCTCGGCGAGCAGGTTGTCGGCGTTGGCGAACGTGGTGGTGCTCCACGTCGTGTACGGGTGGAAGCCGTGCCACTCGTCGAGCAGGATGCCCTGCGCGCCCTCGAAGACGCAGGTGCCGGCGCGCAGCGCCCCGGCGAGCCAGCTCCCGTCGACGATCTCGACCCGCCCGGCGAACCCGGTGAAGGCGGGCAGGCAGTCCTCGACCGGCGGGGCGTCCAGCGGGCCCAGTTCGGCGGTCAGCCGGTCCCGCAGGGCGGTCAACCTGCGACGCAGCACCGCCGGACGATGGCAGTCGGCGACCCGGGGTGCCTCGTCGGGGTGGGCGAGCCCGTACGCGACGGCCTCGCCCACCCCCAGCCCGCAGGAGCCGTGCCGGTCGGCTCCCCGGGCGATCTCCCGGGCCCGGTTGGCTGCCCGGTGGTACGGGGTGGCGAGCAGCGCGTCGGCGTCGACGGTCAGCCGGTCGAGCGCGTCGGGTACCCCGACCGTGGCGAGATGGTCGGCCTCGGCGGCCAGTGCCAGTGGGTCCACCACCACGTGCCGCGACAGGTGCGTACGGACACCGGAATGGAACGTGCCAGCGCCGAACTGCGCGAACGTGTGATGCCGCCCGTCGCGCAGCACGACGTTGTGCGCCGCCTGCGCGCCCCCGTTGAAGCGGACCACGGTGTGCACGGGTCGGGTGGCGCAGAGCCAGTCCACCACCGTGCCCTTGCCCGCGTCGCCGTAGCCGAGGTCGACCACCGCCACGTGCCTCACAGCCGGGTCACCGCACCGCTGGTGTCGCGGAACGCCGGCAGCGTGGACACCTCGGCCCGCCGCCCCCGGCCGAGGCGGGCCAGCGCCTTGGACACGGTGCCGGCGGCGGCCGAGCCGGTGCGGTGCAGGTGGCGAAGGCCCTCGTCCAGGTCGATGGCCTGTTCGCCGAGGCCGATGGTGAGCGCGATGGTCTCGCAGACCGCGTCGAGGTCGTCGAGCACGACGGCGTTCTGCCCGAGCAGGTCCCGCCAGAAGTCGAGGACCTTGGCGTTGCCGGCGTAGTGACTGCCGGCGGGGAGCAGATAGTAGGTGTCCCAGCGGCGGGTCACCTCGTCGACGACCTGCCGCAGTGGCACGTCCTCGGCCAGGTCGTCACCGATCAGGCCGGCCACCTCCCGGGCCTTCGCCTTCGGGTACGCCAGTTCGTCGCCGATGATGAACAGGTAGCCGCGCCGGCCGCGCTTCTCCCAACTGTCGGTGACGGTGTGTCGGGCCATGAAGTACATGGCCAGCTCGTACGACTCGCTCATCTGCCCGCCGCCACCGCCTTCGAGGACGATCCGGCCGAGGTCGTCGTCCATCCGGTTGTCCGACTCGAACTGGCCCACCTGCAACGGCACCCGGTCGCAGGTGGCGTCGCCGATCGCGCCGAACATGATCTGCGGGTCGCTGGCGTAGCCCTGCCGTTGCAGCAGCCCGAGCAGCTGCGGCAGCTTGGTCTGCAGGACGCGCGGGACCGTACGCATCGAGCCGGTCACGTCGAAGAGCACCGCGATGGGCGTCGACCGGGGGTGCTCGTCGGAGTCGCGGCTCTCACGGGTGGCGTCGCGGGGGTCGAGTGCGGCGTGCACGGTGCGTGCCCCGCTGTCGCTGTAGGAGAACGCGCTGCGGCCGGTGGAGCGCCGGTAGCGGTCGGCGGCGTCGTACACGTCGGTGGACCAGATTCCACTGCCCATGACAGCTCCTTACGGGTTGAGGGTGAAGGGTCGGAAGGTGCGTGGCCCGTAGAGCCGGTCCAGCACCTGGTCGAGTTCGCGCAGCAGACGCCACGCGTCGTCCGGTCGGGAGTCCAGCGACCGCTGCCGGCAGCCCTGCGCGAAGGCGTGCAGCTCGCGGGGCGCACGCGCCCCCATCAGCCAGCTCATGCAGCGGCTGACCATCGCGATGTCGGTGCCCGGCCCGCAGGGCCGCTTGCGGGGGACCTCCTCCGGATACCACCCGTCGTGGCCGGGCACCAGGGCGGGAATCGTGCTGCCGACCGGGGCGGAGAAGCACCAGTCGACGAGCACCACGCCGTGGGCGTCCGGCTCGATGAGGACGTGTCGCGGCAGGACCGCGCCGTGCACCACGCCCGCCCGGTGGGCCAGGCCGAGCACCACCAGCAGCCGCCGCCACATCCAGGCCACGTCCCGGGCGTCCAGCCCGTCGGGGTACGCGCGCCGGACCTCGTCGAGGTCGTGCAGGCCGGGCGCGGTGGCGAGCACGTTGATCCGCCGTTGCGCGCCGGTCGCGGCGTCGCGGTGCAGGAACTCGTCGACGAGCCGGGGCACGTACGGCAGGTAGCGCGGGTCGCCCCGCTCGGCGATGGTGCACAGGGCGTGCGCCTCGCGGGCCATCAGGTCGTTGTCGGTGGGTCGTCGGGGAAGCTTGAGCAGCCGGTCGTCGCCGACGTCGTAGAGGTCGGCCAGGTCGCCCGAGTGGACCGGCGCGCCGAGTCGGTAGTCACCGAGGACGGTGACCTGCCGGGCCTGCCACCGGCTGGTGACGTGGATGAACGCGTCGAGGGCTTCGGCGCGTACCGCCGGGTCGGCCGGCAGGCGGTCGGGGTGCAGGGCCGCGACCAGCTCGCGGTACCGCCGGGCCGGCTGGTCGGCGCCGAACAGGTCGGCATCGGTGCGGGCGGCCGCGACCAGGCCGATGGCCGCCGCCGTCCTCATCGCACCGTCTCCTCGCGGGCGGGACGCAGCAGCGCCGGGTGCAGCAGCCGGGCGTCACCGGCCCGGTAGAGCCGGGCGCGGGGGCCGCCCCGGGCGCCGCCGCGTTCGGTGCTGGCGCCCGTGCTGTCCACGAAGCCCGGCACGGAGAGCACCTTGCGGTGGAAGTTGCCGGCGTGCAGCGGGTGACCCCAGACCGTCTCGTAGACGGCGCGCAGCTCACTGATGGTGAACTCGGCGGCGAGGAAACGCGTGGCGAGCGGCGTGTACTCCAGCTTGGACCGGGCCCGCTCCAGCGCGTCGTCGATGATCCGGCCGTGGTCGAAGGCCAGCTGCCGGCTGGTCAACGCGGTCACCGGCAGCCAGATCGCCTCGTCGGCGTCGGTGCCGGCGGCCGGGTCCGGCAGGTCGGGGGCGAACGCGAGGTGAGCGATCGAGACGACTCGCATCCGCGGGTCGCGGTCGGGCGTGCCGTAACTGCCCAACTGCTCCAGGTGTACGCGGCTCAGCCCTTCACCGCCGAGCCCGGTCTCCTCGGCCAGCTCCCGTCGGGCACCCGCGGTCAGGTCTTCGTCGGGTCGGACGAAGCCGCCGGGCAGCGCCCAGTGCCCCTCGAACGGCGCCTGTCCGCGCCGGATCAGCAGGAGGTGCAGTGCGCCGTCGCGGATGGTCAGTGCCACCACGTCGACGGTCACGGCGACCGACGGGTAGTCCCGCGGGTCGTACGTCGCCAGGAAATCCTGCTCGTTCACCGTGTCACTCTCATTCTGAGAACATCTCGTTGTGAGAACAACCTAGCGCACGGATGCAACCCTGCCAAGAGGGCTCAGCGCACGAGACCCGCCAGGTGCGGCCGTCCGCGGGAGTCGTGCAGGGCGAAACCGCCGTCCGGCAAGAGGACGAAGTTGACGGTGCTCGGCAGCGGTACGGGCACCTTGAAGGCGACCTCGACGGTGTAGGCGTCGGGCAGCCGGGCCTCCAGCGCGGCCAGGCAGCGCGCCTTGCTCCACATGCCGTGCGCGATCGGCCGGCGGAAGCCGAACAGCCGTGCCCCGAGCAGGCTGGTGTGGATCGGGTTGTGGTCACCGGAGACCCGGGCGTACTCCGTACCGACGCGGGATTCCACCCGCCAGCGCGCGGTGGCCACCGGAGCCGCGGGACGCTCGCCTCGGTCCCGCCCGGCGGGCCTGCGCTCCCGACCCAGGTACGTCGAGACGCCGCGCCAGACCTCCTCCCCGTCGACCGAGCCGACCAGCACCACGTCCACCTGCCGCCCCCGGTCGTGCGGGCGCAGGTTCTCCGCGTACGTCGTGAAGTCGAGGGTCTCGTCGGCGGTGATCGGGCGGCGCACGGTGATCCGGTTCTCGACATGCACCAGGCCGATCAGCGGGAGGGGAAACTCCGGCGCGGTCATCAGCCGCAGGGCCAGCGGAAAGCCCAGGACGTGCGGGAACGTGCCCGGCAGCCGGTCGGTGAGCCGGAATCCGCAGACCCGGTCGTAGTCGGCCAGGTGCGCCCGGTCGACGGTGATCCCGCCGACGCCCAGCTCGACCGCCGGCAGGTCGGGTCCACGCCGCCCGCCGCCGAGGCCCGGCACCGCACCGAGCACGGCCCTGCGGTACAACGCGCCGGCCGCCGGCAGCCGGGGCAGCTCCACGAGCGTGCGGCCGCCCGACTCCGGCCGGCGAGCCGCGGCCTGGGTCTGCGCCGACAGGGTCTCCGTCGGGCCGTCGATCAGCTCGTGCAGGGAGAGTTCGTCGTCCGCGCCGCCCATCACGCCCCCAGCAGGCTCTGGCCGCAGACCCGGACCACGTTGCCGCTGACCGCGCCGCTGGCTGGCCAGGCCAGCCAGCCGATCGTCTCGGCCACGTCCACCGGCAGCCCGCCCTGGGCCAGGCTGTTCATCCGTCGGCCCGCCTCCCGGACCACCAGCGGGATGCGCGCGGTGAGCCGGGTCTCGATGAAGCCGGGGGCCACCGCGTTGACGCTGATGTCCCGGTCGCGCAGAGCCGGGGCGAGCGCGTCGACCAGCCCGATCACGCCGGCCTTGCTGGTGGCGTAGTTGGTCTGCCCCCGGTTGCCGGCGATCCCGGCGATCGACGAGACCCCGATGATCCGGCCGCCGGCTGGGATCAGCTCCCGCTCCAGCAGCACGTCGTTGATCCGCTCCTGGCTGGACAGGTTGACGTCGACGACCTGGTCCCACCGGTCGGCGTCCATCCGGCCGAGCGTCTTGTCCCGGGTGATGCCGGCGTTGTGCACCACCACGTCGACGCGGCCGTGCCGGCCCGCCAGGTGGTCGGCGAGTCGGGTCGGCGCGTCCGGGGCGGTCAGGTCGAGCTGGAGGGCCGTACCGCCGATGCCGTTCGCCACGGCGGCGAGCGCGTCCCCGGCCGCCGGGATGTCGAGCGCGACGACCTTCGCGCCGTCGCGGGCGAGCACCGTCGCCAGCGCCGCGCCGATGCCCCGCGCGGCGCCGGTGACCAGCACGACCTGCCCGTCCAGCGGGCGGTCCCAGTCGGCCGGGGCGCTCGCCGCGCCGGCACCGACCCGGATGACCTGGCCCGAGACGTACGCGGACCGGCCGGACAGCAGGAACCGGAGCGTCGACTCGAGGCTCGTCCCGGTGCCGCCCTCGGCGCGCGTCACGTAGACGAGCTGCGCGGTGCTGCCCCGGCCGAACTCCTTGCCGATGCTGCGCACCAGCCCCTCCAGGGCGCGTTGGGCGGTCGCCTCGCGGGGCGTCGCGCACTCCCGCGGCGGGGTGCCGAGCACGATCACCCGGCCGCTGGGCAGCACGGACCGGGCCTGCGGGTGGAAGAAGTCGTAGAGCTGACGCAGCTGGGTGGAGTCGGTGATGCCGCTGGCGTCGTACACCAGGGCTCCGAAGCGATCCTGCGGTCCGGTCGTGCCGGTGTCGCGCAGCTCGACCCCGGCGGCGGTCAGGATCTTGGCAACCGGGTCGGCGAGCCGGCCGCCGGTGGCCGCGCCGAGCAGGGCCGGCCCGGGCAGCAGCGGATCGCCGGGGTGGTACCGGCGCAGCCGGGGCGGGTCGGGCAGCCCGAGGCGCTTGACCAGCGCTCGGCCGGCGGCCGATTGGACGAAGCTCGCGTACCTGTCGGTCATGGGCGTAGCCTACTGGCGAGTAGGGTTCGAGCAACACATGTCGAGGAGGCGGATCGTGCAGAGCACCCGGCGGGTCGCGGTCATCGGGGGCAACCGCATCCCCTTCGCCCGTTCCAACTCCCGCTACGCGGACGCGTCCAACGCGGACCTGCTCGGCGCGGCACTGGACGGTCTGATCGCCCGGTACGGGCTGGCCGGGCAGCGGGTCGGCGAGGTGGTGACCGGGGCGGTGCTCAAGCACTCCCGCGACTTCAACCTCACCCGCGAGGTCGTCCTCGGATCCCGACTCGACCCGCACACTCCGGCGTACGACATCCAGCAGGCCTGCGGCACCGGCCTGGAGGCGGCGATCCTCGTCGCCAACAAGATCGCCCTCGGGCAGCTCGACGTGGGCATCGCCGGCGGGGTCGACACCACCTCCGACGCGCCCCTCGCGGTCAACGAGGAGATGCGGCGCACGCTGCTCAAGCTCAACTCGGCCCGGACGCTCGGCGCGCGGCTGAAGATCGCGGCGAAGCTGCGCCCGCTCCAGCCCTTCAAGCCGGAGATCCCGCGCAACGCCGAACCGCGTACCGGCCTGTCCATGGGGGACCACGCGGCCCGCACCGCGGTGCAGTGGCAGATCGACCGGCGCTCCCAGGACGAGTTGGCGCTGCGCTCGCACCAGCGGCTGGCCGCCGCGTACGACCGGGGCTTCTTCGACGACCTGATGACGCCGTACCTGGGGCTCACCCGCGATGCGAACCTCCGCCCGGACACCACCCTGGAGAAGCTCGGCGCGCTGAAGCCGGTCTTCGGCACCCGCGGCCCGGACGCCGAGCAGGCCACCATGACCGCCGGCAACTCGTCGCCGCTCACCGACGGCGCGTCCACCGTCCTGCTGGCCAGCGAGGAGTGGGCGGCGGCGCACAACCTGCCCGTCCTGGCCTGGTTCAGCTGGTCGGAGACCGCGGCGGTGGACTTCGTGCACGGCGACGAGGGGCTGCTGATGGCACCCGCGTACGCGGTGCCCCGGATGCTGGCCCGCGCCGGGCTGACGTTGCAGGACTTCGACTACTACGAGATCCACGAGGCGTTCGCGTCGCAGGTGCTGGCCACCCTCGCCGCCTGGGAGTCGCCGGAGTTCTGCAAGGACCGCCTCGGGTTGGACGCGCCGCTGGGCGGGATCGACACCGACCGGCTCAACGTGAACGGCTCGTCGCTGGCCGCCGGGCACCCGTTCGCCGCCACCGGCGGGCGGATCGTCGCCACGCTCGCCAAGCTGCTGGCCGAGCGAGGCAGCGGGCGCGGACTGATCTCGATCTGCGCCGCCGGCGGTCAGGGCGTCACGGCGATCCTGGAGCGCTGAGCGCCTCGATCGTCCCTTCCCGGGGCACCAGCCAACCGGCGTTAACGGACCGTTCAGGAGTCGGCCCGCTGGTGGAGGGTTTACCACGCGATGGTGATCGCTGCTGAACCGATCACTCCTGCGTGCGGAACGGGGCCGTAACACCATGGAGTCCGTCGTTCCACGGACAACCACCCTCTCGGTGGTCATCCCGATGTTCAACGAGACCGCGGTCATCCCGGCCCTGGTCGCCAGGCTGCGGCCGGTGCTCGACGCGCTCGGCGTCGACTACGAGGTGGTCGCCGTCGACGACGGCAGCCGGGACGACACCGTGTCGGTGCTCTTCGACCACGGCCGGGACTGGCCGCAGCTGCGGGTGCTGCGGCTGCGGCGTAACAGCGGCCACCAGGCGGCGCTGACCGCCGGGCTGCACCGGGCCGTCGGCCGGTGGGTGGTCAGCCTGGACGCCGATCTCCAGGATCCGCCGGAGACCATCGCCGAGATGCTCCGCGTGGCCCGCGAGGACGGGGTGGATGTCGTCTACGGCGTTCGCGCCGACCGCAGCACCGACACGGTCTTCAAGCGCAACACCGCCCGTGGCTACTACTGGGCGATGCGTCGGCTCGTCGGCGTCGACCTGCCCGCGCAGGCCGGCGACTTCCGGTTGCTCAGCCGGGACGTGATCGAGGTCCTGCGCCAGCTGCCGGAACGTGCCCCGGTCTACCGGCTGCTGGTGCCGTCGCTCGGCTTCCCGAGCGCCGAGGTGCGCTACGACCGTGCGGCCCGCGCCGCCGGGGAGACGAAGTACCCGCTGCGCCGAATGGTGGCCCTGGCCTGGGAGAGCACGGCGAACTTCTCCGCCGCGCCACTGCGTCTGGCCACCTGGCTGGGGATGTCGAGCTTCCTGCTCTGCCTCGCGCTGATCGTGTTCGGCATGGTCGTTCACGTCTCCGGCGCCACCATCCCCGGCTGGACCTCGATGTTCGTCGCGGTGCTGCTGCTCAGCGGGGTGCAGCTGGTCTGCCTCGGCCTGCTCGGCGAGTACGTCGGCCGGATCTACGCCACCGTGCAGAACCGGCCGGCCTTCCACATCGGGTTCGACTCTCACGACGAGCTGCCGGGCACCGGGACGGTCCCGCGGAGCCGGGGCGACGACGGCTCACGTACGCCGACCGTCGGACCGGCGGTCGGCGTCCGTGGCTGACACCCTGCTGGCCGATCGGATCGACACCCCGGCCCCGGCGACACGGCGAAACGCCCTCCTACCGGTCCTCACCACGCTGCCCTGGGTGCTCGTGATCGCCGCGCTGCTCCTGGTCTGGTCGCGCGGCAGCGTGCCGGCCCCGGATCTCGCCCGGTTCTCCGCGTACTGGGTCCTCGCGCTCATCCTCCCCGGGACCCTGGTGCACCGCGCGCTACGCGGCAGCCGGGGCAACCTTCCGGAGGACCTCGGCTTCGGCGCGGCCACCGGCCTGTTGCTGGAGCTCGCCGCCTGGGCGTTGGCCGCGGCGACCGGCCAGCAGTCCCTGCTGCGGTGGTGGCCGCTGCCCGTACTCATCGCCTTCGCCGCCGTTCCCGGGCTGCGTCGGCACTGGCGGGTCGGCGAGCACCGACCCCTGCCGGTCGCCTGGCACTGGGGGATGGGCGCGGCGCTGCTGGTGGTGCTGGCCTGGTCGTACACCCAGTGGCGGATGGTCGCGCTGCCTCCGGTGTACGGCGGCTACTACCCGGACGTGCTCTACCACCTGGGGCTGGTGCAGGAGCTGACCCGGGCGATGCCGTTCGAGTTGCCGCACGTCGCGGGAGAGGCCCTGCGCTACCACTACCTCTCCGACGCGCACATCGCGAGCGGCAGCATGGTCACCGGCATCCCGCCGGAGATGGTGCTGCTGCGACTCTGGCTGGTGCCGGTTGTCGGTACGGCGGTGCTGCTCGCGGCCGGGCTCGTCCGTGATCTGAGTCGGGCGGTCTGGGCCGGCCCGGTGGTCGCCCTCGCCGCCCTCACCGGGAGCGCGGTCACGCTCGGCTCACCCGTGGGCGCGTCCGGCGAGATGCCGCTGTCGTACGCCAGCCCGTCGCAAACGTACGTGCTGGTGCCGTTGCTGCTGCTCGCCGGCCTCTGTGTCGACGTGGCCCGGGGGCGTTCCCTCGGCCCGGCGTGGCCGCTGGTCCCGGCGCTCGGGCTGGTGTGTGCGGGGGCGAAATCCAGCGCCCTGCCGCCACTGGTCGCCGGCCTGGGTCTCACCGCGGTGGTCTTCTGGTGGCGGAAGCGGCAGATCCCACGACCCGCGCTGGCCGCGCTGGCCTGCCTCGTGGCGGCGATGGCGCTCGGCTTCCGGCTGTTCGCCGGTGGCGGGGCCTCCACGCTGCGCGTGCAGGGGTTGGCGTTGCTGCACTTCATCGCCCCGTACGCCGAAACTCTCGGCCCGGGTGACGGCATCTGGCCGAGTGCGCCGCTGCCGCCCGGCATCAACGACGGTGGCGCCCTCGGGTGGCTGCTGGCGTTCTCCGTGGTCGCCTGGTGGGTGTTGGGTCAGGCGCCACGGTGGGTGGGCATGAGCCTGCTCGTCGACCGGGGGCACCGGGCCGACCCGGCCGTCTGGCTGCTCGCCGGCACGGTCCTGGCCGGGGCTGCCACCACCTGGGTGTTCCAGCACCCGTCGATCAGTCAGATCTACTTCTGGATGGGTGTCATCCCGATCGGCGTCGTGCTGACCACCTGGTCCCTCGCCGAGGCTCGGGCACCCTGGCCGGCGCTGGTGGTCCCCGCCGTGGCCGGCGCGTTGGCGGGGCTCGCCACGGCCGGCACGGTGGTGGGTCTCGCCGTGCCGAGGATCAACCGTCCCGGCACCCCCACCACCTCGACGATCGAGGGGTGGCTCCGGGTGCTGGGTCTCTCGGCGGCCCGGTACGTGCTGTTCGTGGCGGTGGCCGCCGCGCTCGCCGTCGGAGTGGCGGCCCTGTGGCGGCGTCGTGTCCCCTCGCCGGGCAGTCCCCGGCGGGCGGCGACGATCGCCCTGGCCGGGATCACCGCCGCGATGCTCGGTGCCAGCGCCGCCGTCGTGGTGGGCGGGACCGTCCGCTCGGTGCTGACCGAGCCGGGCCCGCCGGCCACCGGGCCGCAGCCGTACGCGCTGACCGCCGACGAGATGCGCGCCGCGCTGTGGCTGGACGACAACGCCGCCGACGACGACGTGGTCGCCACCAACGTGCACTGCCGGCCGGTGCGGACCACCCCGCACTGCGACGCCCGTGCGTTCTGGGTGACCGGCCTGGGCGGGCACCGCACCGTGGTGGAGAGCTGGGGCTACACCGACGCGGTCGTGGCCGCGCACGGCGTGCAGAACCTCGGGTACGCCCGGCAGAACTTCCCCGACCAGGCGCTGCTCGCGCTCAACGACGGGGTGTTCAGCGCCCCGACCCCGGCCGACCTGGACCGGCTCCGGACGGCGCACGGGGTCCGGTGGCTGTTCGCCGACACCCGGGCCGGTGCCGTGTCGGCGGAGTTGGCCCGGCTGGCCCAGGTCCGGCTGGTCGCCGGCCCGGTCACCATCTACGAGCTCAACCGCCCCTGACCGGCCCGGTCCGGGTGGCCGGCCCCGGCCCGGTCCGGGTGCTGGTCAGCGGGTGCGGGACAATGAGGTACGTGACGACGATCCCCAACGTGCTCGCCAACCGGTACGCCTCGCCCGAGTTGGTCGCCCTCTGGTCGCCCGAGGAGAAGGTCCGGATGGAGCGGCGGCTCTGGCTCGCCGTGCTCCGCGCCCAGCGGGATCTGGGCGTACCGGTGCCGGACGGTGTGGTCGAGGCGTACGAGCGGGTGCTCGACCAGGTCGACCTCGCCTCGATCGCGGAGCGGGAGCGGGTCACCCGGCACGACGTGAAGGCCCGCATCGAGGAGTTCAGCGCGCTCGCCGGGTTCGAGCACGTGCACAAGGGAATGACCTCGCGCGACCTCACCGAGAACGTCGAGCAGCTCCAGGTGCGCGCCTCGCTGGAGCTGATCCGGGACCGGGTGGTGGCCACCCTCGCGCGGTTGGCCTGGCTGGCCCACGAGCACTCCGAGCTGGTCATGACCGGTCGTTCGCACAATGTGGCGGCGCAGGCCACCACGCTCGGCAAGCGCTTCGCGTCGGCGGCGGAGGAGCTGCTGATCGCGTACGAGCGGCTGGAGGATCTGATCGGCCGCTACCCGCTGCGGGGCATCAAGGGGCCGGTCGGCACGTCCGCCGACCAGCTTGACCTCTTCGACGGCGACGCCGACAAGGTGGCCGAGCTGGAGCGCCGGGTCGCCGAGCACCTGGGCTTCTCGCGGGTGCTGGACAGCGTCGGGCAGGTCTACCCGCGCTCGTTGGACTTCGACGTGCTGGCCGCGTTGGCGCAGGTCGCCGCCGCGCCGTCGTCGCTGGCCACCACGATCCGGCTGATGGTCGGCCAGGAGTTGGTGACCGAGGGCTTCAAGCCGGGCCAGGTCGGCTCCAGCGCCATGCCGCACAAGATGAACACCCGCTCGTCGGAGCGCGTGAACGGCTTCGCCGTGATCATCCGGGGTTACCTGTCGATGGTCGGCGAGCTGGCCGGTGACCAGTGGAACGAGGGGGACGTGTCCTGCTCGGTGGTCCGGCGGGTGGCCCTGCCGGACGCGTTCTTCGCCGCCGACGGGCTGTTCCAGACGTTCCTCACCGTGCTCGACGAGTTCGGCGCGTACCCGGCGGTGATCAACCGGGAGCTGGAGCGCTTCCTGCCGTTCCTGGCCACCACGAAGATCCTGGTGGCGGCGGTCCGGCGCGGCGTCGGCCGGGAGGTCGCCCACGAGGTGATCAAGGAGCACGCGGTCGCCGTGGCGTTGGCCATGCGCGAGAAGGGCGCCCCGGAGAACGACCTGTTCGACCGCCTGGCGGCAGATGGCCGTCTCGGCCTGTCCCGAGCCGACATCGACCTCCTGGTGGCCGACCGCACCGCCTTCGTAGGAGCGGCAAAGACCCAGGTGGAGTTGGTGACCCGCCGCATCACCAAGGTGGTGGAA
>NZ_WBKR01000124.1 GCF_008868155.1 Micromonospora sp. ALFpr18c
ACCAGCCAAACCGAAGCCTGACCAGTCCGGGGTATAAATCATAATTGGCACTGGCTTTACAAGCACCCTGTTGAGTTCTCAAAGAACAACCACACACCGATCAGAAGCCCCACATTCCGTGGAACCCGTCTCGGGGCTTTTCGCTCTGCTTCCCCGCCGCTCTCGCGCCGGGCACTTTTACTACGTTACCTTACCGTCTTCGCCGTGTCAAACCGTGTGTCCCGGTCTGTCATGCTTCGTGCGGCTTGGTCCCGGCGCACTCACGCAGCAGCGAACCGCTGCGTCAGGTCGTCGGATTTGGCAGGCCGGCCGCTGCGGTCTCCCGCAGACTTGCCCGGTGCCCTGCCGGTCGTAAACCTTACCCGGTCGGTTCCGCTGCACCAAATCCGCCTCGCGGCCGATCCGGCGAGCCCCGCCCGGACCGTGTCCCGCAGGAGCGAACCCCTGCCTGACCCGGTTGCCAGTCCGTTCCGGTGCCTCAGGACTTTCGTCCCGTTTGCCCCGTTCCGCGCTGGCAGAGAGAAAGTTACGCGTCCGCGGGTTTGATCGTCAAATCGACGGGTAGCGTCCCGCGTCACACTCTCGCCATAACGACGTCGACGCAGGTCAGGATGCGCGGTGTCGACGGGCGGCCAACCAGGCACGGACGCCGAGGACGCCCACGGTCGTGCCGATCGCCAGCGAAGCCGCGATGAGCAGCGCGTGCACCCACAGAAAACTGGTGGGCGCGCCGTCCCCCACCGTGCCGGCCGCCCACGACCGTGGGTCCTGCCAGATGGCTACCGCGAACCTCGGCCAGATCACCCAGGTCCAGATCCCGACCCCGACCAGGAAGACAGACCACCCTCGCGACAGCACCATGGCTGCCGAGTATGCCAGCGCGGCTGCTCACCGGGCCGAACGTCGATGACCACGAGCCGGTCGCCGACCACGGTGATCTCGGAGAGGCCCATCCGGTCGTGCGCCGCCCGGGGCACGGGAGGGTCAGCCCGTTTCCGACGTCGGCGGGCGGGGCAGTGCGTAGGAGGACAGCCGAAGCCGTCCCCCGGAGGTGCCCCGTGCAACCCTCGATCTTCAATCCCTGGGCCTGGCGCGATCCGTCCGCGCTGGCCGGCGGGTACGACCAGACCACCCCCACGTCGACGCCACCGGACCGCCCCGACGGTGGGTACGACGGCCCCGACGCCCCCGGTCCCGGCACCCCGCTCGACCTGGTCGGCTACCACGTGGAGGCGACCGACGGGCGCATCGGCACGATCGACGAGGCCAGCGACGAGAGCGATGCCGGCCACCTGGTGGTGGACACCGGGCCGTGGATCCTCGGACGCAAGGTGCTGCTCCCGGCCGGCACCGTGTTCCAGGTCGATCATCAGGAACGCGTCGTGCACGTCGACTGCACCCGGCAGGAGATCAAGGACGCTCCACCCTTCGCCCGGGAGGCGGCCGACCCGGGGTACCGGGAACGTGTCGGCAGGTACTACAGCGACCGTCACCTGCCACCGCCCGGAGCGACGCCGCGGGTAATCTGAGGTCGTGGTCCGAACGGGCAGCTGCGCGTCGGAGGCGGTCGACATGGTCGACGGCCTCCCGCTCGGCGTGGTGCCCCGGTTCCCGTCCAGCTCCGGCGACGGCCGTGAGCAACTCCTCGATGTCCTCCGTGCCGGTGGTCTGCGGTTCCGCGCCGGCGCGCGATGGCGGGCGACTCGCTGAGTCGACCCCGCTGACCGAGAGGGCCTGTCGGCCCCGCTCGGCGCGCGCCCACGCGTGACCCACCTTCCGAGTACGAGAGGCACACCGTCATGTCCGTCGCACGCATGCTCACCGGCGACCGGCCCACCGGCCGCCTGCACCTTGGCCACTACGTCGGCAGCATCGCCAACCGGGTGCGGTTGCACCAGTGTTACGAGAGCTTCTTCATCATCGCCGACCTGCACATGCTGACCACCAGGAACCGTCGCGAGGACATCGACCAGGTCTCACGCAACGCCCGCGAGATGGTGACCGACATCCTCGCCGCCGGCGTCGATCCGGCGCGCGCCACGTTCTACCTCCAGTCGGCCATCCCGGAGGTCGGCGACCTCAACACGCTCCTGCAGAACCTGGTGACGGTGCCCCGGCTGGAACGGGTTCCGTCGCTCAAGGACATGGCCCGGGACGCCGGCAAGGAGGAGATGCCGTACGGGCTGTTGGGTTACCCGGTGCTCCAGGCCGCGGACATCCTGTGCGTCCGGGGCGAGGTGGTCCCGGTCGGCCGGGACAACGCCGCGCACGTCGAGGTGACCCGGGAGATCGCCCGCCGGTTCAACCACCTGTACGGCGAAGTCTTCCCGGTGCCGGAGCTGATTCCGGCGGACACGCCGAGCCTGGTGGGCACCGACGGCGCCGCCAAGATGAGCAAGAGCAGGGGCAACACGATCGCCCTCTCCGACGATCCGGCGACGGTGCGCCGGAAGGTGCTGGGCATGTACACCGACCCGAACCGGGTACGGGCGGACGTGCCGGGAACGGTGGAGGGCAACCCGGTCTTCGCGTACCACGAGGTGTTCAATCCGGATCGTGCCGAGGTGGCCGACCTGGTCCGCCGTTACCGGGCCGGGCGGGTCGGCGACGTGGAGGTCAAGGAGCGGTTGGTCGTGGCGCTGGAGACGTTTCTGGCGCCGATCCGGGAGCGCCGGGCCGAGATCGAAGCGGACCGGGGGCTGGTCGACCGGCTGATCGTCGAGGGCACCGAGCGGACCCGCCTGGAGGTACGCGAGACCCTCATCGAGGTACGCCGGGCGATGGGGCTGACCGGCGCGTACCAGCAGGTGCGACGGCGAGCCGAGCGGAGCCGGCGCCGGATCGACGCCTCGGCCTGAGCGCACCGTCGGCGATCTCCGCCGACGGCTGCCACGCCTGGCGCAGAATGCGAGGATGAGGGGGATTTTCGATGTTCGTCCGGTGCCGGTCGGTGACCAGCACCGGACGACGATGTTCGAGATCTTCTTCGACCTGGTCTTCGTCTTCGCGCTCACCCGGGTCATCACGTTCATGGCGCAACCGCCGACGGCGCTCACTCTGGCCCAGGGGCTCATCCTCCTCCTGTTGTTGATCTACTCCTGGGGCCCGTACCTCTGGTTGGGCAACCTGGTCCGCGCGGACGTCGGCCCGGCCCGCGCGGCCACCCTGCTGGCCATGGCCGCGATATTCGTGGCCGCGCTGGTGCTGCCGGACGCGTGGCGGCAGGGTCCGGGCCTCTTCGACGCGCCCCTCACACTGGCTCTGGCCTACCTGGGTGACCAGGGCGGTGCAACTCGTCGTGCTGCTCTGGGCGAGCACCGAGGACGCGCCGCTGCGCTCGACCCTGCGGTTCTTCGCCGTGCCGGTGGCGGCGGCCTGGCTCCCGCTCATCGTGGGCGCGTTGCTCGGCGGTGTCGCTCAGACCGTGCTCTGGACGGTCGCGTTTCTGGTGGACATCGGCGGTTCCCGCGTCGCCTCCGCCTACCGCCCGTGGCCGCTGCGCAGCCTGGACCATTTCACCGAACGGTTCGGCCTGGTGCTCATCATCGCGCTGGGTGAGGCGCTGATCGCCGCCGGTGCGGGGCCGAGGACGACGGCGCCGAACGGTGCCGGGCTGGTCGCGGCGCTGCTCGGTCTGGTCACCACGATCTGCCTGTGGTGGCTCTACTTCGACCGGTTGGCGCCCGCCGCCCGGCAGTCCGTGCTGCGGGTGCCGGACGAGCGGCGGTCCAGCGTCGCCGGCGACGCGTACGGGCTCGCGCACGCGCCGCTGATCATCGGTGCCATCTTCATCGCGCTCGGCATCGAGCAGGTGCTCGGCCAACTCTCCGAGGAGCCGCCGCACTCGGCGCGGTTGAGCTGGCCCGCGGCCGCCGCCCTCTACGGCGGCGCCACCCTCTACCTGCTCGCGCGGCTGGTCTTCCGCCGGCTGGCCCTGCGTACCGGGCGTCCGGGGCAGGTCGTCGCCGCGCTGTTGCCGCTGGTCCTGCTGCCGATCGCGCGGTCCCTGCCCGCGCTGGCCGAGCTGGCCCTGCTGACCCTCTTCCTGATCGCGGTCACCTGGTACGAGCGGCGCAACGACCGGCGTGACCCCCGGATCGCACCGGCGCGGCCGGTGCGCCCCTGACGCCCCGGGGAAGTTCCGGACGCCGCGTCGATATCCCGGGCCGCCGATCGTCGTCATGCTGTGTGGCGACCCGCCGCACCGAGAGGAGCCGAAACGTGAAGTACATGCTGCTGTTCATGAGCCCCGCGATCGACGGGGAGGCCGTCGGCAACGGGTGCACCTTCGAGGACTGGATCCGCTACGACCGGGAGATGAAGGACGCCGGGATCTGGGTCTCCGGGCACCCGTTGCAGGACCTGCACACCTGCACGACGGTGCAGGTCGGCGCGGACGGTGAACGCGCGATCACCGACGGGCCGTTCGCCGAGACCCGGGAGGTGCTCGGCGGGTACGACATCATCGACGTGCCGAATCTCGACGTCGCACTGGACTGGGCGGCCCGCAGCCCCGGCGCCACCGGCGGCGGGTCGGTGCAGGTGCGCCCGATCGCCGAGATCGACGTCGAGGTCTGACCGTGACGGGTGCGCAGGCGGCGGCAGAGTCCGTGGAGGCGGTGTTCCGGGAGGAACGCGGCCGGCTGCTCGCCTCGCTCGTGCACCGCTTCGGCGACCTCGACCTGGCCGAGGAGGTCGCCGCCGAGGCGATCGAGGCGGCGCTGGTGCACTGGCCGAGCGAGGGCGTCCCGAGCCGGCCCGGCGCCTGGCTGCTCACCACGGCCCGCCGGCGCGCCGTCGACCGCCTGCGCCGCGACCGGGTGCTGGCCACCCGGCTGGCCATCCTTCCGGGCGGCTGCCCACCGTGCTCCAGGCCGTCTACTCGGTCTTCACCGAGGGGTACGCCGCCAGTTCCGGCCCGCATCTCCAGCGGACCGATCTCGCCGAGGAGGCCATCCGGCTGGCCCGGATCCTGCGCCGGCTGCTGCCCGCCGAACGGGAGGTCGCCGGTCTGCTCGGGTTGCTGCTGCTGGTGCACGCTCGGCGGGCCGCCCGGACCGGGCCGGACGGCGCGATGGTCCTCCTCGACGATCAGGACCGTGGACGCTGGGACCACGCGATGATCGACGAGGGGCGTGCGCTGGTGGTGGTCGCGTTGACCGGTCCGGCGCCCGGACCGTACGGGGTGCAGGCCGCCATCGCCGCGCTGCACGACGAGGCCGTCGACGTGGCCAGCACCGACTGGCCCCAGGTGGTGGCGCTCTACGACGTGCTGCTCGGCATGGTCCCCTCACCGGTCGTGGCGCCGAACCGGGCCGCCGCCGTCGCGATGCGGGACGGGCCGGACGCCGGGCTCGCCCTGCTGGACGGGTTGGCCGACGATCCGCGTCTGCGGGGCTACCGCCTCTATCCGGCGACCAGGGCGGACCTGCTGCGCCGGCTCGGCCGCCTCGACGAGGCCGCGGCGGCGTACCGCAGCGCGTTGGCGCTGGTCGGGACCGAGCCGGAACGGGCGCACCTGCTGCGCCGGCTGGCTTCCGTCACCGGCGACTGAACGAGATCCGCTGTACCCTTCCCCGGTGAGTCTGCCTCTGCCACCCGGTGAGTTCGCGGCGTACCTGTTCGACTGCGACGGCACCATCGTCGACTCGATGCCTCTGCACTACCTGGCGTGGCAACGTGCGCTCGACGAGTGGGGCTGCGAGTTCCCGGAGGACCTGTTCTACGCCTGGGGTGGCCGGCCGACCGCCGACATCATCGTCGCCCTGAACGAGCGGCACGGCCTGGCCATGCCGGTCGCGACCGTCGTGGAGAGCCGCGAGCGCATCTACCAGGAGCTGTTGCCGCAGCTCGCCGCCGTGCCCGAGGTGCTGGCGCACATCCACGACGCGCACCGGCGGGTTCCGTTCGCCGTCGTGTCCGGCAGCACCCGGGCGTCGGTCACCGCCTCCCTCGACACGCTCGGTCTGCTGGACCGGTTCGAGGTGCTGGTCTGCGCCGAGGACTACACGCGGGCCAAGCCCGACCCGGAGGCGTTCCTGCTCGCGGCGGAGCACCTCGGCGTACCCCCGGGCTCGTGCCTGGTCTTCGAGGACACCGACCTGGGCATCCAGGCCGCGACGGCGGCCGGCATGGCATCGGTACGCGTGCCGCAACAGCGCACCGGCTGAGGTCTCAGCCGACGGTCAGCAGCAGCTTGCCGAGGTAGGAGGTGCCCAGGCGCTGGTGCGCCTCCCGCACCTTGCCCAACGGGAACTTCTCCGCGACGTGCACCACGAACGGCCCGGCCTCGATGAGTTCGTTGAGCCGCCGCAACTGCCCAGCGTTGGCAACGCCGTCGTACGCGCGGACCGTCACACCGGACCGTTCGCGCGGCTCCGGCCGCACACCGTGGGCGTAGGCGACGACCGCGCCCTCGGACAGCGTCTCGGTGAGCCGGTCCAGCGTCTTGCCGCCGGCCATCGCCAGGATGCCGTTCACCCCGCCCGGGGCCGCGTCCCGGATCGTCGCCAGCACCTCGGCGGGGTCGCCGTGGCCGTCGAGGGAGACGTCGGCGCCGAGCCGGGTCACCAGCGCCACGCCGTCCGCCCCGGAGGCCACCGCGATCACCTTCAGGCCCTGCCGCTTGGCCAGCTGCACGGCCAGGTGACCCTGCCCGCCGCTGGCACCGAAGATCAGCAGCCAGTCGCCGCCCGACAGGCTGAGGGTGTCCAGCCCGGCCAGTGCGGTCAGGGCGTCGGTGGACATCGCGCCCGCGTGTTCGGCGGGGATCCCGTCGGGCACCTTCGCGGCGTACTCGGCCTTGACGGCCGCGTACTCGGCGTAGAAGCCGCCCTTCGGCCGGGCGGTGGCGGAAACGTAGACCAGGTCACCCACCGCCAGGTTGGTCACCGTGTTGCCGGCCGCGATGACGGTTCCCGCACCGTCGGAGCCGGGCACGATCGGGAGGGCCGAGCCCTCCGGCACCAGTACGCCCTCGCGCTCGTACACGTCCCACACCCCGACGCCGGCGCTCAGGACCCTGATCAGAACCTCGTCGGCGCCGATCTCCGGCACCGGCAGCTTCCGAAGGGTGATCACCTCCGGCCCGCCGTACTCGTC
Organism: Micromonospora sp. ALFpr18c; assembly: GCF_008868155.1. GTDB lineage: Bacteria > Actinomycetota > Actinomycetes > Mycobacteriales > Micromonosporaceae > Micromonospora. The sequence goes on from NZ_WBKR01000124.1 coordinate 7,102, forward strand.
GAAGGCGGCAGCCTGCATCCGCTCTGGCACGTCCGCGTCAACCATGTGAGCTTCCTTCCCGGGCCGGCGTCACCGTCGCAGCATGCCGGCTCGGGGGCCGGCCCGGCCGGGCGCTGAGTGCCGTTCACCCACAAGGGCGACCGGCCGCCGCGGTCGCCCTGGCCCGCCGGGCGGTCGCGGTGGGCGCTGCGGTGGCCGGTCAGGACGTCCGCGGCTCCCGTCCGCCGAGGGCCTGCGCCACGGCGTCTCGCACCCGGGCGTCCTCGCGTGCCTTGCGCTGCGCCCGGCTGCGGCGGCGGTACAGGTACGCCCCGACGACCACGGCGATCAGCACGACGAGCACCAGCAGGAACGTCCAGGGCAGCGCCCAGCCGTGGGCCGTGGCCTGCACCGGCTTGAGCGAGGTGGTGGACCCCGACACGTCGGTGAGCAGGGGAGTGAGGGTGACGGTCGCGGCCAGTGAGACGGCGGGAGCCACGCCGTGTACCGGCACCGTCACGTCCCAGCTCTCACCCGGGAGCAGCTCCGGAGGTGCCGCGATGTCGCCGGCCCGGACCCGCAGCACACCGAACGGACCCGAGACCGACACCGTCTGCTTGCCGGACAGGGCGGCGTTGCCGACGTTGTGGATCTTGTAGGTGACGGTGGCGTCGCCCTTGCCGAACGGGTTCGACGACCCGTCGTACGTCACGTGCAGGTCCTCTATGGCGAGGTTCGGCTTCAGCTCGCCGCCGACCCGCAACGTGATCCGGATACCGAGGCGGCGGTCCACGTTGATGCCCTCGGCCTGGTCGGCCTGCGTCAGCGCGGTGAGGATGCCGCCGACGTAGTCCCCGGGCGTGGCGTTGTCGGGAAGGCTGATCCTGAAGGGGACCTGTGCGGTCTTGCCGGGCTGGATCACGACGCTGCCGGCGCTCGCCTTCACCCAGGCGCCGATCGCCACCGACTTCTTGTCCTTGGTGAGCAGGTCGAGCTGGCCGGCATCGGTGGTGAAGCCGTCGGCGGCGTAGACGGCCAGGTTCAGTGGTGCCGGGCCGCGGTTGGCCACGACCATGGCGTCCTCGACGACACCACCGGGATTGACGTTGTAGCTGAAACTGGACCGGGCCTCGCCGTAGCTGTTGGAGGCCGTCCGGACCGTCCAGGCGACGTTGCCGTCCGCCGCCACGGCGGGGCCGGCGCCGACACCGGCGGCCGCGACGACGGCGAGCAGGGACAGCGCGGTCGTACGAAGGAGTGTCTTCCAGCGGGTCACGGACGGTTGCATGTCGGATCCTTGAGGTGATCTTGAGAGTTGGCGAACCGGTGGCGGGGTAGGCCCCCGAAGGTGCCTACCCCGCCCGGTGGAACCCCTCAGGTCAGCTGCTCAGCGCAGTGATCGTGAGGGTGGTGCGGTAGCTGCCCTTCGCGATGCTGTCCGGGATCTTCAGGTCCAGGTCGGCACCGAGCTTGGCGCCGCCCCGGGGGTGACCCTGCACAGCCGCACCGAGGCCACTGGAGACCGAGAGGCCCTTGCCCTGGTCGTCGAAGGACGACAGGACCGGAGCACCGGCCTCGGCGCCCGCGCCGCCGTCGAGCACGTACGGGGTCCAGCCCAGGTAGGAGCCGGAGAACGTCTTGTCGGCGTCGGAGAAGTCGCCGACGCTGGCCGAGATCGACCACGGGGCGAGCGAGCGGCGGCTGTCCGACACGAGGATCGGGTTGATCTTGCCGTTCGCCTGGAAGTAGGTGCCGTTGCGCTCCTGCGCGGTACCCAGGTCGACGAGGCCGTTGTAGCCGTCGATCGTCCAGCCGAACTCGCCCGGGGCCGGGTTCGGCACGTTGACCTGGATGGCCTGGCCGTCACCGTGGTACGGGTGCACCGTCACCTTGTCGGTGATCGAGCCGACCGGCTGACCGTCCGGCGTGTTGACGCAGGAGAGGCCCTTCTCGACGGCCGCGTTCGGCGCCGCGCAGGTGCCGCTGCGCACGTTGGCCAGGACCAGCTTGTCGCCGCGCACCTGCACCTTGACGTAGCTGCGGACGTGCTCCTGGTTCTGCGACGAGTTGTACCAGTACTTGCCCGGGTCCAGCGGGTCCGGACCGTTGCCACGGATGCCGGTGCCGGTGTCGTCCGGCTTCTTGATGTCGTAGTACTTCGAGCCAGAGGCCGAGTTCGCCGTCACGTAGATGACGCCGCCCGGGCCGGGGTACACCTCGGGCGCACCCGGCTGCTCGGCCGGGTTCTCCTTCTGGCCGTTCTTGATGGAGTAGCTGCGGGAGTAGCTGTGGTCGTGGCCCTGCAGCACCATGTCGACGCCGAGGTTGGAGAACGCCGTGGTGAAGTCCTCCCGCCGCTGCTTGTTGTCGTTGTCCGTCGCGTGGCTGGCCGGCGAGTAGATGGAGTGGTGGTAGACCAGCACCTTCCACTTGGCCTCGGAGCCGTGCTTGTTGATGACGTCGGTGACGTACGCGACGTGCGCCGCGTCGCCGCCGGCGGAACCGTCCGCCGGGTTGACATAGCTGTTGCTGTTCAGGTCGATGAACAGCACATCCTTGTGGATGAACCAGTAGTCACCACCGGACCGAGTCGCCTGGTCCCCGCTGTAGTACTGCGAGGAGCGGTCGGTGTTCGGGGTGAAGTGGTGCTGCTCGTAGGACTTGCCACCGACGTCGTGGTTACCGATGGTGGCCACGAGCGGGTACTGGCGCAGCTGCTCGGGAGCCAGGAACGACGTCCACTGGCCCTCGTCGTTGGCGCTCTCGACGTGGTCGCCGGCGGACACCAGCAGCTCGGCGTTCGGGTTGGCCCCGGTGGCGACCTTCAGGGTCTCCTCCCAGCCGGCCTGGTCCTTCAGCCGGTCACCGGAGGAGCCGATCTGCGGGTCACCGAAGAACAGGAAGTCGTAGTCACCCTCGAAGTCCTGCGTCTTGAAGGCGTAGGTCGGGGACCAGTTGCCGTCGGCACCGACCCGGTAGGAGTACGCCGTGTTCTCGCGCAGGTTGCTGATCGTGGCGTGGCGGTTGAAGCCGGTGGTGGAGGTGTTCGCCGCACCAACGGCGTCGAAGCTGACGGCGCCGACCGGGAACTCGCCGTTGACGATCTCGGCGGTCGGGGCGAGCTGGATCTTCTGCGCGGTGTCGGCCGAGGAGTACCAGCTCACGATGCGCTGGGTCTCGTTGGCGCCGACGCCGAGGACGATGCCGGACACCGTGGTCGGGTCGGCAGCACTGGCGGCGGTCAGCAGACCGCTACCGAGGGCCGCGCCCATTCCCAGGAATCCGGCTACGACCCCGGCGAGAACGCGCCGCCGCACGAGCCGGGAGGCCCGTGTCGAGGTGCTCAATGTCATCGACATTGTTCTCTTTTCAAATAGAGAAATGGATTGTGCCTTCTCCCGACGCTGGGGAAGCAAAATCCAAGCTTTCGCCGGCCGATGAACCCGTCATGAACGCGATCTTGCGAACGGCTGCACTTCGCGAAGTAGTTAGCCGTACTCAGGATCCGGCGAGGCGCTGAACAAACCAGATCAGGCCCATGATGGACACGACGCCAGAAACAGCACCGGTCGCCCACAGGCCGGCTTTTGGCGCGCGACGACGCAGCACGATCAGGAGTGGGAAGACGATGGCGATAATCGTCAACTGGACGACCTCGATGCCGACGTTGAACACCAGCAGCGACCAGAGCAGGGTCCACGACCACGCCTCGTCGATGCCCAGCGCGCCCGCGAAACCCAGGCCGTGCACGAGGCCGAAGCAGAACACCACTCCGAGACGGATCCAACCCGAGCGGTCCAGGCTGAAGTGACCGTGCCCGGCCGTCTCCAGGTCGGTCGCGTGGTCACCGCGCCGCCAGCTGCCCCACAGGCGCCACCCCGCGACCACGGCGATCGACAGTGCGATGACCGGCTCCACGACCACCGCCGGCACCTCGACCAGGCCGAGCGCGGCGAGCATGAACGTCACCGAGTGCGCCAGGGTGAAGCTGGTCGCCGCGAGCACGATCTCCCGGAGCCGCCGCGACCCCGCGATGAGCGCCAGCAGGAACAGGATGTGGTCGATACCAGACAACAGATGCTCGGCACCCAGCAGGAAGAACTCGCCGAACCGCTCGTACCACGCCTGGCCGGTCGAGAACGAGGGATTCGCCGCGTCAAGCGCCGCGCTGCCCGATCGGCCGTCGATCTCGTAGGTCACGATCGTCTTGGTGCCCTTGACGTAGGCCTCGTCGTCCGGGAAGAGACCACTGCGCACCTCGTGCTCGTCGACCCGCTCGGGGCAGGTCCAGTCGAGCAGCAGGTTCGCGTACGGCACGCCCTCGCGCTCGCCGACCGTCGCGTCGCCCACCTGCGTCGACTGGCAGGCGCCACCCCGGGAGGTCACCGAGAAGCGGTCGGAGACATACCCTAGGACAGTCGACGCGTGGCCCTTCAGCGCGGCGGCCTGCGCGGCGGGGTCGCCCGCCTCGAAAGCCGCCGTTCCCGTCCGGAAGAGCGGGTCGTCGTCACCGGCATCGGCGGCGGAGACGATCAGAAGGTCGTATTCAAGCTCCAGTGCCGTGCGTATGTGACCCTCGTCTCCGGCGGCGATTTTCGCGTACACGGTCGATGAGAAACCGTGCGCGTACGCCGGGCCGACACCCAGAAACGGGATTACCGCCGCAGCGATCCCGACAATGATGACGACAACGGTACGGCGTACGTGCGCGAACATCCGGCCCCCTCGGTTGGCCAGTGCACGCTGCACGCCGAGGGTGAACACCAGCCCGCCCGTCGACGAACCGCCGGAGAACAAATTGCCGGAGCGACCGCCCGCGCATTGCCGGTGACCGGAACTGGGATAGGAATGCGAGCAGCACACCCGTTCGCCGTTCGAAAGGACGATCACCTTGCGTCCCCCGCTCCGGGCCGTCGCCCTGCTGGCCGCGACCGCCGCGCTCGTCGCCGCCTGCAACTCCGGCGACGACTGGTCACAACCGCATCCCGCGCCCAGCGCCGTCGGCACTTTCGGCCCAGGATTCGTCGACCCCTCCGCCAGGCCCGCCCCGGAGGCGACCATCACGCCGCAGCCCGGCTCGTGGCTCGGCGTCCATCCGTCCGAGGACTACCGGGTCGTACTGCTCACCGCCGGTGACGACGCCCCGACCAAGGCGCTCGTGGCGGCCGTCAAGGACTGGGCCGGTGACGAACACGTCCACCTCAGGACGATCGTCGTCGGCAACGCGCACGACGCCGTACCCAGCATCGCCAAGGCGATGGAGATGGGCCCGGATCTCATCGTCAGCGCGGGCAACGACCTCATCGACCCGCTCGCGCTGGTCACCCCGAACCACCTGGACGAGCAGTTCCTGGTGGTGGGTGCCGAGCTGGCCGAACCCACCCACAACGTCACGGCGGTCGACTGGGACGGCGCGTCGTTTCGTGGCGAAGGGCTCGGGATGTCCTCGACGTACGACCCGGCCTCGTTCACGGCCGAGCGGTGCGGGGCCGCCATCCGGGCGGGCGTGGCGGCGGTCCTCACCGACCTGACCGGGATCGTCATCTGGCTCTGACGAGACCCGGTGCGGAGGCTGGCGGCCTGCGCACCGGACCCTCGGGTCACCCGACCGCGGGTGGGTGCCGAGGCAGGATCGGGTCACCGCCCGTCGAGACGACGTGCGATCCTCTGTCGGCCGAATCCGGCGATCTTCCATAGTGGAGGCACAGGTTGCGTACCGCTTCGCGCACTCACCGTCGCGTCGTCGCGCTGGGCGTCGCCGTGGCGCTCGCCTGCGGCTCGGCCGTGGGGCTCACGGCCGCCACGGCCTCCGCGGCAGCGGTCGCCCCGACCGACCTCAGGACCGCCGGCCAGCCGTGTGCGGCCGCCGCCCCCGGGCCGTACCTGAGCCCGGAACGCCTCAACATGGCCGGAGCCGTCGCACTACAGGGCACCTACAGCCGTACGACCCAGAGCGGATCGCAGGCGGACTTCCAGGTGTGGGACGTCGCCGACCCGGGGCGTCCGCAGCAGTGGCTCGTCGAGATGGGCGAGGAGAACAACACGCCCTATGTTCAACTCGACGACGACTCGCGGCAGCTCGACGGCGTCACGTACGCCTGGCGGGTGCGTGTCCTCGACGGCGCGGAAGCCTCACCCTGGAGCGACACCTGCCATTTCACGGTCGACCGCAGCGGAGGCCCGGCACCGTCGGTCACCTCCGCCGAATACCCCGCCTCGAACCTGAGCAGCGCCACCGGCGCGATCGGTGTCCCCGGTACGTTCACCCTGACCTCGGCCTCCGCCGACACCGTCAGCTACCTCTACCAGTTCTACTCGGCGGAGCTGCCCGGCGAGTACACCGAGTCCAGCGTGGCGGCCGCGGGGCTGGGTGGACCGGCGACCGTTGGATTCACGCCACAGTCGAGCTGGCACCACGCACTCATCGTCTACGCCATCGACCGCGCCGGAAACAGGTCTGAGCGGACAGCTCACGTGTTCTACGTCAAGGAGACCCGCCCCTCGGTCTTCTCGACCGCGTATCCGGGGCTGTCGCCGAACCCGGACTACAACGTGGGCGTGCCCGGCGCGTTCGAGTTGACCGCCACGGTCGCCGACACCGCGTACTTCGCGTGGCGGATCGACGGGGACGGGCCCTCGGGCACCGTGCCGGCGAACGCCAGCGGTAAGGCGACGGCCATGATCGCCCCGACCCGTGGTGGCCCGCAGACCCTGTACGCCCACAGCGTCACCCGCGACGGCACGGCACACGCGCCCCGCGCCTACCGGTTCACCGTCGACAACGCCCCCGTTCTCACCGGCGACACGCGTGGCGAGGTGACGATCGGCTCCTCGCTCACCCTGCACCTCGCACCGCGCGCACCGCAGGTCGAGGCGTACCTGTACTGGCCGGAGTACTCCAGCATCGAGGAACGACCCGTCGTGAAGACCACCGTTCCGGCTCGCCCCGACGGCACCGCCGACCTCGTCTGGACCGCCACCGAGACCGGCATCGACGGCCTGCGGATCCAGAGCCGGAGCGCGGACGGCACCCTGTCCACGCCACGATGGCTGAACCTGTCGATCGACGGGGCGAGGCCGGAGGTGACCCGCAGCGGCAGCACCGCGGCCGGCACCTCGTCCACCTTCACCGCCCGCAGCACGATGGCGGACATCGTCGAGTACGTGGCGACGCTGAACGGCGACGAGAGCACCCGGCAGATCCTCAGGCCGGCCACCAACGGCAAGGTCACCTTCAGCTTCACCACGATGGAGATCGGCCACAACTACGTCATCGTCGTCGCTCGTAACGCCGCCGGAGTGCAGACCGAGAGGGGAAGCGAGGTCTGGACGACAACGGACGAGCCGCAGGTCACCTCGACCGACTTCCCGACGACCGGCGGCGGCCATCTCGCCACCGGCACGTTCACCTTCAGCTCCTACCTGCCCGACACGGTCGGCTACGAGTATTCGATGAACAGCCAGCCGTACGTCAGGATGCCCGCCGGGCCCGACGGCACCGCGACGCTGACCTGGACGCCACCGGCGGACGGCGCCTACCGGCTGAACGTTCGCCGCCTCAAAGCCGTGGGATTCCCCTCGGCGATCATGTCCTACCGCTTCGCGATCAGCATCGAGGCCACCACGGTCACCTCGGCTGCTCCGGCCACGGTGCCGGCGGGTGACCTCCGGACGATCACCGTCCGCGGCACCTGGCTGCATCCGCAGGACAAGATCCAGGTGACTCCGGTCGGCAGTCTGCCGATCACCGCATGGGTGATGACGGTCTCGGCGGACCGGACAACGCTGACCGCCCAGGTGGACCTCAGCCTGGCGCCGGTCGGTCCGGCCAGCCTCACCCTGCACCCGTACGGGCTGCTCCAGCCGGTGGTCCTGGCCAACGCGTTCACGATCGGCCCGCCCCCGCAGCTGCAATCGGTCAAGCCGCCCACGATCAGCGGCGCGGTGACGGTGGGATCCACCGTCACCGCGGACTCGGGCGAGTGGGTGCCCGCCGCGGAGTACCACTCGTACCAGTGGTTCGCGAACGGTGTGGAGATCAGGGGCGCGATCAACCCGACGTACCGGATCCCGCTGGCGCTGCTCGGGCAGCGGCTCACCGTCGAGGTGCGCGCCGCCCGAGACCGCTACACCACGACCGCCGCCACCTCGGCTGCCGTCGTGGTCGCCAGCGGCGAGCGGCCACCCCGCCGGCCCATCGTGCCCCCCGGTACGCCGTGGCCGGACCCGCGCCGAACGGCCGTGCTCCCGACGATCTCTGGTTGACCGCCCGCCGCCCGCGCGACGGGTCCATCTGAGTCGCACCTGCGTGGGATCCTCTTGTCGCGGGTGGCCCCTGACACCCGTTTCATCATGGGGAGACCAACGTGCGTACATCTTCGCGTGCTCGTCGCCGGATAACGGCGGTGATCGCGGCATCGGCGCTCGGCCTGACGGCGGCGGTGGGCCTCGCGGCCACTCCGGCCGCCGCAGCGCTGTCGGCGCCGACCGACCTCAAGACCGCCGACCAGCCCTGCACCACCACCGCACCGGGGCCGTACCTGAGCCCGGACAGACTCAACGACGCCCGCGCCGTCGTGCTGAAGGGCACCCTCACCGGCGCAGACGAGGGTGCCGAGTTGCAGGCCGACTTCCAGGTCTGGGACATCACCACCCCCGAGCAACCGCAGCAGTGGCTCACCGGCGTGGGCGAGCGCAACGACGAGGTCTACATCCAGCTCGAGGACGACTCGCGGCAGCTCGACGGCGTCACGTACGCCTGGCGGGTCCGCGTCCTCGACGGCGCGACGGCGACGCCGTGGAGCGGGACGTGCTACTACACGGTCGACCGCACCGGCGGCCCGGCACCGACCGTCGCCTCCGCCGTGTACCCGTCCGGCGACTGGGGCAGTGCCAACGGCGCGATCGGCGTTCCCGGCACGTTCACCTTCACCTCGGCCAGCGCCGACACCGTCCGCTACCGCTACGAGTTCTACGAGAGCGACCAGAGCGAGCAGATTCCTCCGGCCACGGTGGACGCCGACCGGCTCGGCGGTCCGGCGACGGTCGAGTGGACGCCACGGGCGGCGGGCTACCACTCCGTAGCGGTCTATGCGATCGACCGGGCCGGCAACTACTCCGAGCAGACCCACTACGTGTTCTACGTCCGGGAGACCCGCCCGTCGATCTTCTCCTCCGCGTACCCGGAGGGAACGCCGAACCTGGACTACAACATCGGGGTGGCCGGCGCGTTCGAGCTGCGCTCCAACGTCGTCGACACGGCGTCGTTCGCGTGGCGGATCGACGGGGGCGGCCCGTCGGGGACGGTGCCGGCGGCGGCCGACGGAACGGCGACGACGATGATCGCTCCGACCCGCGCCGGCCGGCAGACCCTCTACGTCCACAGCGTCACCCGTGACGGCACGGCGCACGCCGACCGCGCGTACGAGTTCACCGTCGACAACGGCCCGAGGCTCACCGGCGACGTCGACCGGAGCGTCACGATCGGCTCGTCGCTCAGCTTCCACCTCGCGCCCCGGTCGCCGCAGGTGCGGGCCTACGTCTACTGGGCCGAACACTCCGGGCTGTTCCCACCGCCGATCGAGAAGATCACGATCCCGGCCCGGGCGGACGGCACCGCCGATCTCACCTGGATCGCCAAGCAGACCAGCGTCATCGGCCTGCGAATCCAGAGTCGCAGCGCCGACGGCACCCTGTCCGAGCCGCGCTGGACCTCCATCTCGGTCAACGGGGCGGCACCGACGGTGACCCGCACCGGCGGCACCGACGTGGGCACGCCGGCCACCTTCACGGCCCGCACCCAGATGGCGAACGTCACCGAGTACGTGGCGACGCTCAACCGCGACGAGGCCACCAAGCAGGTCGTCAAGCCGGCCGCCGACGGCAGCGCCACCTTCACCTACACGCCGACCAAGGGTGGCTACACCTACGTCACCGTCGTCGCCCGTAACGCCAGCGGCGTGCAGACCGACGAGGGCGGCACGTCCTGGTCCGTACTGGACGGGCCCCGGGTCACCTCGACCGACTTCCCCACCACCGGCAGCGGCCGGCTGGCCCCGGGCACCTTCAGCTTCACGCCCCGGCTGCCGGGCACGACCGCCTACGAGTATTCGATCAACTTCGGGTCGTACACCACGCTCGCCGCGAAGGCCGACGGCACCGCGACGTTGGCCTGGACACCGCAGGAGGCTGGCCGGCACTACCTGACCGTTCGCAGCGTGACGGCCAGCGGCACCCGCTCCTCGGGTACGCAGTACATCTTCCTGGTCGAGGTCGGCTCCGCGACGGTCACCTCGGTGGCGCCGGCGGTCGTACCTCCGGGCGCCGTCCGGGCGGTCACCATCAGCGGCACCGGGTTGCACCCGAAGGACCGGGTCCAGGTGACTCCCGCCTCGGGGGAGCCGCTGACCGCGACGGTGAAGACGGTCTCGGCGGACGGCACGTCGATGACGGTGGACGTGAACCTCGGGTCCGCGCCGGCCGGCAAGGCCAGCCTGACGGTGTATCCGTACGGCGCCGGCGAGCCGGTCGTCCTGGCGAACGCCTTCACGATCAACCCACCCCTGGCGATCCGCATGATCAATCCGCCGACGATCACCGGCGCCGCGGTGGTCGGAGGGACCGTCACCGCCCAGCCGGGCGAGTGGACGCCCGCAACGACGACCTACCGGTACCAGTGGTCGGCCGACGGCGTCCCGGTCACCGGCGCGACCAGCGCGACGTTCAAGATTCCTCAGACGCTGCTCTGGAAGCGGCTCACCGTGACGGTGACGGCCAGCCGGGACGGCTACACCGAGGCCGTCGCCACCTCGGCTGCCACGGCGGCGGTCGCCCCGGGCAGCGCTGAGCGGCCTCCGCGCCGGCCGATCGTGCCCCCGAGCACGCCGTGGCCGGACCCGCGCCGCCCAACCGCATGACCAACCGGTGACGACCGGAGCCGGCCGCGCATCCCGACGGGATGCGCGGCCGGTTCAGCGAGGGGCTGGCCCACGGTCCTCGACGTCACCCCCCGCCGGCCCGGCTTCGTGTCGTTGCGGGTGACGGCGACGGACACCGCCGGCAACGCGGTCACGCAGACGATCCTGCGGGCGTACCGGATCGCCTGATCGATCCCCGGTGAACCGGGGCCAGGGCCGTGATCCACGACGGGTCACGGCCCCGGCCGTTTGTGGCGCTTGTTATCGATCACACGGCGTCCCGGAACGTCCGGAACCGGAGAGCAGCATATAGACAACCTTGATGGCGTGGGAGCGCTCCCGTAACATACCTGACGCGGCTGTTAACGCTCACCTAACAATGATTGCCGCGAATGTGGAGGCCGCCGTCCCGTCAGGAGGGTGCTCGATGACCATATTCAGAGCGAGAAATGTCGGCCTGGTGTCGGCCGGCGTCGCGTTGCTGGCGTCGGCGACGGCCGTCGTGGCGATGCCCGCCGGTGCCGCAGCCGCAGGCTGTTCGGTGGACTACGCCGTGTCGTCACAGTGGCAGGGTGGGTTCGGCGCCAACGTGACGATCACCAACCTGGGCGATCCGCTGACCAGCTGGACGTTGACGTGGTCGTACGGCGCGGGGCAGACGGTCACCCAGGCGTGGAACACGTCGCTGACGCAGAGCGGTTCGGCGGTGACCGCGAGGAACGTGAGTTACAACAATTCCGTCCCCACCAACGGCACGGTGTCGTTCGGGTTCAACGGGTCGTGGACGAGCAGCAACCCGGCGCCGACGAGTTTCGCGCTGAACGGGGTGACCTGTAACGGTGGCACGACGCCGACCACCCCGCCACCGACGACCCCGCCACCGACCACACCGCCGCCCACGACGTGTGACCTGCCGTCGACGTACCGCTGGTCCTCGACCGGTGTGCTGGCCAACCCGAAGTCCGGCTGGGTGTCACTCAAGGACTTCACCGTCGCGCCGTACAACGGCCGACAACTCGTCTACGCCACCACCCACGACACCGGCACCCGATGGGGATCGATGAACTTCAGCCTGTTCACGAACTGGTCCGAGATGGCCTCCGCCAGCCAGAACACCATGAACTCCG
>NZ_WBKR01000125.1 GCF_008868155.1 Micromonospora sp. ALFpr18c
TCGGGGTGAAGTCGAGAGCCGCCTGCTCCGACTGTCCGGAGCCGGAGGTCAGCTGGACGGCACCGAACGTGCCTCCGACGGCGAGGGCGACGCCGACCGCCGCGGTGGCCACGATGCCCGCCGGGGAGGAGAAGATGCGGGTACGGGAGTGCTTTCCAACCACCAGCCCGGTCCTTTCGTCGACTGAACAAACCGGGTCGGACCGTAACGAGAGAAGCACTTCCGAAGTCAACGTGATCATTGTGGTATGCCCGGATTTGCCCTGGTACCTATAGCCGATCATACGAGCCGGCATGGGTCAACCGGCCCGGGTGCGGACGCCCCGAGCGCTCGTGCCGCAGGATGGACGGATGCCCGCTGACCTGACCGGACGCCTGGCCGCCCTGTTCCGGTGGATCGACCCCGGGCCGGGCACCAGCCACCTGGTCAGCGACATCTCCGGCTGGTGGCGTGACCCCGCCGTGCTGGCGGAACTGGGACCGGCCCTGGTGGCGCCGTACCGGGCCGCCCGGCCGACCGTGGTGCTCGCCCCGGCGGTCACCGGCCTGCTGCTCGGCCCGTTGGCGGCCACCGCCCTCGGCGTCGGCTTCGTGGCCGCGTACAAGCCCGGCGACGGACGACTGCCCGCCGGTCCGCTCACCTGGGCACAGAGCCCTCCGGACTACCGGGGTCGGCGGGTCGACCTGGCCGTACGGGAGCGGCACCTCGGCCCCGACGACCGGGTCCTGGTGGTGGACGACTGGGTCCGCACGGGGGCGCAGATCCACGCCCTCCACGACATCTGTGCGGCGCGCGGCGCCCAGGTGCTCGGTGCCGCCGTGGTGGCCCTCGACTGCCCGCCCGAGGTCGCGGCCGCGTTCCGGATCACCGGCCTGATCAGCGGGGCGGATCTGCCGGGTTGACCTGAACCTTGGTTCACCGTCGACGATCGAGGTATGAGTGACGGAATCCTCGACGAGGCGTACGAACGGCTGCACCGCACCGGCCCCGAATACGATGGCTGGCTCTCCAACCACGGACCCATGGCCGTCGAGGCGCTGGCCCGACACGGGCACCAGCAGCGGGTGCACCGCTGGCTCGACGACTACCTCGGTCGGCTCGACGACCTGCCCCGGGGCCTCCACCCCATCGACGACTGGCGGGCCGCGCTCGGCGACGAGAAACGGGCCGGCGACTGGCTGGCGTACTTCGACCGGCAGCTGCGCGAACACCCGTGGCGGGACGTGCTCGGCACCTGGTGGCCCCGCCTGCTGCCCGGCATCGCCGCCGGCGCCACCCACGGCGTGATCCGCGTCGGGCATGCCGTACGCGCGCTCGAAGCCGACGACACCAACCCGCGCCGGATCACCGAACTCGCCCAGGCGCTCGGCTACTGGGCGGCCCGCTGGCAGCCCGTCCCCGGCGCCGACCGACTCCTCGACGGCCCCTCCGTCGACCGGGGAGAGTTGGACGTCGACGCCGCGCTGGCCGGGGTGCCCCGCATCGACGACCAGACCGGGGGCGTCCGCGATCGGCTGGGCCAGCTGGCTGGCGTACCCCGCTGGGATCCGGCGCTGACGGCGCTGCGCCCCGCGCGGACCCCGGCCGAGGCGCAGCAGGGGCTCACCACGCTGGTGCACCGGGCCGGCCTGAACTATCTGCGCTACGGGCACGCGTCGCCGGTCATGCTCGTACACGCGGTCACCGCGCCGACCGCGGTGCTGCGTACCCTGCCGGCACTGGACCGGGCGCTGTGGGCGCCGAGTCTCGCCGCGGCCTGGGCCGCGACGGCGGCCATGACCTCGGTGTACGCCCCGACCGCCGGGATCGCGCCACCGACCGTGACCACCGCGACCCCGGCGGAGGTCTTCGCCCGCGCGGCCCGCCACGGCGACGAACACGTGGTCAAGCTGGCCGACGCCGTCCTCGACGCGCACGCGGCCAGCGGTGACGAGCGGCTGCTCGCCGCCGCCGGTTACGCCGGACAGCTCATCTGAGCAGGGCCGGGCGAATTGCGGCGGCGGGGTGGGCCGCGCTGGCCTAGCCTCGGCAGGATGTGGCCTCGGATCGGTGAACTGCGCACCCTCGCCCTCGGCACCCCCGGCGAGCTGCGGGCGACCCTGAACACCCTCGTGCTGGCCGGCGTGAAGACCGCCACCGCCGGCCGGCTCGCCGAGTACGCCGAAGAGGGCGAGGAACTGGAGCGGGTCGGTGAACGGCTGGCCCTGGTCGACGACGACGACGCGCTGGCCGGCGTCGTCGAGATCACCGGCGTCGAGGTGGTCCGCTTCGCCGAGGTGCCGTGGGACTTCGCCCGCGCCGAGGGTGAGGGCGACCGTTCGATCGAGGAGTGGCGGGCCGGGCACGCGGCCTACTGGGCGCGGCTCGGCACCCCCGTCGACGGCGACACACCCATCGTCTGCCTGCGGCTGCGGCTGGTCTCCGGTGGCGAGGGCGGCGTGGCCAGCGGGGACCTCGGCACCTGAGGGTGCGGCCTCAGCCCCGCAGCTCGGGCAGCAACCGCGTGGCCACGTCCGCCAGGACGGCCTCGTCACCGGCGTACCAGCTGCTGGCACGCGGCCAGTGCGTCACCACGTCGGTGAAGCCCACATCGGCGGCCCGGCCGACCTGGTCGGCGAAGAACTGCGCGCTGCTCAGCGAGAACATCGGCGCCGCGTCCAGCGACAGATAACGGTCCAGAGTGGCCGGGTCGCGGCCCGCCTCGTCCAGCGTGCGGTCCATCCGCGCGGACAGCGCCGACACGCTGGCCCACCAGCTGTCCAGATCATCGTCGTCGCCGGTGCCGGTGGTCACCCACCCCTGACCGAACCGGGCCACCAGCCGCATCGACCGCGGCCCGTTGGCGGCCACCACGAACGGCACCCGGGGCTGCTGCACGCAGCCGGGATTGTTGCGCGCGTCCACCGCGGCGAACCACTCACCCCGCCAGGTGGTGCCGTCCTCCCGCAGGATCAGATCCAGCAACTCGGTGAACTCGGCGAACCGGTCGACCCGCTGGCGCGGCGGCAACGTCTCGCCGCCCAGCACCGCCGAATCGAAACCGATACCGCCCGCACCCAGGCCCAGCAGCAACCGGCCGCCCGACACGTCGTCCACCGTGGTGATCTGGCGGGCGAACGCAGCCGGGTGCCGGAAGTTCGGCGACGCGACCAGGGTGCCCAACCGGATCCGTTCGGTCACCGTCGCGGCGGCGGTCAACGTGCCCATCGAGTCGAACCACGGGCCATCGACCAGGTCCCGCCAGCCCAGGTGGTCGTACGTCCAGGCGTGGTCGAAGCCCCACTCGTCGGCCTGTCGCCAACGACGCCTCGACTCCGCCCAACGCTGATCCGGCAGGATCACGATGCCAATCCGCATGATCGCCAGCCTAGCCGCGTCGATACACCTGCCCTAGCATTGCGATGATGCGGAGGACCGGGCCGGTCGTGCGGCCGGCGAACCTGTCAGAGACTGTGATCATCTGAGTGTCGAGTTCGGATGGTCACTTGCAGGACTCGGCCTTGTTGGTCGCCGCGGTGGTCCGCCGGCAACGTGCACGACCAGCGGCAGGCCACACCCTCGACGCCGCCTGGCGAGCCCCACCCCGACCGGTTCACCCGCCGCCTCCGACCCCCGACCCTGCCCGACACCGTGTGGATCAACAAACCAGCAGCTCAGCCCACACAGATCTACAGAACACCTGACCACGAAAACGTCTCACCTGACTTGACAGGTTCCGACGCTCGCACCCCGATTGAACCAACACTGACGCAGCAACGTTTCTCTAGTTAGTGCGCCGGTCAGGGCGGAAGCAGCGCCGCCTGCTTGGAGCACGGAAGACACCCGAAGTGCACTAGCGCTGGGGCGGCAGGTGCCGACGTCCGGAATGTGCAGAAATTTTCAATATGGCCGAGTATTGTTGATGCTACCGAAGGGATATCGAATGCCTCCCTCAGATTCCATCAAAACTGCCGCAAAAACCCTATCAGGGTCTAGCATGGTCGTAAGTGGCGCTGCCCTTATCCGAGAGGGGGCTAAAACCGGAAATCCCGTATTTATTTCGGCTGGGATCGCATCCACGGTGGCTGGTGGCTTGCTTATCGCCGATACCGCACGGGATGCGGGGGCCGCTCCCGCAATTCAGCCTCAGCCTGCTGCTGGGGCTGCCAATCGTGCTCCAGTGCGGCGCTAGACCGCGCCGGCTGGCACCGGGGCTATTGCGTAGTCGCTTGAGTGCCGGCTGACCTGCGGGAACTCGCGGTCAACCGTCCGGTGCAGGTGGTCGGCTCGGCTGGGCACCGAAGCTGAAGTGGTGCGACCGAAGGCCCGTAGCTCCGTAGGCCGATAAACCGGGACCGCCACGACGAGGGCTGCGCTGGAGCTGGCCTGCGAAAACGGACTACGCAATAGCCCTGGGTGCGCACCAACCAGTCCAGATAGGGGGTCGGGGAGGATTCTGTACCGATCCTCCCCGACGCCCTATCCCAACCATGGCCCGCCGCACCGCCGCCCTGCCTGCGCTGCGCACATGCACAGCCAAGATCCATCGCTATCCGTTGTTTATTATTCGCCTTTGCATCGCGATAAGTGCTCGCGCCCTGAACTCAATGACAGCGAATCTCGTTCGGCGCTCTGCCTCGTCTACATGAGCGTTTTTCGCCGTGCTTTGCAGCGGCCGTTTCCGACAAAACAGGCCGATTTCCGGAATGAAGTATCCTGCCGCAAGAACGTTGGCAGCTATGAGTGGTTCCGCGTCTTCCGAGGCGGGTAGCGCCATCCAGCCACCCAATCCGACGATTAATTCGCGTCGAATACACATGGTTCCCGGAACGACTGGCGGCAGGCGTTCGTAGAGCATCGGGGAACCGGCTTGATTCTCGGTCCGCCGAAATCGCGGGCCGGTGTACGGACCATCGCGCTACCGAAGGCCGCTCTACCCGCGCTGAAACAGCATATGGGCAGCCACGTCGACGAAGCGTCCGAGGCGTTCGTGTTCACCGGTGATAGCGGCCGGAACCTCTGGCGTGGCAACTTCAACAAGCTGGTCAAGTGGCCCGAGGCGGTCAAGGCGATCGGCGCGTCCGGGCTGCATTTTCACGACTTGCGGCACACCGGGTACACCCTCCCCTCCCGGGCACCTGGCGCGAGCCTGCGCGACATCATGGCGCGGATGAGGCACGACAGCCCGCGTGCCGCGCTGATCTATCAGCACGCCAACCGGGAGGCAGACCAGGGCATCGCCGACGCGATCGACAAGGCAGTCAAGGCGGCCCGGCGCAAGCCAAGCAAGCGCAAGCCGAAGCGGGCCGCCGAAGGTGGCGAACCAGCGACCGAGACGAGGTAATGGCCCGCTAATGGCCCACGGCCGGTTTCGGCTCTCCTGACGGCACGAAGGCCCTGGTCCAGGACTCACGTCCCGGCCAGGGCCTTCATGTGCTGGAGCGGGTGACGGGAATCGAACCCGCACTGTCAGCTTGGGAAGCTGATGTTCTGCCATTGAACTACACCCGCAGGCGGGACCACTGTACCCGAGTCACCCAGCCGGTGCACCCAGGTACCCCCGCGGCACGCATGCAGGGAGAAGTTTCCAGACGGCAACATATGGCCGTTCTCAAATACGTCGATGGGTTGTAACGTCTGCCACACGTTCCCAGCCACGGCGTGACACACCCCCTGCCGCGCCGCCAGAAAGAGGTGGGCCCATGGGACTCCGTCCCAACCTGCTGACCCGGCGTGCCGCCGGTGTCGCGTCGACGACCCTCGCGTTGCTGCTCAGCACCGCTGCCGTGGGCGTCGTTCCGGCTGCCTCGGCCGTCTCCGCAGCGCCCGGTGGCGCCTGCGCGGAGCCAGCCGACAGTCACACCAACGCCCGGGTCAAGCCGGGCGCCGCGGCCCTGCACGACCCGAACGAGCTGACCGCGAAGCAGGTCCGTGAGCGGGACGCCGACCTCGCGGCGGCGCTGCGCGAGCGCGCCAACTTCCGCACCGGCGCCGGCGCGACGGCGCTGGCCACGGTCACCATCCCGGTGGTGGTGCACGTGATCCAGGAGAACAGCACCCGGGCCGGCGGCAACATCCCTGACTCGATGATCACCTCGCAGATCAGCGTGCTCAACCAGGCGTACGCCGGCGCGACCGGTGGTGCGGCCACCGCGTTCGCCTTCCGACTCGACTCGATCAACCGGGTGACGAACCCGTCGTGGTACCCGATCGTCTACGGCTCGTCGGCGGAGCGGTCGATGAAGTCCGCACTGCGGGTCGGCGGCAAGAACACGCTCAACATCTACCTGGGTGAACTGAGCGACGACCTGCTGGGTTGGGCGACCTTCCCGCAGCGGAAGCTCGCCAGCACCGACGGCGTGGTCGCGCTCAACGAGTCGCTGCCGGGCGGCACCGCCACCAACTACAACCAGGGCGACACCGGCACCCACGAGGTCGGCCACTGGCTGAACCTCTACCACACCTTCCAGGGCGGCTGCGGCGGCTCGGGCGACAGCGTCAGCGACACCCCGGCCGAGGCGTCGCCCGCGTACCAGTGCCCGACCGGGCGCGACACCTGCTCGGCAACCGGGCTGGACCCGATCACCAACTTCATGGACTACACCTACGACTCGTGCATGTACCAGTTCACGCCGGGCCAGGCCAGCCGCATGCTGACCGCCTGGAACGCGTACCGCGCGGCGTAGCTTTCCCGCGTACAGCCGGTGCCGGCTCCGTCATGACGGAGCCGGCACCGGCTTTTCCCCAGGACCGGGCCGCGGTCAGGCGGCCGTGCACTGAACGTCACGGCTGAGACGGGTCGGGCGCGTCTGCGGTACGGCGGCCGGCGCGACCGGCGCCGGCGGAGCCTGCGGGTCGAGCCACACCCGGACGGCCGGCCGCCCCGGCGGCACCCCCGGGACGCCGGCGATGTGCTGCTCGCGGCGGGTCAGCATCGCCACGTCGACGGTGAACTCGAACAACCGCCAGTCGGCGTGCGGCTCGGCTCGGGCACCCTGCGCCAACCGGGCCAACTGGGCCGGATCGGTCACCGGACGGGCGCGACCCGCCACGTACGCCTCGTCGTCGCTCTCCTCCGGCGGGAACGAGTGCAACGCGTAGCGGCCGTCGCGTTCGAGGTCACGGCGCTTCGGAGAGTCGATGACGAAGCAGAACAGACCCTCGTCGGTGATGACCGGGGAGACCGGGTGGACCCGGGGCCCGCCGTCGGCGCGGACCGTGGCCAGGTAGCCGAAGCCCGGCCCGTACTGCTGCAGGAGAACGCGGATCCCGTCGGCGAGGCGGGGCTCGTCGGCGGCGAATTCGGACCAGGAAGCCATGCGGGCATTCTATCGAACAAATGTACGAGCAGCGACCTCGACGCGCTGGTCACCGGCACCGAATCCGGGCGCCGCGCGAGACGCCGCTATGGTGGTCCGATGCTGCTCTCCGACCGCGACCTGGTCTCCGAGATCAAGGCCGGCACGCTGGGCCTGGAGCCCTTCGAGCCCATGCTGGTCCAACCGTCCAGCATTGACGTACGACTCGACCGGCTGTTCCGGGTCTTCAACAACCACCTCTACACCCACATCGACCCGGCGATGCAGCAGGACGACCTGACCTCGGTGGTCGAGGTGCCCGACGGCGAACCGTTCGTCCTGCACCCGGGGGAGTTCGTGCTCGCCTCGACGCTCGAGGTCATCTCGCTGGGCGACCAGCTCGCCGGCCGGCTCGAGGGGAAGAGCTCACTGGGCCGACTCGGTCTGCTCACCCACTCCACCGCCGGCTTCATCGACCCGGGCTTCTCCGGGCACGTGACGCTGGAGCTGTCCAACGTGGCGAACCTGCCGATCACGCTCTGGCCGGGCATGAAGATCGGCCAACTGTGCATCTTCCGGCTCTCCTCGCCGGCCGAGCACCCGTACGGCTCGGTGGTGTACGGCTCGCGCTACCAGGGGCAGCGGGGGCCGACGCCCAGCCGCGCCTGGCAGCACTGGCGTACCTGGCCGACCCGCTGACCCGCGACGCACGACCGGGCAGACGCCGAGGGCCCGCCGCGAACGGATCGCGGCGGGCCCTCGGGCGTCCGGGCTGGGTCAGCCGGGGCGGCCGTAGCTGTGGATCGGGCCGTCGTCGACCTTCTTCATCTTGACGGGCTGACCGGCCTGGGGGGCGTGCACCACCCAGCCATTGCCGACGTACATGCCGACGTGGTGGATGTCGCTGTAGTAGAAGACCAGGTCACCGGGGAGCAGGTCGCCCTTGCTGACGTTCTTGGTCACCCGGCTCTGCGCGGCGGCGTTGTGCGGCAGCGACACCCCGGCCTTGGCCCAGGCGGCCAGCATCAGCCCGGAGCAGTCGTACGAGTTCGGACCCTCGGCACCCCACACGTAGGGCTTACCGATCTGGGCGCAGGCGAACTTGACCGCCGTGCCCGCGGCACCTCCGGGATAGCTGGCCGGGCAGGGCGCGGGACGCAGCGGGCCGCCGCCACCGTTGCCGTACACCTTGAGGCGCAGCTTCTGCAGGCGGTCGATCTCCTCGTTGATCTGCTTCCTCTTCGCCGCCAACTGCGCCTCGGTACGGCCCAGCTGGGTCACCATCTCGTCCAGCGGCGCCTTCTGCGCGGCCAGTTCGTCACGCAGGTCGGCCACCTGGCGGACGTCCTGCTGCTGGTTGTGCGCGAACCGGTCGAGCATCTCGAGCTGCCCGACCACCTCGCTCGGCGACCGGCTGCCGAGCACCGCGTTGACAGTGGAGATGTTCTCGCCCTTGTACGCGCGCACGGCCAGGGCGCTGACCTTGTCCATCGCGGCGTCGACCTGACGCTCCAGGGGAGCGATCCGGGCGGCCAGGGCGTCGGCCTGCTTGCGCTTGACGGCGAGGTCGGCCCGGGTGGCGTTGTGCCGTTCGATGATGGGTTCGAGTTTGTTCCAGTCGGCGTCGATCTGGCGCTCGATCTCGGCGACGGACGGGTCGGCGTGGGCCGCCGTGGCGCTGCCCGTCAGGACGACGGCGACGCCGACCAGTGCGGCGAGAGCGTTGGTGAAGCGGGACCAGCGTGGGCGCGGCACGATCGTTGTCGGGCCGGCTGCTGCCGGCCGCTCGGACGGCGGCCGCGGGGCATGGAGTGCCACCGGGGTTCCGTTCTCCTTCTTCCTGACCGCCTACCGGGTTAGCTGACGGGTTCGGGCGGGAAGTCGGCGCCCTACCGCAGTGGCTGCGGATTCACCCCGAGGAACCTGGGTCCCCGGTTCGTTCGGAAACGACTCGGCGGTGTCGGTCCGTCACCGCCCGGGGTGGGCGGACCTGCTATCGGGCCGACGAATGACCAGCGTAGAGACGCCCGTTACCGATCCGCAACCCGTGCGGCCGTGACACTCCGTACCGATCGGAGAGGGTCGCCGGCCATAGGCGAAGATTTCCTTCCGAACGCATCGATACATGGAAAGGTATTGACGCGGACTCCCGGGCGGCGCGAAGGTGACCTCACCTTTGTCCGTGGAATCTAGGGGGTTCGATGCACCGTCCAACCCTGTCCCCCGGCCGGCGCGCCCTGCTCGCCGCCGCCGTGGTCGCCGCCGCGACCGGGGTACCGCTACCCGCCGGCGCGGCCGCCGCCGCACCCACCGTCGACCGTCAACAGCGGTACGCCGCCGCGGCAGCGGAGTACGGCGTACCGATCGACGTGCTGCTCGGCGTCTCCTACCTGGAGTCGCGCTGGGACAGCAACGCCGGCACACCGAGCACCAGCGGCGGCTACGGCCCGATGCACCTGACCGACGCCCGCCACGTGGCCGCCCTGCCCGGGCGCGGTCACCACGACGCCGGCACCGAGGACCCGCGCGGCGACGACTCCCGACCGGCGCTGGCACCCGCGCCCCCGCAGGCCGCGGATCCCGCACCACCCAGCACCGCGTTGCAGACCGTGGACACCGCCGCCACCCTGACCGGCGCGGCGCCGGAGTCGCTGCGCACCGACCCCGACGTCAACATCCGGGGCGGGGCGGCGCTGCTGGCCGCGTACCAGAAGGAACTGGGTGCCCCGGTGGGCGCCGGCACCGACCCGGCCACCTGGTACGGCGCGGTGGCCCGCTACGCCGGCGCGGACAGCGCCGACGCGGCGGCGGCCTTCGCCGACGAGGTCTTCACGACGATCGGCACCGGCGAGTCCCGGGTGACCGACGACGGCCAACGGATCACCCTGCCGGCCCGCGCGGTACAGCCGGAGCGTTCCTGGCTGGACCGGCTGGGCCTGCGCCGGCTGGCCCGACCGGACGGGCTGGAATGCCCTCGCACCGTCTCCTGCGAATGGATCCCGGCGCCCTACGAGGCGTTCGGCGACGGGGACTACGGCAACCACGACCTCTCCGACCGGCCCGCCCGGCAGAAGATCGAGTACATCGTCATCCACGACACCGAGGCGAGCTGGGCGACCACTTTGAAACTCGTTCAGGACCCGACCTACGTGAGCTGGCACTACTCACTGCGCTCGGTGGACGGGCACATCGCCCAGCACGTGAAGACCAAGGACGTCGGCTGGCACGCCGGCAACTGGTACGTCAACGCCAAGTCGATCGGCCTGGAACACGAGGGCTTCGCCGCGCAGGGCACCTGGTACACCGAGGCGATGTACCGGACCTCGGCGAAACTCGTCCGGCACCTCGCGCTGCGGCTCGGCATCCCGCTGGACCGCCAGCACATCATCGGCCACGACAACGTGCCCGGCACCATCGCGTCGACCGTTCGCGGGATGCACTGGGACCCGGGGCCCTACTGGGACTGGTCGCACTACTTCGACCTGCTGCACGCGCCGCGACTGGACACCGGCACCCCGGCCACCGGGCTGGTCCGGATCGACCCGGACCCCGCCACCAACCAACCGGTGTTCACGGGATGCGTCACCCCCGGCGTGCCGTGCGCGCCGCGCGGCTCCTCGTCGGTGGTGCTGCACACCGCGCCGTCCGCCGACGCGCCCCTGGTCAACGACATCGCACTACGCCCGGACGGCACCCCGAACACCATGGAGGTGTCGGATCACGGCGCCCGGGCCTCCGCCGGCCAGACGTACGCGTTGGCCGGCCGGCAGGGGGACTGGACGGCCATCTGGTACCTCGGACAACGCGCCTGGTTCCACAACCCGGCGTCCGCGCCGACGGCCAGGTGGACCGTGGGCGTGGTGGCCACCCCGAAGCCCGGACGGGCCACCATCCCCGTGTACGGGCGGGCGTACCCGGAGCAGGCGGCCTACCCGGCCGGCGTGCCCTACCAGACGATCTCCCCACTTCAGTACACCCTCGCCGCCGGGCAGCGGTACGCCGTCGGCGCGGTGCTGGCCGGCGAGTACTACCGGGCCAGCACGTTCGACGGGTCCTCGCCCGGCGACTGGACGGTGATCCGCGGCGAGAACCGGTACGCGCAGATCCAGTTCGGCCACCGCATCATGTACGTCAACCTGGCCGACGTGCAGCTCCTGCCGTCCCCGGTGGGCGCACCCCGCTGAGAAACCGCGACGGCCCCCGGTCGGTGACCGGGGGCCGTCGTCGTGCCTGGGCGGATCAGCCGGGTCTGCGGAACCCGGCGACCGGCATGGTGAGGCTGGCCACCGTCACCGGTCTTCCGGCGCGGGGCGCGTGCACCATCAGGTTGTTGCCCAGGTACAGGCCGACGTGGCGCAGGTCGCCGTAGAAGAAGACCAGGTCACCGGGGCGAGCGTCGGCCCGAGAGACGGCCTTACCCTCGTTCCACTGCGCGCCGGTGTAGTGGGTGAGGTAGATCCCGGCCGACTTGTAGGCGTACTGGGTCAGACCCGAGCAGTCGAACGCGTTCGGGCCGACGGCACCCCAGACGTACGGGTCGCCGACCTGCTGGCAGGCGGTCTTGATCGCCTTCTGGGCGGCGGTGCTGGCGACACCGTTGATGGTCGGGCAACCGGCGGTCTTGATCGTGGTCTTCGGCAGGGACGCCTCGAGCTTCTTGATCTCGGCGTCGATCTGCTTCTTCTTGGCGGCCAACTCGTTCTGCTGCTTGGTCTGGGTGGCGATCAGCGCGTCCAGCTTCTGCTTCTCGCCGTCGTACTTGGCTCGCACGGCGAGCACACCCGCGACCTCCTTGCGCTCCTGCGCGGCAAGCCGGTCCAGAACGGTGAGCTGCTCGGTGAGGGTGTCCGGCTTGGCACTGACCAGCAGCGCGCCGATGTCCTGCGACGGACCCGACATGTAGTAGCGGGAGGCGAGGTCACCGACCCGGGTGAGGGCCAACTCGCTCTGCAGTGCCAGCGGCTCGATCTTCTTCTGCAGGTCCGCCGATTTCTTGCGGTTGACCTGCAGCTGCGATCGCACCTTGTTGTACTGCTCGACGGCGGGCTCCAACTGCTCCCACTGCTTGTCGATCTGCGCCTCGATCTCGTCGACCGAGGGCTCGGCCTGCGCGGGCACGGCGAGCACACCGGCTCCGACGGCCGCCGCGGCGACCAGGACGAGCAGACGTTGGGCGACCCGGCGCAGACCGCCCGGCCGCGCGGACAGCCCCGGGACGTGACGATGAGGGGGCATGGTTGCCACCGGCATCGACTCCTTTGCAACCGACCGCCGGGCGCCTCGCGTGCGGGAAGGGCCGAGGCAGACGACCCACAGCGGTCGGTGCCCCACATTAGGGAAGCGCCGCACCGGAATCAAGGCGAACCCGGTCACCATCACTGTCACGCAACCGCTTGCACACCGAGGGTATCGGTCGATCAACCAACGATTGCGGTCAATACGTCATCGAGTGTCACCACACCGAGTGGACGCCGACCGTCGCTCACCAGCACCATGTGCCGCCGTTCGCGGCGCATCGCGAGCAGCAGGTCGGCGAGCGTACGCTCCGGCGGCACCACCGCCAGCGGCCGGTACACCTCGGCCGGCACCGGCGCACGACGACCCTGCCCGGCGTAGCCGAGCACATCCTTGACGTGCACGAAGCCGAGCACCCGGCGGGTCGACCGCTGCACCACCGGGAAGCGGGACCGACCGGTCCGGGTGGCCAGCACCTCCAGCGACGCCGGCGAGACATCCTCGGCCACCGTCACCACCGTCGACCACGGCTGCAACGCGTCCGCCGCCGTCCGCGCGTGCAGGGCCAGCGCGCCGGTGATCCGCGCGTGCTGCTCGGCGTCCAACAGTCCCTCGGTACGTGCCTGGGAGACCAACCCGGCCAGCTCCTCGGCGGTGAACACCGACTTCACCGCCTCGGACGCCTCGATCCGCCACAGCGCGAGCACCCGGCGGGCCGCCCACTTCATGGCCAGCAGCAGCGGCTTGGTCGCCACGCAGAACGCCAGCATCGCCGGGCCGAGCCACAGCGCGGAGACCTCCGGACCGGCCAGCGTGATGTTCTTCGGCACCATCTCGCCGACGACCGTGTGCAGGAAGACCACCACGCCCAGCGCCAGCACGAACGCCACCGGATGCACCGTCCGGTCCGGCAGGCCGGCCGCGTGGAACGGCGGCTCCAGCAGGTGCGCCAGCGCCGGTTCGGCGATCGCACCGAGGCCCAGCGAGCAGACCGTGATGCCGAGCTGGGCGCCGGCGATCATCAGGGGGATCTGGTTCATCGCCGACAGCGCCCACCGGGCCCGCTTCGAGCCGGCCGCGAGGGGTTCGATCACCGTCCGCCGGGACGCGATCAGCGCGAACTCGCTGCCGACGAAGAACCCGTTGCCCAGCAGCAACAGCACGGTCACCAGCAGCTCAGTCATCGTCGTCCGGCTCCGCCGGGCGCAGCACCCGGACCTGCTCGATCCGGTGCCGCTCCACCTCCACCACGGTGAACT
Organism: Micromonospora sp. ALFpr18c; assembly: GCF_008868155.1. Classification (GTDB taxonomy): domain Bacteria; phylum Actinomycetota; class Actinomycetes; order Mycobacteriales; family Micromonosporaceae; genus Micromonospora. The sequence goes on from NZ_WBKR01000125.1 coordinate 13,772, forward strand.
CCCAGCCCTGGGCCTCGACCGTCTCGCCGGCCAACGGGATGTGCCCGAGCCGGGCCATCAGGTACCCGGCCAGCGTCTCGTACGGACCGTCCGGCAGCCGGAAACCGGTCTGCTCGGCCAACTCGTCGGACCGCAGCACCCCGTCGACCAGCACGGTGCGTTCCCCGCCGGGCACGGTCAGCTCGACCGGACCGGCGTCGTCCACGGTGGCCGGATCGAACTCGTCGGCGATCTCCCCCACCAACTCCTCGACCAGGTCCTCGACGGTCACCACGCCGTCCGTGCCACCGTACTCGTCGACCACGATCGCCAGATCCGCGCCGGCCGCCTTCAGCGCGGCCAGTACGCCGTCCAGGTTGAGGCTCTCCGGCACGTACACCGGCTCGCGGGCCACCGAGCCGACCATGGTCGAGGCCCGAGCCGCCAACGGCACGCCCAGCGCGTCGGGCACACCGGCCACGCCGGTGACCAGGTCCAGGGTCTCCTCGTACACCGGGAAGCGTGTCCGCCCGGTCTGTCGGGACGCCTCCAGCAGCTCCGCCACCGTGGCCGTGGCCCGCAGCGCCACCACGTCCACGCGGGGGGTCATCGCCTCGGCCGCCCGCTTGTCACCGAACCGGATGGTGCGGCGCAGCAGCATCGCGGTGTCGGTGGGCAGCGCACCGGCGCGGGCCGAGATGGCCGCCAGCAGGCCCAGTTCCTCCGGTGAGCGGGCGCTGGCCAACTCCTCCTGCGGCTCCACACCGAGCGCCCGCACCAGCCGGTTCGCCGAGCCGTTCAACCCCCGGATCAGCCAGCCGAACGTACGGGAGAAGGTGTGCATCGGACCGGCGGTGGCCAGCGCGGCCGGCATCGGCCGGGCCAGCGCCGCGTTCTTGGGCACCAGCTCACCGAAGAGCATGGAGAGCAGGGTGGCCAGCGCCAGGGCCAGGAAGGGCGTGAACCGCTCGGCGCCGCTCCCCGCCACCGGACGCAGCAACGGGGTGAAGATCCGCGCCAGGGCCGGCTCGGCCAGGTATCCGGTGAGCAGCGCCGTGATGGTGATGCCGAGCTGCGCCCCGGAGAGCTGGAAGGACAGCTCACGCAGTGCGGTGCGTACCGTCAGGGCGGCCTGGTCGCCGGCGGCGGCCCGCCGGTCGATCTCCGCCCGGTCGACCGTGACCAGGGCGAACTCGGCCGCCACGAAGAACGCGTTGCCCGCGGTCAACGCGACGAAGCCGACCAGGGGCAGCAGCGTGGTCAGCAGCAGGCCGTTGATGTCGCCTCACCTCGGCGGGAATTCTCGCACGACGGCGGCGGCACCCGGGGGTGCCACCGCCGTCGATCGACATCGATCCAGGGGTACGCTGCTCAGCCGCCGACCGGCGCGGCGTCCCTGTCGCTCTGCGGCTGCTCCGGCTTGACCGAGCGGAGCAGCACCGTGGCCACGTCGATCACCTCGACCTGCTCGCCGGCACCCTTGCCGTTGACGCCGTCGCTGAGCATCGTCGAGCAGAACGGGCAGCCCACGGCGACCGTCTTGGCGCCGGTGGCCATGGCCTCCTCGACGCGATCCACGTTGATCCGCTTGCCGATCTTCTCCTCCATCCACATCCGGGCACCGCCGGCGCCGCAGCAGAAGGAGCGCTCGCTGTTGCGCGGCATCTCGGTGAGTTCGCCCTCGATGGCGTCCCCGAGCACCTCGCGGGGTGCCGCGAAGACCCGGTTGTGCCGGCCCAGGTAGCAGGGATCGTGGTAGGTGACCCCGCCGTCGACCGGCTGCACCGGGGTGAGCTTTCCGGTGGAGACCAGGTGGGCCAGGAGCTGGGTGTGGTGGACCACCTCGAACTCGCCGCCGAGCTGCCCGTACTCGTTGCCCAGGGTGTTGAAGCAGTGCGGGCAGGTGGCGACGATCTTGCGCTTGGCCTTCTCCCGGCCCTCGAACGCCTCGTTGAGGGTCTCGACGTTCTGCTGGGCGAGCATCTGGAACACGAACTCGTTGCCGATGCGTCGCGCCGGGTCACCGGAGCAGGTCTCACCCTCACCCAGGATCGCGAACGTCACGCCCGCCTCGTTGAGCAGCGTGGCCACGGCGCGGGTGGTCTTCTTGGCCCGGTCCTCGAACGCGCCGGCGCAGCCGACCCAGAACAGGTACTCGAAGTCGTCCACCTCGCCGACCCGGGGCACCTCGAAGTCCAGCCCCTTGGTCCAGTCCTCTCGGGTGTTCTGCGGAGCACCCCACGGGTTGCCCTTGTTCTCCAGGTTGCGCAGCATCACGCCGGCCTCGGCGGGGAAGCTCGACTCGATCAGGACCTGGTAGCGGCGCATGTCGACGATGTGGTCGACGTGCTCGATGTCCACCGGGCACTGCTCGACGCAGGCACCGCAGGTGGTGCAGGACCAGAGCACGTCCGGGTCGATGACGCCGCCGGACTCGGCGTCGCCGATCAACGGCTTGTCGCCCTCGGCGAGCGACAGCACGTCCAGGTGGGCAAGCTGCGCGGCGGTGGCCTTCTCCTCGCCGGTCAGGTCCTTACCGCCGCCGGCCAGCAGGTACGGCGCCTTGGCGTACGCGTGGTCGCGCAGGCTCAGCACGAGCAGCTTGGGCGAGAGCGGTTTGCCGGTGTTCCAGGCCGGGCACTGCGACTGGCAGCGGCCGCACTCGGTGCAGGTACTGAAGTCGAGCAGGCCCTTCCAGCTGAACTGCTCGACGTGGGCGACGCCGAACTGGTCCTGCTCCGGGTCCGCCTCCTCGAAGTCGAGCGGCTTGCCCTGGCTCGTCATCGGGCGCAGCGCGCCGAGGCCGGAGCCGGCCGGCTTGGCCGGCTCGCGCTTGAAGAAGATGTTGGGGAATGCCAGGAAGCGGTGCCAGGCGACGCCCATGGTGACGTTCAGGGAGATGACGATCAGCCACGTCATCGAAATAATGATCTTGATGGCGGCGGCGACGCTGACGCCGTCCGCCCAGTCCGGCAGGACCGCACCGACCGCGTGGCTGACCGGGGTGGCCCAGAACGGGAACTCGAAGTGGCCGGTGGCGACCTTGAAGCCCCGGATCACGAACCCGAAGATCAGGACCAGGAGCACGATCCACTCGACGAAGTAGCCCTGCCACATGGTCGAGCCGGTGAACCGGGAGCGTCCGCCCGGCCGGTTCGGTCGGTTGCGCAGGCGGATCGCCATCAGCACCAGGATGCCCACCAGACCCAGCACACCGATGATCTCGGTGACCAGGCCGAAGATCGTCCAGTGCCCGATGATCGGCAAACCGCCGTCGGTGGTGGCCACCTCGAAGTACGCCTCGAGCACCAGCAACGACAGCACCACGAACCCGACCATCACGAACCAGTGCGCCGCACCCACCACGCTCCACTTGAGCATCCGGGTGTGGCCGGCGGTCTCCACCAGCATGGTCCTGGTGCGGCCGGCCTTGTCGGCGAACCGCTCCGGCGCGGGCTGCCCGAGCCGGATGACGGCCGTCATCTTCATGACCGCGCGCACCGCAAGCCACACCGCCACGGCGGTGATGGCGGCCGCGAGGATCGTGGTGACGATCTGGACGCTGCCCATCGAGTTGGCCTCCCGGTCTGCTGCCTGTCGAGCGGCTCGGCGACCGGGGCCGGGTCAGGTGCGAAGCGGCCTCACGCCGTTGCCGCACCCGCGACCGGACCGGTCGATGACCTCGCTCCGCTCGGTCATGCAGTGCAGCCTACGCGCAAGGTTACCCAGCAGTAACGTGAGTCATCTCGCATCCGGCCACGCCGCCCTGCGGACACCATAGGGTGCCCCGCCCGATCCCGCCGGGCAGGGGCTCGTGGGGTGACGTGGACCCTCCGGCGTCTCGGCGCCGGGGCCGGCTCAACGCCAGCGGGAGAGCAGCGCCAGCGAGGCGACCATCGCACCGAAGCCCACCGCGAGGTTCCAGTAACCCCACGACATGACCGGGTACTCCTGCTCGGAGAGGTAGTAGACGACCAGCCAGCCGATGCCGGCGACGATCAGGGCGACCGCGGTGACCGGCAGCCACACCGGGCTAGGCTTGCGCGACGTCGCCGCCGTCGTCGGACGCACGTCCGTCGGCGGGGTGTACACCTTCTTCTTGCGGACCTGTGACTTGGGCACGACGCTCTCCAGAGGGGGTGACGACCTCGTCCGGCCTGACAACCGGGCGCGGGGGCGACGGTCCATGGCCAATAATGTTCGAGAGCTAGCGTAGTCCGGAACGCCCGCCCGGACCACGAATGGGGTCAGGCCGGTGCACGGAGTGACCGAAAAAGGCGGGACTGTTCGTATCACCGGCCGGGCCGGGGCGGACCGATCCCCGACACGCGGAAGGAACGCTCGGTGGAGTACACATCCGGCGCCGCCTCCTGGCAGAAGGTCCTCCGACGGGCCGGCGCCGGGCTGCTGCCCCGGCGACCCCGTCAACGCCGACCGGGCTGGTCGATCGGGGTGCCCCTGATCGCCGCCGCGGCCGGCCTGCTGTTCACCACCTCCGCCACCACCGCCGACGGCACCGCGCTGCGCGAGGACCGCCGGCCCCAGCTCAACCAGCTCATCGAGGACCGCCGCGAGCAGGTGGCGGGCAGCGAGCGCCGGGCCGCCACACTGCGCGGCGAGGTCGAGCAACGGACCGACGCGCTCGCCGACTCGGACGGCCCGATCAAGGCCCAGCGGGACCGCGCCGAGGGCGGCCTCCAGGCCGCCGGCTTCACCCCGCTCGCCGGCCCCGGCGTGACGGTCGAGCTGAACGACGCGCCGCAGTCGGACCAGGCCCACCCGGACGCCAGCAACGATGACCTGGTCGTACACCAGGGCGACGTGCAGGCGGTGGTCAACGCGCTGTGGGCCGGCGGGGCGGAGGCCATGTCAATCATGAATGTCCGCGTGCTCGCGACCAGCGCGGTACGCTGCGTCGGTAACACCCTGTTGCTCCACGGGCGGGTGTATTCTCCACCGTTCAAGATCGTGGCAATCGGCGACCCCGCTGCCCTTCAGCAGGCCCTCGCCAGCTCTGAGGGAGTCCGGTTGTTCAAGGACGCAGTCGATGACTACCAGCTCGGTTATAAGGAGGAGGCCGTCTCGAGGGTGACGGTCCCGGCGTTCGAGGACTCGACGGCCCTGCGTTCGGCTACGGTGCCCAGGTGAGCGGCGCGGACGGGCGACACCGGGACCAGGCCGACGACCCGACGGCGTTCCTGCCGAAGGTCGACCGGCCCGATCAGACGCCGGCCCGGCCCGGCCCGGCCAGCAACTG
>NZ_WBKR01000126.1 GCF_008868155.1 Micromonospora sp. ALFpr18c
GACCCGCCGGCGCCCCCGCCCGTCGACGCCGGCAACCGGCCGGCGCTCAGCACGGCGTACGTCGCCCCGAGCACGCCCGGGCAGGAGTGCGTGGCCGAGCTGTGGACCGAGCTGCTCGGCATCCGGCCGATCGGGGCGCTCGACAACTTCTTCGAGCTGGGCGGGCACTCGCTGCTGGCCACCCAGTTCGTCGTACGGCTGCGGGCCCGGCTCGGCGTCGCGCTGCCGCTGGAGACGGTGTTCGCGACACCGACCGTCGCCGGGATCGCGGCCGCGCTGCCGGAGACCGGCGCCGGACCCGCCATCGCCGCCCCGCAGCCCGCCGCCCCGCAGCCCACGCCGAGCATCCCCCGCGCCGACCCCGATGCCGGACCGGCGCCGCTCTCCTCCGGGCAGCACCGGCTGTGGTTCCTCGACCAGGCGTACGAGCAGAACGCCTACACCGTCGGCACGGCCCTGCTGCTCGACGGCACCCTCCACGTCGACGCGCTGCGCACGGCCCTCGCGGAGCTGACCCGGCGACACGAGTCGCTGCGGACCGTCTTCCCGATCGGAGGCGACGGCGACCCCGTGCAGCAGGTGCTGCCACCCGGCCCGGTCGATCTGCCGATCGTGTCCGCGCCGACGGATGCGCACGCCATCTCGGCGGCCCCTCGCAGCATCGTGGAGTCGACGGTCGCCGACGCGGTGCCGCCGTGGGCGCACGCCGCCCTGGCCGCCGACGTCGGACGCCCGTTCGACCTGGCCCACGGGCCACTGTTCCGGGCCCTGTTGCTGCGCATCGCCGACGACCGGCACGTGCTGTCGCTGACCATGCACCACACCGTCTCCGACGGCTGGTCGCTCGGCATCATCGCCGGCGAGGTGGCCACCCTCTACGGCGCCGCCCTGGACGGGCGTCCCGCCCCGCTGCCCGAACTGGCCGTCCAGTACGGCGACTACGCGCGCTGGCAGCAGAGCCGGCTGGCGGACGCCGACAGCGACGACCTGCGGTACTGGCACGCGCAACTCGACGGGGTGGCGAGCGTCCTGGAGGTGCCCACCGACCGACCGCGACCTCCCGTGCAGACCTTCCACGGCGCGGTGCACGCCCGGGTGCTGCCCCCGGCGACCGCCGACGACCTGCGCCACTTCAGCCAGGCCCGGGGCGCCACCCTGGCCATGACGGTGCTGGCCGCGTGGAAGGCGCTGTTGTGGCGCTACACCGGCCAGCGGGACATCTGCGTCGGCACGCCGGTCGCCGGGCGGGTCCGCGCCGAACTCGAACCGATGGTCGGCTTCTTCGTCAACATGCTGCCGCTGCGCACCTCGATCGACGGTGAGTGGACCTTCGAGGATCTGCTCCGGCAGGTACGACGCACCGCGCTGGGCGCGTACGACCACCAGGAGGTGCCGTTCGAGCGGCTGGTGGACCTCGTCGACGCGCCCCGCGACCTCAGCCGGAACCCGCTGTTCCAGGTGATGTTCAACCTGCTGAACCTGCCCGAGCAGCGGGACCTGGGGACGGCCGGGCTGCGGATGGTCCCGTTCGCCGTCGAGCCGGGCATCGCGCAGCAGGACCTCGCCCTGTACGCGTACGAGGTGGCCGAGGGGCTGCGGTTCCGGTTGGAGTACAACACCGACCTGTTCGACGCGGCGACCGCCGAGCGGATGATGGGGCACCTGGAGACGCTGCTCGCCGCCGCCGTCGCCGACCCCGGCGTCACACTGGCGGACCTGGGCATCCTCACCCCCACCGAACGGGCCCGCGTCAGCGGGTGGAACGACACCGCCACCCCGCTCGGCTGGGCCACGACCGGCCCCGACGGGCGGACACCGACGCTTGTCGAGCTGATCGCACACCAGGTCGCCACGAATCCCGACCGGCCCGCCGTGACATTCGGGGCGACCACCCTGACCTACGCCCAGCTCAACACCCGGGCGAACCGGCTCGCGCACCGGCTCCGCCGGGCCGGCGTCGGCCCCGACGGCACGGTCGCCGTCTGCCTGCACCGCTGCGAGGACCTGCCGGTCACGCTGCTCGGTGTGCTCAAGGCCGGCGGCGCGTACGTGCCGGTGGACCCGGACTATCCGATCGAGCGGCAGCGGTACGTGCTGACCCACAGTGGGGCGTCGGTCCTGGTCACCGAGCCGGGCCTCGTCGACCGCTTCGCCGGGTACGCCGGCGAGGTGCTGCTCACCGGCGCGCCGCCGGACGCCGGGCCGGAGACCGACCCCGAGCCGCTGGCCGGGCCGGACCACCTCGCGTACGTGATCTACACGTCCGGGTCGACGGGCCACCCCAAGGGGGTCCGGGTGACGCACGGCGCGGTCGTCAACACCCTGGCCGCCATGCGCGACCGGCCGGGTCTGACCAGCGACGGCACGATGCTCGCGATGGCCAGCTTCGCCTTCGACATGTCCGTACCGGAACTGTTCCTGCCCCTTGTGGTCGGCGCCCGGATGCTGCTGGTGGGACGCGACGTCGGCTACGACGCGCCGCGGCTGGCGGCACTGCTCGCCGAGGAGGGGGTCACCCTGGCCCAGGGCACCCCGGCGACCTGGCGGCTGCTGATCGAATCCGGCTGGACCGGACTGCCCGGCCTGACCGCCGTGTGCGGCGGCGACGCGGTGTCCGCGCCGCTGGCCCGGCAGCTGGCCGGACGGGTCGGGGCGCTGTGGAACCTCTACGGCCCCACCGAGGCCGCCGTCTGGACCACGATGGACCGTCTCGAGCCCGGGTTCACCCACCTGTCGATCGGCCGCCCGATCGGCAACATGCGCGCCTACGTGCTCGACCCGCAGATGGCCCCCGCCCCGGTGGGCGTTCTGGGTGAGCTGTACCTCGGCGGCCCGGGACTGGCGCGCGACTACCTCGGCGATCCGGATCTCACCGCGCAGCGGTTCGTGTCGGACCCGTTCGGCGACGGCAGGTTGTACCGCACCGGCGACCTCGGTCGATGGCTGGCCGACGGCCGCATCGAGTTCGTCGGCCGCAGCGACTCGCAGGTGAAGGTCCGCGGCTTCCGCATCGAACTCGGCGAGATCGAGGCGGTGCTGCGCCGCCACCCGACCGTCCGGGACGCCGCGGTCGTCGTACGCGAGGACGACGGCGAGAAGAGCATCGCCGCCTACCTGACGCTGACCACCGGGGCGAGCGCCGACGGGCCGGCGGCAGGGGACCCCGTACCCGACTTCGACGTCGACCCCGCGCCCTGGCGGGCGTTCGCCCGCACCTACCTGCCCGACTACATGATCCCGTCCGCGTTCGTGGTGCTCGACCGGATGCCGCTCAGCGCCAACCGCAAGGTCGACCGGGCCGCCCTGCCGGCGCCGGTCCGCGGCGGGACCAGAGTCGGCGCGACGCCGCCGGACACCCCGCTGCGCACGGCCCTCGCTCAGCGGTGGGCGCGGGTGCTCGGGTACGACAGCGTCGGCATCGACGACGACTTCTTCGACCTCGGCGGCGACTCCTTCACGGCGATCAAGGCGTTGGCCGGCAACGATCCGGCGATCAGCGTCCTCGACCTGTTCCGCCACCCGACGATCCGGGCGTTGACCGACCACCTGGACGCGACCGGAGGGTCGGCGGGTCGGCTGCTGCACGAGCTGACTCCGGAGCGACCGGCGACGCCGACGCGGCTGACGCTGGTGTGCGTACCGTTTGGCGGTGGAAGCGCGATCACCTTCCAGCCCCTCGCCGACGCCCTCCCGGCGGGCGTGCGGCTGTACGCCCTGGAGCGGCCCGGTCATGACCTGAACCGCCCGGACGAGCCCCTGCTCGGCATGGACGAACTGGTGGACCGCTGCGTGACCGAGGTCGTCGACCAGATCGTCGGCCCGGTCGCGGTGTACGGGCACTGCGTGGGCGGCGCGGAGGCGGTCGAGCTGGGCCGCCGGCTGGAGGCGGCCGGTGTCGAGCTGACCGGCGTGGTCATCGGCGCCCACTTCCCCGCCCCGCGGCTGCCCGGGCGGCTGTTCGGCTGGCTGCGCCGATGGTTCCCGATGGAGCGCTGGTGGTCCAAGCGGCGGACCCTGGAGGCGCTGCGCGCGATGGGCTTCTTCACCGAGGTCTTCGACGAGCACGAGAAGGACTTCGTGATGCGGGTGGTGCTGGCCGACGCCGCGAAGGCCGAGGACTACTACACCGCCGTCTACGCGGAGGGTCCGCCGCGGAAGTTGTCCGCACCGATCGTCAGCGTCGTCGGCAGCGGTGACCGCGCCACCGAGTTGTACGAGGAGCGGTACCTGGAGTGGGAGTTCTTCTCCGACCGGGTGTCGCTGGAGGTCATCGACGGCGCCGGGCACTACTTCGCCAAACACCAGCCCGCCGACGTGGCACGCATCCTCCTGGCGACCTGCGATCCGTCGGTCGACGACGCACCACCGCAGGCCACCACCGCGGCGGCGGTCGCCGCGCCGACGACGGATCGCACCCCACCCATCGCGCGTCGTGCGATGCCCAGCCTGACGGTCTTCTACCTGATCGCGATGGGTCAGCTCGTCTCGCTCATCGGCAGCGGACTGACCGGTTTCGGCATGGGCCTGTGGGTCTACCAGCAGACCGGATCGGTCTCGCTGTTCGCCACGGCCACCGTCCTGGCGCTGCTGCCCGCCGTCGTGCTGTCCCCCGTCGCGGGCGCGTTGGCCGACCGGTGGGACCGACGCCTGATCATGATCGTCGCGGACTGCCTGGCCGCCACCGGCACGGTGAGCCTCGCCCTGCTGCTGTGGCTCGGCCAGCTTCAGCTCTGGCACGTGTTCACCGCCATCACCGTCACCGCCGTGGCGACCGCCTTCCAGCTGCCCGCCTACCTGGCGGCCGTCACACAACTGGTGCCGAAGCGGTACTACGGGCGCGCCAACGGCATCGTCTCCCTCGGCACCGCGACGAGCACGGTGCTGGCGCCGCTGCTCGGCGGTGCGCTGGTGATCGCGGTGGGGCTGCGCGGGATCGTCGTCATCGACCTGCTCACCTTCGCCGTGGCGGTGGCCGTGACCCTGTCGGTCCGGTTCCCGGACACCCTGTTCGTCCGGCAGGAGGAGTCGTTCCGGCGGGCGGTCCTGGGCGGCTGGCGGTTCATCGTCCGCCGGCACGGACTGGTGGCCCTGGTCGTGCTGACCGCGTCGCTGAACTACTTCTTCGCCATGGTCGAGGTGCTGGTCACCCCGCTGACCCTGTCGTTCGGCGACCCGGCGGTGCTGGGCCGTGTGCTCGCCGCCAGCGGCATCGGCATGCTCGTCGGCTCGGCCCTCATGGGAGTGTGGGGCGGTACCGCCCGCCGGACGACCGGCATCCTGGCCAGCATCGTGCTCCTCGGCGCGTCGCTGCTCACGGTCGGCCTGCGCCCGAACCCGCTGTTCCCGGCGCTCGGCCTGTTCGGCATGGGCCTGGCCACGGCCCTGGTGAACACGCACTGGCTGGCCATCGTGCAGGCCAAGGTCGGGCTGGATCTGCAGGGACGGGTGCTGTCCATGAGTCAGATGCTGTCCTGGCTGATGGTGCCGGCCGGGTTCCTCTCCGCCGGTCCGCTCGCCGAGCACGTCTTCGCCCCGTTGGTGTCGCCCGACGGTGCGCTGGCCGCCGTCGTCGGCACCGGACCGGGCCGCGGCATGGCCCTCGCGGCGATCGTCGCCGGGCTCTGCTCCCTCGCTCTCGCCGCCGTCGGCATCGCCTACCGACCGATCCGCGACGTCGAGGCCGAACTGCCCGACAACGATCCCGGCACGGTCATCGTCGCCGACAAGGACCGTCTCCAGGCCGAGGCCGACCGCCGGCTCGCCGCGCACCGAGGCCGCGCGGACGCCCCTGCCCGCTCCGGTGGTCGTCGATGAGCGCCCCCGCCCGACCTGCCGGCCCGACCCGGCGAGCCGGCGGCCGCCGGGCCACCGGTGTACCGGCCGACGTGGACTGTCTGCACCGGATGGTGGCCGCGCAGGCCGCCCGGACCCCGGAGGCGGAGGCGGTACGGCACACCGACCGCTCGTGGTCGTACCGCCAGCTCGACGAGGCGGCGAACCGGCTGGCCCGGCTGCTGCTCGCCCGGGGCGTGACCCGGGAGGATCGCGTCGGCGTCTGCCTGCCGCGAACGCCCGACCTGGTGGTCGCCCTGCTGGCCGTGCTCAGGGCCGGCGCCGCTTACGTGCCGCTGGACCCCGCGTACCCCCCGGCCCGGGTGGCCTTCATGACCGCCGACTCGGGGGCTCGGCTGGTGCTGACCCACGCGGACCTCGCCGACCGGTTCCCCGACCTGGCCGTCCCGATCGACCGGCTCGACCTCCCCGGGGACGGCACCGACCCGGCGGTGCCGTCGACGCCGACGGATCTGGCGTACGTCATCTACACCTCCGGCTCCACCGGCCGGCCGAAGGGCGTGGCCATCGAACACCGCTCGGCGTCGGTGCTCATGCACTGGACCCGGCAGACCTTCGACGACGCCGAACTGGGCGGCCTACTCGCCGCCACGTCGGTCTGCTTCGACCTGTCCATCTTCGAGATCTTCGGCCCGCTCTGTTGGGGCGGCCGGGTACTGCTGGTCGACGACGTGCTGGCCCTCGCCGCCCCCGGGGCGGATCGACTGCCGGTCACCCTGGTCAACACCGTGCCCTCGGCGATGGGGGAACTCCTCACCGCCGACGCCCTACCGCCGACCGTGCGAACGGTCTGCCTGGCCGGCGAGCCGCTGACCGCCGCGCTGGCCGCCCGGGTGTGGGCGCGTCCACACGTACGCCGGCTCTGCAACCTCTACGGCCCGTCCGAGGACACCACCTACTCCACCTGGGCGGAGGTGCCGCCGGACAGCGGTGACCCGCCGATCGGCCGGCCGCTGCCGCAGACCCGGGCCTACGTTCTCGACCCGGACGGCCGGCCGGTCCCGCCGGGTGATCCGGGCGAGCTGCACCTGGCCGGGGCGGGCCTGGCCCGGGGCTATCTCGACCGGCCGGCGGAGACCCGGGCCCGGTTCCTGCCCGACCCCTTCCGCACCGGCGAGCGGATGTACCGCACCGGCGACCGGGTCCGGCTACGCCCGGACGGGCAGTTGGCCTACCTGGGGCGGCTCGACGACCAGGTGAAGCTGCGGGGCTACCGGATCGAGCTGGGTGAGGTCGCCGCCCGTCTCGCCGCCCTGCCCGGCGTACGCGAGGCGAGCGCCGCCGTGCGGGAGGGACCGAGCGGGGATCCGCTGCTGGTCGGCTACCTGGTCGGCGAGCGGCACGACGACGTCCCGGCCCGGCTGGCCGGGGTGCTGCCCGCACCGCTGGTCCCCGCGACCGTGGTCTGGCTGGACCGGCTGCCCACCCTGCCCAACGGCAAGGTGGACCGCGCGGCGCTGCCCTCCCCCGCCCTCGGCGCCGACGCCGGGACCGCCGCCAACGCGCTCGACGGGACGGCCGGCACGGTGGCGGCCGTCTGGCGCGAGCTGCTCGGCGTACCGGTCACCACTCCCGACAGTGATTTCCTGACCCTCGGCGGGGATTCCCTGCTCGCCGTCCGCTGCGCCACCCGGCTGGCCGCCGCGACCGGGCGCCCGGTCCGGCCGGGCGACCTGTTCGCGCACCCGACCGTCGCCGCGTTGGCGGCCCACCTCGACGAGCTGGCCGCCGACGTGTCGCCGAACGGGCTCACCGTCACACCGACACCGGCCGGCCCGGCAGCGCCCGACTCGGCACCGCTGTCGGCGGCGCAGACCCGGCTGTGGTTTTTGCACCGGCTCGACCCGGCGGACACCTCGTACCTGCTGGCCGTCGCCGTACGGTTCGGCGCGCCGCTGGATCCCGACCGGCTGGTCCGGGCGCTGCGACGGGTGGTCGACCGGCATCCGGCCCTGCGCACGGTGTTCCCCTCCGGACCGGACGGACCGGTGCAACGCGTCCGCCCGACCGCCGGACCGCCGCCGATCGTCGCGCCGCCCGAACCGGGCACGCCCCTCGACGAGCGGCTCGCCCGGCTCACCGTCGAGGCCACCCGGGCCCCGATGGACCTGGCCACCGGACCGTTGCTCCGCGCCCACCTGGTGCTCGACGACGACGGGCGGGCGGTCGCGTTGCTGCTGGTCGTGCACCACATCATCTGCGACGACTGGTCGTTCGGGCTGATCGTGCGCGAGCTGGCCCGGGCGTACGACACCGAGGGAGACGCCCAGGCCGTGCCGGAGGCCCCCGTGGCCGGGCCGGCGGTGTTCGCCCTGGCCCAGCGGGACTGGCTTTCCGGGCCGGCGGGGCGGCGGGCGCTGGCCGACGTCCTCGACGAGCTGCACGGCGCACCCGACCTGCTCGACCTGCCAGCCGCTCCACCGGACCGGCTCGACCGAGCCGCGGCCACGACCGGACCGGACCTGCCGCCGACCGCCGGGCTGCCGAATCCGCCAGCCAGGTCCGCGCCAGCGGGGAGGTCCGCGCCGCCGTCGAGGATCACCGCGCGGTCCGGCGCCGCGCTGAAGGCCACTGTGGACACCGCCACCGTCGACGCCGTACGCGAGCTGGCCCGGACCGCGCGGGTCAGCCTGCACATGGTCGGGCTGGCCGCGTTCGCGGCCCTGCTCGGCGCGGCCACCGGCCGCGACGACCTGCTGATCGGCGTGGCCTTCGCCGGCCGGACCAGCGTCGCCGCCGAAGAGAGCGTCGGCTGTCACGTCAACACCGTGCCGCTGCGGCTGCGCCCGGCACCCGGGCGGCGTTTCGCCGACCTGCTCGACGAGGCCCGCCGGGTCACCCTGTTCGCCGCCGCCCACCAGGACGTCCCCTTCGACCTGCTGGTGGAACGGCTACGGCCCAGCCGCCGGCCGCACCGCACCCCGTTGGTGCAGGTCGCCTTCGGCGTGCAGAACGCCCCACCGGCCCGGCACCGCGGCGTGGCCGGCATCGAGTTCACCGGCGTGGAGCTGACCCCGGACACCGCCCGACTCGACCTGACCCTCTGGCTCGACGAGCGGCGGGACGGGCTGGAGGCGCTGTGGACGTACCGCACCGACCTGTTCGACCACGACGGGGTGGTCGCGTGGCACCGCCGGTTCACGGCGCTGCTGCGCACCGCCGCCGCCGACCCCCGGCGCAGTCTGGCCGACTGCGTCGACACCCTGGGAGCGAGAGATGACTGAGCAGACCCGGGTCGCGCGGAGCATTCCCCGTCGCGGCCGTGAACGGAACCTGGTGGACGTACGCCCCGACTGGCCCGGCGGTCCGCTGCCGGCGCTGGTCCGGGCCAACGTGCCCGACGTGGATCTGGCCGGCTGGCTGGCCGGGCACCGCGACGAGGTCGACGAGTTGGCCCGGCGGCACGGGGCCGTGCTGTTCCGGGGATTCGCGGTGGCCGGCGCCGACGACTTCCGCGTCGTGATGGCCGCCCTCTCCGACGAGGTGCTCTCCTACGGCGAGCGCTCCTCACCGCGCAGCCAGGTCACCGAGGGGGTGTACACCTCCACCGAGCACCCCGCGGACCAGCCGATCGTGCTGCACAACGAGCAGTCGTACACGGTGAACTGGCCCCTGCGGATCGTGTTCCACTGCGAGGTGGCGCCGGCCGCCGGCGGGCGCACCCCGCTCGCGGACAGCCGCCGGGTGCTCGCCCGGCTCCGCCCGGAGACCGTCGCCGGCTTCGAGCGGCGCGGGGTGCTCTACCGGCGCAACTACCTGCCCGGCATCAGCCTGACCTGGCAGACCGCGTTTCAGACCGAGCGGCGCGCGGACGTCGAGGCGTACTGTGCCCGCGCGCTGGTCGACGTCGAGTGGGTCGGTGACCGGCAGCTGCGGACCCGGCAGGTTCGCCCGGCGGTACGCCGTCACCCGGTCACCGGGGAGCCCACCTGGTTCAACCACGCGCTGTTCTTCCACGTCACCTCCCTGCCCGACGACGTCAGCGCCGGCCTGCGGGCCGCCGTCGACGAGGAGGACCTGCCCTACCAGACCGCGTACGGCGACGGCACGCCCATCGACGACGAGGTGCTGGCCGAGCTGCGGGCCGCGTACGCCGCCGAGACCCGGTCCTTCGACTGGCAGCGCGGCGATGTGCTGCTGGTGGAGAACATGCTCGCCGCGCACGCCCGGGAGCCGTTCACACCGCCCCGGCGGATCCTCACCGCGATGTCCGACCCGGTCGCCGCTCCCGAGCTGACCGGGGCGGCCGGTTCCGGCTCGGCGCCGAACGGGGACCGGCCGTGAGCGGGCCGGCGCCGCGCCGACGCGGTACGGGCACGGTCAGCTCGCCGGTGTCCCGGCGGGTGCTCGTGGATGACGAGTTCGTGCTGCTCGTCGAGGCCGCCGTGCCCGATCTCGACCTGGCCGGTTGGCTCGCCGGCCGGCGCGAGGAGCTGCTGGCGGACCTGGACCGCTACGGGGCGGTGTACTTCCGCGGCTTCGAGGTACGCACCCCCGACGACTTCAGCCAGTCCGCCCGGACGGTCAGCCCGGACCTGCTCGGCTACCTGGAACGAGCCGCGCCCCGGCACGAGGTGGCCGACCGGGTGTTCACCTCCACCGAGTTCAACGCCGAGCAGTGGATCCCGCTGCACCACGAGATGTCCTACTCGCACAACTGGCCCAGCTACCTCTACTTCTGGTGCGCGCAGCCGGCCACCGGCAGCGGCGGGGCCACCCCGCTGGCCAGCGAGCGGGTCATCACCCCGCTCATCCCCGCCGACGTGCGGGAACGGTTCCTCCGCTCCGGCGTCTGCTACGTGCGCAACTACGGCCCGCACCTGGACCTGCCGTGGCAGGAGGCGTTCCAGACCACCGACCGGGCGGAGGTCGAGGCGTACTGCGCCGCGTCGGCGACCGAGTTCACCTGGCTGGGCTCCGACGGGCTGCGGACCCGGGCTCGGCGGCAGGCGGTCGCCACGCATCCGCGTACCGGGGAGACGGTGTGGTTCAACCACGCCCACCTGTTCCACGTGTCGAACATGCCGACCGAGGTGTCCGGCGCGCTGCTGCGCGAGTACGGCCCGGAGGGGCTGCCCCGCAACGCGTACTTCGGCGACGGTGAGCCGATCCCCGACGAGGTGGTCAGCGGGCTGCGCGCCCGGTATCGGGAACACGCGGTGTCGGTTTCCTGGCAGCGCGGCGACGTGCTGGTGGTGGACAACTTCCTGGCGACCCACGGTCGCGAACCCTTCAGCGGCGACCGGCAGATCCTGGTCGCGATGTCCGACCTCTACGTCAACCGGAGCGTCCTGTGAACGGCTACCGCCTGTCCCCCGTCCAGCGGCTCGCCTGGTCCGGCAAGCAGGATCTGATCCGGGCGCGGGTGCGGCTCGACCGTCCGCTGGACCGGGCGCGGTTGCAGGCCGCCCTGGACACGGTGGTGGCCCGGCACGAGGCGCTGCGGCTGACCCTGGTGCACCACCCCGGTCTGCGGGTGCCCATGCAGGATGTCGACGACAGTCGCGCCGTCACCCTCGGCGCGCAGGGTGAGGTGTCGGTAACCCTCACCGACGACGTTCTGGAGCTGACCGCCACACCGCTGATCGCCGACCCGGCCAGCCTGCGCCTGGTCCTCGCCGACCTTGCCCGGGCGTACGCCGGCGAGGCGCTGCCGGAGGATCCGGAGGCGCTGCAGTTCCTCGACGTCGCCGAGTGGCAGGTCGAGGAGCGCGAGCAGGCCCCCGCCGCCGCACCGGCCGCGTCGGCCGCACGGCTGGTCACCCCGCACGGCGACGACCCGACCGCCGTGGTGTCCGCGACGGTCTCCGCCGCCGAGCTGACCGACGTGGCCCGGGCCGCCGACGTCGAGCCGGGCACGGTGCTGCTGGCCGCGTGGGCGCTCGCGGTGTCCCGCCGGGCCGAGGCGCCGGAGGACGCCGACGAGGTGGATCTGGTGCTGGGCCGGTGGAACGACGGCCGCCACGCCGCCGGCACGGCCGAGGTGGTGGGCCCGCTGGGCGGCTACGGTCCGCTGCGGTTGGCCCTGCCGCTGCCCACCGCACCCGCCGAACTGCTGGCCCTCGTGCGCGCCGCCGAGACCGCCGCCGACGACACGTTCCACCTGGTCGACCCGGTCGACGAGCACTCCGGGGCGGTCGCCGGCTTCGCGGCGCCGCCCGTCGCCGACCCGGCCGCGGTGGCCGCACTCGGTGGCGTCGCCGTCGAGGTCACCGTCCCTCCGGCGGCCGTCGGCCCGCAGGTGACCGCGTCGACCGACGGCGAGCGGATCACCCTGCACGTGGTCGGCGGCCAGTGGCTGCTCGACGCCCTGCTGGCGGTCCTGCGGACCCTGCCCGCCGCGCTCACCACCGGCGTCGCGCCGGCTGTGCTCGGTGACGCCGAGGCCCGCTGGCTGGCCGACGCGGCCGGAACGCCGTCGCAGGCGTCGGCGCGTACCCTCGTGGACCTGCTCGACGCGGGCCTCGCCGGCATGGACCAGCAGGCCGCGGCGGTCGTCGCCGCGGACGGCGTGTACACGGCCGGTGAGCTGCGGGAGCGGGCCGCGCGGGTGGCCGGGGCACTGGCCGCGCGCGGCCTCGCCGGCGCCCCGGTCGGGGTGCTGGCCGCCCGGTCCCGGGACACCGTCGTGGCGTTCCTCGGCGTGCTGCGCGCCGGGGCGGTCTACGTTCCACTGGACCCGGACGCGCCGCTCCAGCGGCTCCTCGCCCAGGCTGACGTGGTCGGCGCGCAGGACGTCGTGGGCGATGGCACCGCGGCGACCGTCACGGTCGACGACCTCGTCGCGGCCGGCGACCGCCCGCCCGCCACCGTGCCCGCCCCGGCCGACCCGGCGTACGTCATCTTCACCTCCGGCTCGACCGGCACCCCCCGCGCGGTGCAGGTGTCGCACGGTGCCGCCGCGCACCTGGCCGACGCCCTGGAACACGCCGTGTACGCGGACAGCCGCCCCGGCCTGCGGGTGGCGGTGAACGCCCCGCTCACCTTCGACGCCTCGGTGAAGCAGCTCGTGCAGCTCGGCCACGGCCGCAGCCTCTACCTGGTGCCGGAACAGGCCCGCCGGGACGGGGCGGCGCTGGCCGCGACGCTGGCCGACCACGACGTCGACGTGCTCGACCTGACCCCCTCCCAGCTGCGCATCCTGCTCGCCGGGGCGGGCGACACCCGGCTGCCCGGCCTGCTGCTGCTCGGCGGGGAGGCGCTCGCACCCGACCTGTGGGAGGCCCTCGCCGCGCTGCCCGACGTCCGGGCGGTCAACCTGTACGGGCCGACGGAGTGCACGGTGGACACCAGCGCCGCGCAGGTGCGTACCGGGGACGGCCCGACCATCGGCCGGCCATTGCCCGGCGTCGCGGTCTGGGTGCTCGACGAGCAGTCGCGGCCGGTGCCTCCCGGCGTGGCCGGAGAGCTGTGCGTCAGCGGTGCGCAGCTCGCCGACGGGTACCGGGGCGATCCGGAGGCCACCGCGCGGCGGTTCGTGTCGGTGCCGCTGCCGTCCGGCCGCACCGAGCGGGTGTACCGCACCGGCGACCGGGTCCGCTTCGACGCCGAGCGGCGGCTGCGGTACCTGGGCCGGCTCGACGACCAGGTGAAGATCCACGGATTCCGGGTGGAACCCGGTGAGGTCGCGGCCGTCCTGCGCGGGCACCCGGAGGTGGCCGACGCCGCGGTGGTGGCCCGCGACGACGACGGGCACGGCGACCGGCTCGTCGCCTATGTCCGGCCGGGT
Organism: Micromonospora sp. ALFpr18c; assembly: GCF_008868155.1. Taxonomy (GTDB): domain Bacteria; phylum Actinomycetota; class Actinomycetes; order Mycobacteriales; family Micromonosporaceae; genus Micromonospora. The sequence continues at coordinate 13,583 of NZ_WBKR01000126.1, forward strand.
GACCGGCCGGCCGCCGTCGACGTCGACCGGATCGCGGGGGTCAACCCACACGAAACCCGCTACCTGTACGACGAGATCTTCGTCCAGCAGGTCTACCTGCGCGACGGCATCGTGCTGCGGCCCGGGGCCACCGTGCTCGACGTGGGCGCGAACATCGGCATGTTCTCGCTGTTCGTGCACACCGTCTGCCCGGACGCCACGATCCACGCGTTCGAGCCGGTGCCCTCGGTGGCCGAGGTGCTGCGCCGCAACGTCGCCGAGTTCGGCGTACCGGCCACCGTGCACGCCGTCGGGCTGTCCCGCACGTCCGGCGAGGTGTCCTTCACCTACTACCCGGGCTACTCGATGATGTCCGGCCACGCCGCGTACGCCGACCCCGACGCCGAGGTCGCGGTGATCAAACGGTTCCTCGCCAACGAGCGTGACGCCGGTGCCCAGACCCGCGACGTGCTGCTCGGCCGGGTCGACGAACTGCTCGCGGAACGCTTCGCCGGCCGGGACCTCAGCGTGCCGGTGCGACCGCTGTCGGCCGTCCTCGACGAGTTGGCCCCGGAGCGGATCGACCTGCTGAAAATCGACGTGCAGCGCGCCGAGGCCGACGTGCTCGCCGGGCTGGAGGATCGGCACTGGCCGCTGATCGCGCAGGTCGCCATGGAGGTGCACGACGCACCCGGCACCGACACCGAGGGCCGGCTGGCCGAGCTGGTCGCCGGCTTCGAGGCGCGCGGCTTCGAGGTGGTGACCCGGCAGGACGACCTGCTCGCCGGCACCGACCGGCACACCCTGCACGCCGTGCGGCCCGAGTACGCCGCCGATCCGCGCCCGGCCGTGGTCGTCCCGACCGGCACCACGGCGGGACCTCTCGACGAGCGGCTCACCGGCTGGTTGGCCGACCGGCTCCCGGCCCACCTGGTGCCGGCCGCGGTGGTGCTCCTCGACGAGCTGCCGCTGACCCGCAACGGCAAACTCGACCGGGCGGCGTTGCCCGCGCCCCGCCTCGACCGGCCCCGGGACGGCACCGCCGTGGCACCCGCAGACCGGGCCGAGGAGATCCTGGTCGAGGCGTGGCGTGAGGTCCTCGGGGTGGCGACCGTCGGCGTGACGGACACCTTCTTCGCGCTCGGCGGCGACTCCATCCGCAGCATCCAGATGCAGGTCGCGGCGAACAGGCGGGGACTGTCGTTCCGGCTCAGCGACATCTTCACGTACCAGACGATCCGCGAGCTGGTGACCCACGGCGAGATCACCCTCACCGGTACGGACACCGGCCCGGCCGTCGCCGCGGCGGAGCCGGCCGGACGCTTCGACCTGGTCGCCGACGCCGACCGGGACCGGCTGCCCGCCGGGCTCGCCGACGCGTACCCGATGACGACCCTGCAGCAGGGCATGGTCTACCACTGTGAGCTGACCGGCGACCCGGCCATGTATCACAACGTGACCGCGCACCGGATCGCCGCGCCGCTGGACGCGCCCGCGCTGCGGCGCGCGCTGGCCGGTCTGGTGGCCACCCACCCAGTGCTCCGGACCGGGTTCGCGCTGGGCGCGTACTCCGAGCCGCTACAGCTCGTGCACGCCGACGTGCCGGTCGACGTGCCGGTGACGGATCTGACCGGTGTCGACCCGCGGACCCGCCGGGCACGGATCGACGACCTCGTCGCGGCGGAACGGGTCCGGCCCTTCGACGTGACCCGTCCGCCGCTGCTGCGGCTGCACGCCGTGCGGGAGGACGCCGACACGTTCACCCTGATCATCGCCGAGTTCCACGCGATCCTCGATGGCTGGAGTCTGCACCTGTTCCGTACCGACCTGCTCGCCGCGTACGACCGGGAGCGCGCCGGCACGGCCCATCCGGCCCACCTCGGCCTGCCGTTCCGGGAGTACGTGGCCGCCGAGCGACGCGCCCGAGCCGATGAGGCAAGCCGCCGGTTCTGGCTGGAGGGCCCCGGCGCGGTGCCGCCGCTGCTGCTCGGTGGGGCGGCCCCGCGCACCACCACCACCCAGCAGGTGCCGCTGAGAGCGGGCACCACCGACCGGGTCACCGAGGTGGCCCGGGCCGCCGGCGTGCCGGTCAAGTCCTGGCTGCTCGCCGTCCACCTGCGCACGCTCGGCGAACTCGCCGGCCGCGACGACGTGGTCAGCGGGCTGGTGGTCGGCGGCCGACCGGAGGGCGAAGGCAGCGACGCCACCCTCGGGCTGTTCCTCAACACCCTGCCGGTCGGCGTGCGGCTGGGCACCCGCTCGCTGGCCGAGCTGGCGGCCGAGGTGTGGCGGGTCGAACGAGACATGATGGGGCACCACCGATTCCCGCTCGCCGAGATCGTCCGAGCCGGCGGGGCCGGGCCAGGGTTCGACCACTTCTTCAACTGGACCCACTTCCCGAACGGACCCGCCGGCGGCGAGACCCGCATCGTGGACAGTCGCGGCGTCACCGTGGACGTGGCGTTCAGCCTCGCCGTCGACGCCGAACTGGACCCGGACACTGGCCGCCTGGCCCTCACCGTCCAGTACGACCACCGCACCATCGGCGGGGACCGGGTGGACGCCCTCGCCGACGGCTTCCGCCGGTTGCTGGCGGCCGACCCGGACGCGCCGCTGCCCGCCGTGCCCAGCGTGGGGCAGGCGGCCGGCGGCGACGCGCGGGCGCGGTGGGCGGCCCAGGTGGCGGCGGCCTGGCAGGAGGTCCTCGGCGTCGCGCCCGGTCACCCGGCGACCGGGTGGTCGGCTGCCGGTGGGGACTCGCTGCGTGCCCTACGACTGGTCACCATGCTGCGCCAGCGCCACGGCAGCGACCTCACGCTGCCCGAGTTCGTGACATTGGACAGCTACGGCAAACTGGTGGACCGGGTGGCCCGTTCGTGACCGGCTTCGGCACGGTCGCCGTGCACGGCGACGACGGACTGATCCCCGGTGGAGCCGTGGCGCCGCCGATCGCGCAGAGCGTGACCTTCAGCGCCGAGTCCGACGAGCAGTTCACCGCGATCGCCACCGAGACGCGGGGCAGTGCCTTCTACACGCGCTACGGCAACCCGAACCACGCCCAGGTGGCCGCCGTCGTCGCCGAGCTGGAAGGCGCGCAGACGGGTCTGGTCACCGCGTCCGGGATGGGCGCGATCAGCACCCTCGCGCTGGCCCTGCTCTCCGCCGGCGACCACGTGGTGGTGCAGCGCAGCACGTACGGCGGGACCACCTCGCTCGCCACCGGACTGCTGCCCCGGTTCGGGGTGTCGTACACCCAGGTCGACCAGACCGACACCGCGGCGTTCGAACGGGCGATGCGACCGCGGACCCGCCTCGTCCTGCTGGAGACGCCGAGCAATCCGCTGCTGGAGCTGACCGACCTGACGGCCGTGGCGGAGCTGGCCCACGCGGCCGACGCGCTGGTGGTGGTCGACAACACCTTCGCCACGCCGATCAACCAGCGTCCGATGGCCCTCGGCGCGGACCTGGTCTGGCACAGCGGCACCAAGTTCCTCGGCGGCCACTCCGACGTGTCGGCCGGGGTGATCGTCGGCTCCGCCGAGCTGGTCGAGCGGGTGTGGCAGACGGCCATCGTCACCGGCAGCACCCTCGGACCGGTGGACGCGTGGCTGCTGCTGCGCGGCATCCGTACGCTGCCGCTGCGGGTGCAGCGGCACAACGACAACGCGCTGGCCCTGGCCCGCGCCCTGGAAGACCATCCGGCGGTGGCCCGGGTCCGTTACCCGGGGCTGCCGTCGCACCCGCAGCACGCGCTGGCGGGTCGGCAGATGACCGGCTTCGGCGGGGTGCTCAGCATCGACCTGAGGGCGGGCCGGGCCGGTGCCGCCGCGCTGCTGGCCGGGTTGCGGTTGGCCAAGCGGGCGGCCAGCCTGGGCAGCGTCAGCACGCTGGTGGTGCATCCCCGGTCGATGTGGGCCGGCATCGTGGACGCCGAGCAGTTGGCCGCGGCCGGCATCGGCGACGGGCTGGTCCGGGTGTCCACCGGCATCGAGGACACCGCCGATCTGGTGGACGACTTCCTCGCGGCGGCGGACAGGGCGACCGGCGACTGATCCCCTGGGTCGCTCGACGAGACACCAGCGCGGCGGTGCTGTTCGTGCGGCACCCGAGCGTCCGGCGCCTCGCGTGGGCCGCGCACCGGCACGGTGTGTTGCGCGAACTACGCCGCAGGCCGTGACCCCCGTCAGTTCCCCAGGGCGATCTTGATGGCTTCGGCGGCAACCGCGACCCCGATGGCATTCGCCGTGTCGAGCGCCCACCTTCCGGCGGCTCTGAGACTCTTCAGTGCCCCGACGCCGTCGTCGCTCCGGGCAGCGAGTTCAGCCTGTCCGATGTCGGCCACCGCCCGGTCGTCCTCCGGCGTCGTCGCTCGTTCGCGCAGGGCGACACGCAGCCGCGAGAGCTCCTCCGCGAGGGTCGGCAGATCGATCCCGTTTCCCAGCTGATTCCACAGCTGCACGAAGGAGACGTCGTGCACGTGAGCATTCGGCCCGACCGCGCCGGCCTGACCTTGGACGTCGTATCGATCACCCATGATGACCTCTACTCCTCGCTCCCGAGTGAGTGCACCGTATCGACCTCGGCCACCGAGGTCGATGAGGAATTGCGTGTAGCGATCGGCGCTGGAACCGTCCGACAGTTCAAGGAAGTCCTCCTCGTAGATCTCCAGCTCGGTGGAGACCAGGCTGATCAGACCCGCCGTCCCCAACTCGGGCCGCATCACCCTGGGCAGATACTCGGCGGGCACCTTCGCCACCGTCGCGGGGCCCGGCTCAACCACCACGCGAATCAGTGGGACGTTCGTGCCTCGGACTTCGCCGAGAAGGCGGTCTTCACGCCGATCCGCCGTCGCGCCGGTGAACGCCACAGCCAGGCTCACCTCGCTGAGAGCGCTGTATCCGATCGGGTGTTCGTCAATCTCGGCGAGCAACGCCTGGGACGAGAGGACCGTGTAGCGCCTCTCGCGCTCGATGAACTCCCGCACGGCGTCACCCACTCCCGCCGCCAGCACCGAGGACCCGAGCAGGAGGCAGGTCCGTGGACTCAGTGGGCTCTGGTAGCGAGGAGTCGGCTCCCCGGTGTAGGCGCGAAGCATCGCCAGTGCCTGCCGGTGCTCACGCACATTCCGTGGGAACGAACGGAACGAGAATCGACACTGCAGCAGAGTTGGCGGAAGAATTGTTCGCGGGAGGGTGTCCTCCACGAACACCAGGAGGGGCTTTCTGCTCCTCAGCCCGAGACCAATCTCGTACATGATGTGCGGTGAGGTGCCGGATTCGCGCTCGGTCAGGACGACACGGCCGTTTCATGATCACGATGTGAGGCCGAGGATGGTGAATGGCCTGGTCATGTTGCGGGCTGCCCAGCGGGTGGCTTCGGTGATGTCGGGTCGGCCGGCCAGGCGTAGGGCGTTGATGGCGAGGTTGCGTAGCGAGGCCAGGA
>NZ_WBKR01000127.1 GCF_008868155.1 Micromonospora sp. ALFpr18c
ATTACTCCAGCTCGTGGAGCATCAGCTGGCGGGCGGCTTCGGTGATGGAGCCGGAGAGACTCGGGTAGATGGTGATGGTCTGGGCCAGCTCGTTGACCGTCAGGTTGTTCTCCACGGCCATGGTGATCGGCAGAATCAGCTCGCTGGCCTTGGGGGCGACCACCACACCGCCGATGACCTGCCCGCTGGCGGGCCGGCAGAACAACTTCACGAAACCGTCGGACAGGTCGTCCATCTTGGCCCGGGCGTTGCCGGACAGCGGCAGCATCACCTGCCGGGCCGGCACCTTGCCCGCGTCCACCTCGTCCTGTGAGACGCCGACGGTGGCCAGCTCCGGGTCGGTGAAGACGTTCGCGGCGACGGTCCGCAGCCGCAGCGGGCGGACCGCCTCACCGAGGGCGTGCCACATCGCGATCCGGCCCTGCATGGCGGCGACGCTGGCCAGCAGCAGAACCCCGGTGCAGTCGCCGGCGGCGTAGATGCCGGGCACGTTGGTCCGGGAGACCCGGTCGACCGTGACGTAGCCGCCACGGCCCAGCTCCACGCCGTACTCGGCCAGGCCCAGGTTGGCGGTGTTCGGGACCGAGCCGACCGTGATCAACGCGTGCGAGCCGGTGACCTTGCGGCCGTCGGACAGCTCCACCTCGACCCCGTCGGCGGTACGCCGCACCGCGTCGGCCCGCGAGTTGTTGAGGATCTCCATGCCCCGGTTGCGGAACACCCGCTCGATGGCGGACGCCGCGTCGGCGTCCTCGTGCGGCATCACCCGGTCCCGGCTGGAGACCAGGGTGACCTCGACGCCCATGGCCAGGTACGCGCTGGCGAACTCCGCGCCGGTCACGCCGGAGCCGACCACGATCAGGTGCTCCGGCAGCTCCGGCAGGTCGTACACCTGGCGCCAGGTCAGGATGCGTTCACCGTCCGGTACGGCGGTGGGCAACTGGCGGGGTGTCGAGCCGGTGGCCACCAGCACGGTGGACGCGGCGATCGAGTATTCCTCGCCACCGTCGGCCGGGGTGACGATCACCCGGTGCGTGTGCCCGAGGGTGTCCTCGCCGAGCCGGGCGGTGCCGGCCACGAAGGCGACCCCCGCCTTGAGCAGCTTGGCGTGGATGTCGGCGGACTGGGCCAGCGCCAACCGCTTGACCCGCTCGTGCACCGCCCGCGCGTCGACGGTGACGGCCTCCAGGCCGTCGGAGTGCACCCCGAACTCCTCGGTGTCCCGGTAGCCGGTGACCACCTCGGAGCTGGCGATGAAGGTCTTCGACGGCACGCAGTCGGAGAGCACGCACGCCCCACCCGCCCCGTCGGCCTCGACCACGGTGACATCGGCGTCCAGCTGGGCGGCGACGAGGGCCGCCTCGTACCCGGCCGGCCCCCCGCCGATGATCACGATCCGGCTCACAGCGTTCGCCCTTCGTTGATGCTCACAGTGACTTTCTTCTCCCGAACGCACCCGACACGCACAGTCGTATTCTCCCCCACCCGCCCGCCGGGCTATCGTCATCGCCGTGCGTCATCACGCCGCCTACGGCTCAAACCTTGATCCCGCCCGGATGCGCGCCTACTGCCCGCACTCGCCGATGGTGGGCACCGGCTGGCTGGAGGGGTGGCGGCTGACCTTCGCCGGGGCGGACGTGATCGGTTGGGAGGGCGCGGTGAGCACCCTCGTCGAGTCCCCCGGCGACCGGGTGTTCGTGGCGATCTACGACATCCACCCGTTCGACGCCGCCCAGCTCGACGAGCTGGAGGGAGTCGCCGCCGGCACGTACCGCAAGCTGCACGTGCGGGTCTCCACCCTCGACGGCGACGTGACCGCGTGGATCTACGTGTTCGACGGGTACGAGGGCGGCCTGCCCACGTCGTGGTATCTCTCGGAGATCGCCAACGCCGCCGAGAAGGCGGGCGCGCCGGACGACTACGTCAACGAGCTGCGGTCCCGCCCCACCGGCACCGCGTCCGCGTAGCGCGTCTCCCACACCCCTCAGTCTGCAACCGTCGCCGGTCGGCGCGGGCGTCGGGCCCCGTCAGCGTCGTCAATCACACACCGTGGCCGGGACGGAAAGCTCGTACATGTCGGTCCATCGGGTCTCCCGCAGGCCCACCGACCGGTAGAGGGACAGCGGCGTGGTCGGGTTGCTGAGATCCACCCCCAGGCCGGCCGCCATCCGACCCTTCTCGGCGTAGCGGGCGAAGGCGCGGCGCAGCAGCGCCGCACCCACACCCCGCCGACGGTACGCGGGCAGCACCGACAGGCTCTTCACGAAGCCCTCCTGCTGGTCCAGGGCTTGGTCGGAGGACTGCAACGCGCCGGCCGGCACCCCGTGCACCTCGGCGACGAACCACTCGTCCCAGGCGGTCAGATCACCGATCCGGGCGCGCCACCGCTCGTACGACAGCGGCTCGTGGTCCGGGGTGTCACGGAAGGCGATGTCGTGGATCCGGTGGAACTCCCGCAGGTCGGCCTCGTCGTCGGGGCGGACCGGTCGCACCGTCACCCCGGGTGGCGGGGCCGGCTCGGCGGGCAGGTCGGCCAGCATGCGACGCATTCGGACGTACCGCTTGGCCAGGGTGAAGCCGGCAGCGCGCAGGTCGGCTTCCCAGGCGCGTTCCGGGGCGAAGACCGCGCACCGGACGGTGAGTGCGGGCAGCCCGCGCTCGGCGGCCCGTTCGGCGACCCGGTCGAGTTGGCGGGCCAGCAGCGGCGCCCGGAGCACGGCGGCCCGGCCCGGGTCGACGTACACCTCCACGAACTCCCGGCCGACGCCGGTCGGGTTGTCCACGGTCGCCCAGCCCACCACGTCGTCGTCTGGGTCCACGGCCAGCCAGGAGTCCCGTGCCGGGTCGAAGAAGGGCGCGGTGAGCGACGCCGCCACGTCCTCGGCGTCGAAGTCGGGATGGCCGATGGCGAAGGTGTCGGCGGCGTGCACCACCGCGAGGATCGCCGGAACGTCGTCGAGGGTGGGTCGGCGCGCGGTCCAACCTGCGGGGAGGGTCACGGCAGCTGATCCTGGCAGCCGGCGGGTGCCGGCGCCGCCCATTTTCCGGCCGGTCGGCCGGCTCAGGCGAGGTCGGCCCGGGTGCGGTGCAGCAGCTCCACCAGTTCGGCGCCGTCGGCTGGGCCGAGTGCCACGAACGCCGGCGCGGCCAACCGGTTGGTCACCGCCTCCGCCCACAGCCGCCGACGCACCAGCGGCCCGACCGGCGGGTACGGGGGCGGCCAGCCGCAGGCCACCGCGCCGGCCTCACCCTCCGGCCCGGCCAGCACCGCCTCCAGCGGTGTCATCCCGGCGGCCCGCACGGCCAGCAGGTACGCGCCGGTGAAGTGCTCGCGGAGCAGGCGCAGCCCGGCGGCGCAGCGGGCACCGGGGGTGTTCTCCGGCAGCGGCATGGCCCGCCACGCGGCGAAGAGCGGCATGCCGCTGGCGTCCGCCGCCGCCACCGCCCGCTCGACGAGTTCGGACAGGCGATCGGTGCCGGGGAGCGGACCCAACTGTCGGGTGCCCCACTCGCAGCACTCGGCGAGGCTCGCGGCGGCCACCTCGATCGGCCGGGTGGACCGGGCGGCGGCGTCCCACCCGTCGGCGACCGCGTCCGGGGCGACGAAACCGAGGGCGGCGGCGGCCGTCTCGGCCCGTACGTCGCCGAGCGCCCCGGCCCGGCCGCTGATGTAGAAGGCCCAGCCGGAGATGCCGAGCAGTCGGGCTCGCCGCAGGGTGGTCGGACTGCGGCTGAACGCGTCACCCAGATCGAGCACGACGGGTTTGCTGGCTGCGGCGACCTACTCCGGCGTCATCCGATCGCCGCCCGCGCCCACCCCGGCGGGGCGGCCGTCGCGGTGCCCCGATCCGGGTGCCCGGGACGGGCCGCCCGCTGGTCGTCGTCCATCGATGGTCAGTCTGCCGCGCCACCGCCGGAGTCCGCAGTCCCCTCTTCGGCCGCCAGCGCCTCCACCGCCGCCTCCACCTCGCCGGCGCGCCGCCGGGCCACGGTGACCGCCCGCTCGGCCGCGCGCCGGGCGAGCCTGGCCCGGCTGAGATCCTGCTCGGCGACCGCCCGCCGCCGCTCCAACTCGGCCAGCTCGGTCTCGATCGCCTCCAGCGCCTCGACGCCGTCGCGTTCCTCCCCGTTCGCCTCGGCCAACTCGTCCTCGGCCCGCTGCTGGTCGGACCGGGCCCTGGCCAGCTCCCGGTCCAGCGTCCGGCGCTGCCGATCCCGTTCGGCGCGGGCCGCCCGCTCGGCCGCCCGTTCGGCGCGTTCGGCGGCCCGGTCGGTGGCCGCCTCGGGCGGTACCCGCTGGGCCCCGGGTCGGCGGGTCGGCCGTTCCGGCTCCTCATCGGTGCCGGTGACCAGCCGCAGCTGTGGCCGGGGCACCTCGCCGAAGCCGGCGTAGGTCGCCGACCGGAGCAGGCGCCCGGCCCGGACCTGCTCGGCGACCTCGGCGTCGGAGAGCGCCGCGTTGAGGGTGGCTTCCACCTCGGCCAGCGGCAGTTTGCCGGCCGGTGGGGCGTCCGGCTCCGCCGCGGCGAGCTTGCGGACCTCGGCGACGAGGGCGCCGACCACGGCCCGGCGCTGGGCGGACAACTCCCGCAGCCGGGGCCCGCGCAGTTCCCGCTGGGCGGCCCGCAGCGCGTCGGCGAGCTGCACCAGGTCGGCGACCAGCTCGGGACGGTGGATGGCGAGGAGGTTCACCAGCCAGGCGGCCACCGTGGGGCGGCGCAGTCGGGCCAGTTGCCGGGCGGTCGCCGGGTCGCCGGCGCGCCGCGCCTCGGCCACGGCGGCGTCCCGGGCGGCCACGAACCGGTCCGGTGGGATGCGGTAGAGCTGCTGCACCAGCTCCGGGGAGGGGCCGGGCATCGCTCAGACGTCCACCCGGCTACCGGGCTCCAGACGCTGGTACTCGGTGCCGGACAGCGCCGTGTACTGCCGGTCGAGCACACCCAGCCCGTTGTCGTTGAGCAGCCCGTCGTGCAACGCGTACGCCCGGCGGGGCGCGACCGCCCGGATGAAGTCGACCACCTCGGAGAACTTCGACCAGGGGGCGTGGATCGGCGCGAAGAGCGTGTCGACCGGCGTCTCGTCCGGCACCACCAGGGCGTCACCCGGGTGGTAGACCACGTCGTTGATCAGGTAACCGAGGTTGTCGACCACCGGGATGTCCGGGTGGATCACCGCGTGCCGCCCGCCGTACGCGCGGATGGCGACGCCGGCGGCGGTGAACGACTCACCGGCCGTGACCGGGTGCAACACGTCGGCCGCGTCGCCCAGGGTGCCGGCGAGCGAGGCGGGCCCGTGGATCGGGAACGGCCGCCGGTCGAGTTCCAGGCGGACCGCCGCCACGTCCAGGTGGTCGGGATGTTCGTGGGTGATCAGCACCGCGTCCGCACCGTCCAGTGCCGCCGGGTCGCTGAACACCCCGGGGTCGACGACGAGCACTCCCCCGTCGTGTTCCACCCGGAGGCAGGAGTGGGCGTACTTGGTGAGCCGCATCGTGACTCCTCGATTATCGAATCGTGACGTCTTGAGCGCAGTCTGCCGGAACCGGCCGCCGCGCGCGCCGCGTCCGAGGTATCGCCACACCGGTTGACAACGATGGGAGCGGGGATGGACGGACGAGCGGGAGGACGTCGCGGCGCACTGCTGGCGGCGACGGCACTGGCGGTGACGCTGCTGCTGACGGGTTGCGGAGCCGGCGACAGCGGATCGCAGGACACCGCGGGTTCGGCCGCCGAGGCGCCGGCGGCCAACGGGGGTGAGGCCGGCAGGGACGCCGCCGCGGGCGCACCCGAGGCGGCCGGGGCCGGCGCCCCGGACCTGCGGATCGACCAGCGGGCGATCATCTACACCGGAACGATGCGGGTGCAGGTGGACGATGTGGACGCCGCCGCCCGCGAGGCCGCCGCCGTGGCCACCCGGGCCGGTGGCTTCATCGGCGGCGACCAGCGGCGCAGTGCCGACGCCGACGCGGTGGCGGAGTTGGAGCTGCGGGTGCCGGCGGCGAAGTTCTCCGGCGTGGTGGAGGAGATTGCCAAGCTCGGCCGGCAGCAGAGCCGGGAGATCAACACCCAGGACGTCACCGAGGAGACCGTCGACCTGGACGCCCGGATCACCAGTCAGCGTGCCCGGGTGGACAGCGCCCGCCGGTTGCTGGCCCGCGCCACCTCGATCACCGACCTGGTGTCGTTGGAGAACGAGCTGGGGCGCCGGGAGGCCGACCTGGCCTCGCTGGAGGCCAAGAAGCGACGGCTCGCCGACCTGACCGCGCTCTCCACGATCACCGTCTCGCTGGCCGGGCCGGCGGCGAAGACCACCGAGGAGGAGGCCGAGACCGGCTTCCTGGTCGGGCTCGAGGGCGGCTGGAAGGCGTTCGTCGTCTCGATGACCGTCCTGCTCACGGTGCTGGGCGCGTTGCTGCCGTGGCTGGTGGCGCTCGGCGTGCCGCTGGCGGTGCTGCTGGTGGTGCTGCGCCGGCGGCGGAAGTCGCCGGCCCTGGTCGCACCGGTCAGCGCGCCGCCGCCAGTGCCCGCAGCGCGGTCTGCACCATGACGCGTACGCCGGCCGGGATGGCCCGCTCGTCCACGTCGAAGGATGCGCGGTGCAGGTCGACGTTGGGGCCCGAGCGGCCCACGCCGAGGCGGGCGAGGGCACCGGGGACGTACTCCAGATACCAGGAGAAGTCCTCGCCGCCCATGCTCTGGGGTGTCTCGGCGATCCCCTCCGGGCCGAGCGCGGCGGCGGTGGCGGCGGTCAGCACCTGGATGGCGCGGGAGTCGTTGCACACCGGCGGCCGGCCGCGCAGGTACTCCAGGTCGACCGTGGCGCCGGTCGGGGCGATCACGTCCCGGACCACCTGAGCGACGATCTTGGGAGCCTGCTCCCACGTGTCGCGGTCCATCACCCGGAGGGTGCCCGAGGCGCTGGCCTCGGATGGGATGACGTTGTAGCGGGTGCCGGCCGAGGCGTGGCCGAAGACCAGCAGCAGGCCGCTGTTGGCCGGCACCCGGCGGCTGACCAGCGCGGGCACCTCGGTGATCAGCCGACCGAGCGCGTCGACCAGGTCGACCGTCAGGTGCGGACGGGCGGTGTGCCCGCCGGGGCCGGAGAGCCGGACCGTGACGTTGTCGGCGGCCGCGGTGATCGGGCCGACCCGCAGGCCGACCTGGCCCACCGGCAGGTTCGGGTCGCAGTGCAGGGCGAAGATCTGCACCACGTCGTCCAGGCCGCCGGCCTCGATGACCTCCAGCGAACCGCAGGGCAGGATCTCCTCGGCCGGCTGGAAGATGAGCCGGACGCGGCCGTCCAGCTCACCGAGGTCGGCCAGCTGGGCCAGCAGCATGCCGACGCCGAGCAGGATCGAGGTGTGCACGTCGTGTCCGCAGGCGTGGCAGACGCCCGCCACCGTGGACCGGTAGGGCACGTCCTTCGGGTCGTCGAGCGGCAACGCGTCGATGTCGGCGCGCAGCGCGACGACCGGGCCGTCCGGGCGGCCGTTGATGTCGCAGATCACGCCGTTGCCCTTGGGCAGCAGCCGGGGTTGCAGTCCGGCCAGGGACAGCTCCCGCGCGATCAGGGCGGCCGTCTCGAACTCCGTGCCGGACAGCTCGGGGTGCGAGTGGAGGTGACGGCGCGTGGCGATCAGCCCGGGTACCCGGAGTGCGAGCAGGTGGTCCAGTTCGCGGGGCAGGGGCTGGGACCCGGGGGGCGTCTCCAGCCAGGACGACGCCAGCTGGCCGCCGGTGGGCAGCGTCAACGCACTCGTCACGTCGAATTCTCGATCACTAGAGATGGATGGATCATCGGGGACAGCAGACAGCCTAGACCTCCGGCGGTGACGCTGCGCAACCTCGTTCCGGTAATGATCGGACCGCGTAGCGTCACGTATGCCCTGCTGAGACCGCTCGGAGAGCTGTGGGACAGCAGGTAGATCGCGGTCGAAGGCCGTCATCTGCCCCTCACCTCCTACAACGCGTAACCGATCCCGGCGGACTCGAATCTCGGTGCCGGCCGCCGGCCCCTGTTGCGAATTGTCGCATTAGTCGGGGTGATGAACTGACACTCCGACAATTAGCCGACCACGCTCCGCAACGAGCCGGAAAGACGCTCACACGCGTCCGCCCGCCGTCGCCGCACAGGGTGTGCGTCCCGACGACCCGCTCGGGTTACCCGTAAACCTCGGCGGACACACCGAGGACGCCCGCAGAAGGGCCGCGCCGCCCCGGGTTCCGCCTCCCACGGTAGCTCCGCCGACCACCGCACACCCACCATGAGCTGCGAAAACAGCGAACGAGCACTCAGAAACGATCGGTCGGCCGGTACAGCCCCCACACCTCGCGCAGCGTCCCGCAGACCTCACCCACCGTGGCCCGGGCCCGCAGCGCCTCCTTCATCGGGTACAGCACGTTCTCCGTACCGTCGGCCGCGGCCCGCAGGTCGGCGAGCGCCCGCGCCACCGCGTCGGCGTCCCGCTCGGCGCGCAGCCGCGCCAGCCGGTCGGCCTGCGCCGCCTCGATCGTCGGGTCGACCCGCAGCGGCTCGTACGGCTCCTCCTGGTCCACCGTGAACCGGTTGAGCCCGACCACCACCCGCTCACCCGAGTCGATCTCCTGGGCGATCCGGTACGCGGACTGCTCGATCTCCCGCTTCTGGAAGCCGGCCTCGATCGCGTCCACCGCGGAGCCGTGGTCGGCCACCCGCTCCATCAGCTCGACGGCGGCGGCCTCGATCTCGGCGGTCATCGCCTCCACCACGTACGAGCCGGCGAACGGGTCGACGGTGGCGGTCAGATCCGTCTCGTACGCCAGCACCTGCTGGGTACGCAGCGCGAGCCGGGCGGCCTTCTCGGTGGGCAGCGCGATGGCCTCGTCGAAGCTGTTGGTGTGCAGCGACTGGGTGCCGCCGAGCACCGCGCCCAGCCCCTGCACCGCCACCCGGACGAGGTTGACCTCGGGCTGCTGCGCGGTGAGCTGCACGCCGGCGGTCTGGGTGTGGAAACGCAGCATCATCGACTTCGGATCCTTGGCGCCGAAGTCGTCGCGCATCAGCCGGGCCCAGATCCGTCGGGCGGCACGGAACTTCGCCACCTCCTCCAGCAGCGTGGTGCGGGCCACGAAGAAGAACGACAGCCGGGGCGCGAAATCGTCCACCGCGAGCCCGGCGGCCAGCGCCGCGCGCACGTACTCCACGCCGTTGGCCAGGGTGAACGCGATCTCCTGCGCGGGCGTCGCGCCGGCCTCGGCCATGTGGTAGCCGGAGATGGAGATGGTGTTCCACTTCGGCACCTCCTTGCGGCAGTACGCGAACGTGTCGGCCACCAGGCGCAGCGACGGCTTCGGCGGGAAGATGTACGTCCCCCGGGCGATGTACTCCTTGAGGATGTCGTTCTGGATGGTGCCGTTGAGCGCCGAGCCGGGCACGCCGTTCTCCTCGGCGACGAGCTGGTAGAGCAGCAGCAGCACCGAACCGGGCGCGTTGATGGTCATCGAGGTGGACACCTTGTCCAGGGGAATGTCGGCGAACAGCAGCCGCATGTCCTCAAGGGAGTCGATGGCCACGCCCACCTTGCCGACCTCGCCGTGAGCGATCGGCTCGTCGGAGTCGTAGCCCATCTGGGTCGGCAGGTCGAAGGCCACCGAGAGGCCCATCGTGCCGGCCCGCAACAGTTGGTGGTACCGCGCGTTGGACTCGGTGGCGGTGCCGAAGCCGGCGTACTGGCGCATGGTCCACGGACGGGAGGTGTACATGGTGGGGTAGACACCCCGGGTGTACGGGAACTCGCCGGGGCCGCCCAGCCGGGAGTCCAGGTCCTCCGGAAGGTCGGCACCCGTGTAGACGCCCTCGATCGGAAAACCGGACTCGCTTGACCGCCGTTCGCTCATCCCCGGATGGTAGGACGCCTGGCCACGTCATCGGGTGAGGGATACCGCACAGTGCGTCCCGACCGGTCGACAGGAGGTAAACGACAGGGCACGTTCTGTCGACTTCGATAAACGTCCGACGCGTCGGCTTTCGCATCGGGCGTCGGAACCAGCAAGATAGGGGGGTTGTGTCCCAGCCCCCCTCGATTTCCCCCGGTGGCTTTTCTGTGACTCAGATCCCGACGTGGAGCGGCGGACCGGTCAGTCCCGCCAACGGCCGAGCGGCACCCGGCACCACCATCGGTGGCCGGTACTCGCTGCGGTCCTCGGTGGGCAACGGCGGCATGGGTACGGTGTGGCGCGCCACAGACACGCTGCTGCGCCGCGACGTGGCGGTCAAGGAGGTCGTCCTGCCCCCGGGACTGGCCCCCAGTGACCGCGACGCCATGTACGAACGCACCCTGCGCGAGGCCCGCGCCGCCGCCGCCATCCAGCACCCGGCGGTCGTGCAGGTGTACGACGTGGTCACCGAGGCCGGCCGGCCGTGGATCGTGATGGAGCTGCTGGACGCCCGCAGCCTCGCCGACATGGTGATCGAGGACGGCCCGGTCGCACCCCGCGCCGTCGCCAAGATCGGCATCGCGCTGCTCGGCGCGCTGGAGGTCGCGCACGCGATCGGCGTGCTGCACCGCGACGTCAAGCCGGCCAACGTGCTGATCTGCACCGACGGCCGCTGCGTGCTGACCGACTTCGGCGTCGCCCGGATGCCCACCGACGTGCAGCTCACCACCCCCGGCATGGTGCTGGGCTCACCGCACTTCATCTCCCCCGAGCGGGCCATGGGCCAGGAGTTCGGGCCGCCGAGCGACCTCTTCTCGCTGGGTGTGACGCTCTACACGGCCGTCGAGGGACGACCGCCGTTCGACAAGGGCGATCCGATCGAGACGATGCACGCCGTCGTCGAGGACCCGCCGGCCCCGCCGCAGCGCAGCGGCCCGTTGACCCGGGTGCTGATGGGCCTGCTGGAGAAGGATCCGGCCCGCCGGCTGGACGTGCACACCTCCCGGGCCATGCTGCGCGAGCTGCTCGCCGGCCCGCTGGGCAGCACCGCCACCGCCGTGCACTCGGTCACCGACCCGTACGCGGTGGTCCCGGTGCAGCAGCGTCCCGCGCCCATCCCGCCGGCCCCGCCAGAGCCGAAGCCGGACAGCCAGATCGGCGGCCCGGCCATGCTCGCCCCCGGCGAGTCGCTCACCGACCGGTTGGCCGCACTGCGCCGGGGCGAGCGCCCCCAGCCGGCCGTCGCCGCCTCCACCGGGCTCGACGAGACGAGCGCCGACGCCCTCGCCGGCCCGCTGCACACGCCCACCGGCGCGATGCCCGCGTCCGGTCGACCCGCCACCGGGCGCACCTACGGCGGCAGCGCGGACGCGACCCAGCGCGTCGACGCCGGCGCCCACCCGGACGCCACCCAGCCGGTCACCTACGGCAGCCGGCCCGACGCCACCCAGCAGGTCGGCTACGGCGCGCCGGAGGCCACCCAGCGCATCGGCGGCACCTACGGCGGCGGCAACCAGTGGTCGGTGCCGGGCACCGGCCAGCCCTGGACGACCCCGTCCACCGCGGCGGGCGGCGGCGCCCTGGGCAAGGTCCGCGCCACCGGGGGCCAGTTGGTCACCACCGTGAAGGGCTGGCCGCGCAAGCTGCAGCTCGCGGCGGCCGGCGGGTTGGTCCTGGTGCTGCTGATCAGCGTGGTGGCACTCTCCGGCGGCGACGATTCCGCCCCGAGCACCCCGCAGGCGCAGCCCACCCCGTCCGCCCCGGCAGGTCCGGCCGTCGAGATGCAGGAGCACACGGCCCGCGGCATCCAGGTCATGGTGCCCAAGGGCTGGAAGAAGGCCACCGGCGGCTCGTACACCGACTACATCGACCCGGAGGACGACGGTCGCAAGATCCGGATCCTCACCGAGAAGTGGACCGGGACGCCCACCCGCTGGGCGGAGAGCGCGCAAAACTTCCTCCGTACCAAGAGCACCAACTGCAAGAAGCCGTACGAGCAGGTGGCCATCGCCGAGCAGCAGTTGGCGGGCAGCCCGGGCGTCGAATTCGAGTACACCTGCGGCTCCGGCGGCGAGATGCGCCACGGAGTGTGGCGCGCGGTCGTCAAGGACGGCAAGTCGTACTCGTTCTACCTCTCCGCCACCGAGGACGTGTTCGCCGAGAGCAAGCCGATCTTCGACGAGATGGTGAAGACGTTCCAGCTCACCGGAAACGGCTGAGCCGGAGGGAACCGACAGTGGTGATCCGCCGTCGTGCTATCAAGGGGCATGGCGGCGGACACGACTGACATCGACGACATTCGCGAGCAAGCCGAACGCTGGCTCGCCGACGATCCCGACCCGGCCAGCCGGGACGAGCTGACGGCGGTGCTCGACGCGCTGCCGTCGAGCGGCCCCGACCTGGCCGACCGGTTCGCCGGGCCGCTGACGTTCGGCACCGCGGGCCTGCGCGGCCCGCTGCGCGCCGGCCCCAACGGAATGAACCTCGCCGTGGTCACCCGCGCCGCCGCCGGCCTGGTCGACTGGCTCGCCGCCCAGGGCGGCACCGGCCCCCTGGTGATCGGGTACGACGCCCGGCACGGCTCCCGGCAGTTCGCCGAGCGGACCGCCCAGGTGGCCACCGGGGTCGGCCGCCCGGCGCTGCTGCTGCCCCGCCCGCTGCCCACCCCCGTCCTGGCGTACGCGGTGCGCCAACTCGGTGCGGTCGCCGGCGTGATGGTGACGGCCAGCCACAACCCGCCACAGGACAACGGCTACAAGGTCTACCTCGGCGCGGAGCTGGGCGGTGAGCTGGGCGCGGGAGCGCAGATCGCGCCGCCCGCCGACGCGGGTATCGAGGCGGCCATCCGGGCGGTCGGCCCGCTGAC
Source organism: Micromonospora sp. ALFpr18c (assembly GCF_008868155.1). GTDB lineage: Bacteria > Actinomycetota > Actinomycetes > Mycobacteriales > Micromonosporaceae > Micromonospora. The sequence goes on from NZ_WBKR01000127.1 coordinate 12,781, forward strand.
CGAGGTGCCGCTGGGCGCCCCCGGTCAGGTGCTCGGCGACGACCTGGTCGCCGCGTACGTCGAACGGGCGACCGCGGTGATCGACCCGGGCGGGTCGCGGGACCTGACGGTGGCGTACACCCCGCTGCACGGGGTGGGCGCCGCGGTGCTCACCGCCGCCTTCGCCCGCGCCGGGTTCCCGGTGCCCGGGGTGGTGCCCGACCAGGCCGAGCCGGACCCGGCGTTCCCCACCGTGTCGTTCCCCAACCCGGAGGAGCCGGGGGCGGTGGACCGACTGATCGCCCTGGCCGACTCGACCGGCGCGGATCTCGCCATCGCCAACGACCCGGACGCGGACCGCTGCGCCGTGGTGGTCCGCGAGGGCCGCGACGGCTGGCGGATGCTGCGCGGCGACGAGGTCGGTGTGCTGCTCGCCGACCATCTGATGCGCCGCGGGGTGACCGGGCTCTACGCCACGACCATCGTCTCGTCGTCCCTGCTGCGGGCCCTGTGCGCGGCCCGGGGTCTGCCGTACGACGAGACGCTGACCGGCTTCAAGTGGATCGTCCGGGCCGGCGGCGGGAGCGCGCCGCTGGTCTTCGGCTACGAGGAGGCGCTCGGTTACTGCGTCGCCCCCGAGCACGTACGTGACAAGGACGGCATCACGGCCGCGCTGACCGTGGCCGAGCTCGCCGCCGGCCTCAAGGCGCAGGGTCGTACGCTGACCGACCGGCTGGACGAGCTTGCCGCGGAGTTCGGCGTGCACCACACCGACCAGCTCTCCGTCCGGGTGGACGACCTGCGGCTGATCGCCGACGCGATGGCGCGGATCCGGGCGACCACCCCGACGACCCTGCTGGGGCAGCCCGTCGACAGCATCCGGGACCTGCTTCCCGAGGCGGACGTGGTGATCCTGCGGACCGCGGCGGCGCGGGTGGTGATCCGCCCCTCCGGGACGGAGCCGAAGCTCAAGGCGTACCTCGAGGTGGTGGAACCGGTCGTGGACGGTGACGTCCCGACGGCCCGCAGCCGGGCGGCGGAGGCGGTGGCCGCCCTGCGCGGCGAGATCGCCACGGCTCTGGGGCTCTGACCGACGGGCCGCGCCGGGATCGACCACCCGGCCGCCCGCCCCCTCGGCGTCCTTTGCTCTGCGTCAACCCACGCTACGAAAACGGGCCCGGACTGTTGCGTCCGTTGAAGCAGAGCAAAGGACACGCAAGCAGGAGAGGTAGACCGACGCCTGGTCGCACCTCGGGAGACCTCCGCGCGCGGGGTCAGCGGCGGGGGCCGAGGGCCTGGTCGACGGCGCGGCCCAGGGCCGCGACGACCAGGCCGACCGACGGGCGGACCACCGAGTCGTCGCTGCTCACCTCACCGGAGAAGCCGGCGCCGGTGGCGATCTGCTCCAGCCTGCGGCGCGCGTCGGCGGCGGTCTCACCGTCCACCCCGAGCGCCGACTCCATCCGCAGCACCACGACCAGGGTGGCCAGCGCGGCGGTCCGCTCGTCCGGGGCCGCCGCGCCGGTCAGCGCGTCGGCCAGCCGCTGGCGGGTCTCCGCCTCGACGGACGTGTCCACGACCGGGTAGCGGTGCACGTGGATGAAGCCCAGCTCGGTCTCGTCGACGTCCTGGACCACACCCTGGGTGCACAGGTCGCCGAGGATCTTGTCGCGCAGGCCGTGCCGCAGGCGCTGCACCCAGGAGGCCGGCGTGTGCGGGGTGTCAGCGGCGATCCGACCCAGCACCTCGTCGGTGACCGGCTCGCCGGTGGGCGTCGGGTCGACCACGGTCAGGGACCCGTCGGCGTACGCGATCCGGCCGGCCAGGGCCAGCTCGACCAGCACCGCCGCGGCCATACCCAGGTCCAGGCTGATCCGCGGCATCGTCGCCTTGCCGGTCGAATCGTCGTAGGCGAGGAGCAGCAACTCCTCGGCGAGCGCAACACCAGTCATGGCCGGAGACGGTAGTGGGTCCGCGCACCATCGCGCGCGAACCCGCCGTTACCCGGCACCGACCGGGTGCACGATCAGAACCGGGGCATGCCGCCGAACTGGCGGTCACCGGCGTCGCCGAGGCCGGGGACGATGAACATCCGGTCGTTGAGGCCCTCGTCGATGGCGGCGGTGACCAGGCGCAACGGCAGGCCGGAGCGTTCCAGCCGCTCGATGCCGACCGGCGCGGCGAGCACGCAGAGCACGGTGATGTCGGTGCAGCCCCGGTCGGCCAGCAGCCGGCAGCAGTGCTCCAGCGAGCCGCCGGTCGCCAACATCGGGTCGAGCACCAGCACCGGCAGGCCGGCCAGGTCCCGGGGCAGCGACTCCATGTACGCGCGCGGCTCGTAGGTCTCCTCGTCGCGGGCCAGGCCGACGAAGCCCATCGAGGATTCCGGCAGCAGGCCGAGCGCGGCGTCCGCCATGCCCAGCCCGGCCCGCAGCACCGGGACGAGCAGCGGCGGGTTGGCCAGCCGGGTGCCCTCGGTGCCGGTGACCGGCGTCTGCACCGGGTACCGCTCGACGGGGAAGGAGCGCGCCGCCTCGTACACCAGCATGGTGGTCAGTTCGTGCAGCGACGCCCGAAACGTCGAGGAATCGGTGCGCGCGTCCCGCATGGCGGTCAGCCGGGCCTGGGCCAGCGGGTGGTCAATGACGTGTACGTCCACGATCGCTCAACCTACCGGTCCGTTCGGCGCTTCGGTGCGGCTGCGCGGGGAGCAGCGACGCCGCTCACGCCGACCCCACCGTGACCAAGATCACTCGGCCGTCTCGTGCGTAGACTTCTCGGCATGACGGCGACAACGACGTCGGCCCGGTCGGAGCTCTCCGAGCTGGGACGATCCGAGACCGCTCTGCGGACCTTCCTGCACGGCCTGCCCGGCGTGGACCAGGTCGGCGCGGAGCAGCGGGCGGCACAGCTCGGCACCCGCTCCATCAAGACCACCGCCAAGGCGCAGGCGATCGACCTCGCGATCCGCATGGTCGACCTGACCACCCTGGAGGGTGCGGACACCCCGGGCAAGGTGCGCGCGCTGGCCGCGAAGGCACTTCGCCCGGACCCGGCCGACCCGTCCTGCCCGCACGTCGGCGCCGTCTGCGTCTACCCGGCGATGGTCCCGTACGTCGCCGAGGTGCTGCGCGGAAGCGGCGTCCACCTGGCCAGCGTGGCGACGGCCTTCCCGTCGGGACAGGCCTCCCTGGAGATCAAGCTCGCCGACACCCGGGCCGCCGTCGCGGCCGGCGCCGACGAGATCGACATGGTGATCAACCGGGGCGCGTTCCTGGCCGGGCGGTACAAGGAGGTCTACGACGAGATCGTCGCGGTTAAGGAAGCCTGCGGCCCTGCTGATGGCGGTCGCCAAGGGCGCCCGGCAGCCCACCTCAAGGTCATTCTGGAGACCGGCGAGCTGGCCACCTACGACAACGTGCGCCGGGCCTCCTGGCTGGCCATGCTGGCCGGCGGAGACTTCATCAAGACCTCCACCGGCAAGGTCCCGGTGGCGGCCACGCTGCCGGTGACCCTGGTGATGCTGGAGGCGGTCCGCGACTTCCGCGAGGCCACCGGCCGGCAGGTCGGTGTGAAGCCGGCCGGCGGCATCAAGACCACCAAGGACGCGATCAAGTACCTGGTGATGGTCAACGAGACCGTCGGCGCGGACTGGCTCGACCCGGACTGGTTCCGCTTCGGCGCGTCCAGCCTGCTCAACGACCTGCTGATGCAGCGCACCAAGCTGACGACCGGCACCTACTCCGGTCCCGACTACTTCACCCTGGACTGATAGCCGATGTTCGAATACGCCCCCGCCCCCGAGTCCCGCTCGGTGGTGGACCTCAAGCCCTCGTACGGGCTGTTCATCGACGGCGCGTTCGTCGACCCGACCGACGGCGGCAGCTTCAAGTCGATCAACCCCGCCTCCGAGGAGGTCCTCGCCGAGATCGCCGAGGCCGGCGCCCAGGACGTGGAGCGTGCGGTCCGCGCCGCCCGTACGGCGTACGACAAGGTCTGGGGTCCGATGCCGGGTCGCGACCGGGCGAAGTACCTGTTCCGGATCGCGCGTCTCATCCAGGAGCGTTCCCGCGAGCTGGCCGTCCTGGAATCCCTGGACAACGGCAAGCCGATCAGGGAGTCCCGGGACGTCGACCTGCCGCTGGTCGCCGCGCACTTCTTCTACTACGCGGGCTGGGCCGACAAGCTGGAGCACGCCGGTTTCGGGCCGAATCCGCGGCCGATCGGTGTGGCCGCGCAGGTCATCCCGTGGAACTTCCCGCTGCTCATGCTGGCCTGGAAGATCGCCCCGGCGCTCGCCGCGGGCAACACGGTGGTGCTGAAGCCGGCCGAGACGACCTCGCTGACCGCGCTGCTGTTCGCCGAGATCTGCCAGCAGGCGGAGCTGCCCACCGGTGTGGTCAACATCGTCACTGGCGCCGGCGACACCGGCCGGGCGCTGGTCGAGCACCCGGGCGTGGACAAGGTCGCCTTCACCGGCTCCACCGAGGTCGGCCGGGCCATCGCCCGATCCGTCGCCGGCACCCGCAAGAAGCTCACCCTGGAGCTGGGCGGCAAGGCCGCCAACATCGTCTTCGACGACGCGCCGATCGACCAGGCCGTCGAGGGCATCGTCAACGGCATCTTCTTCAACCAGGGGCACGTCTGCTGCGCCGGCTCCCGCCTGCTCGTGCAGGAGAACGTGGCCGACCGCGTCCTGGAGTCGCTGAAGCGGCGGATGGCCCAGCTGCGCGTCGGCGACCCGCTGGACAAGAACACCGACGTCGGCGCCATCAACTCGGCCGCCCAGCTGGAGCGGATCCGCGAGCTGTCCGACGCCGGGTCGGCCGAGGGCGCCGAGCGCTGGTCGCCGCCGTGCGAGCTGCCCGACCGGGGCTTCTGGTTCGCGCCGACCATCTTCACCGGCGTCACCCAGGCACACCGCATCGCCCGCGAGGAGATCTTCGGCCCGGTGCTGTCGGTGCTGACCTTCCGCACCCCGGCCGAGGCCGTGGAGAAGGCGAACAACACGCCGTTCGGCCTGTCGGCGGGGATCTGGACCGACAAGGGATCCCGGATCCTGTGGATGGCCGACCGGCTGCGCGCCGGCGTGGTGTGGGCCAACACGTTCAACAAGTTCGACCCCACCTCGCCGTTCGGTGGATACAAGGAGTCGGGTTACGGTCGCGAGGGCGGCCGGCACGGGCTGGAGGGCTACCTCAATGTCTGAGCGGGTCGCGGTACGAAAGACGTACAAGCTCTTCATCGGCGGGAAGTTCCCGCGCAGCGAGTCGGGACGGTCGTATCTCGTGCAGTCCTCGAATGTGTCACTGGCCTCCCGCAAGGACGCCCGGGACGCGGTGGTCGCCGCCCGCGCCGCCGTGAAGGGCTGGGCCGGCGCGACCGCGTACAACCGGGGTCAGATCCTCTACCGGGCCGCCGAGATGCTGGAGGGTCGCCGCGAGCAGTTCGTCGCCCTGGGCGTGCCCGGCGACGAGGTGGACGCCGCCGTGGACCGCTGGGTCTGGTACGCCGGTTGGGCTGACAAGCTCGCCCAGGTGTACGGCGGCGCCAACCCGGTGGCCGGCCCGTACTTCAACATCTCCGCGCCCGAGCCGACCGGCGTGGTCGCGGTGGTCGCCCCGGAGCGTCCGGCGCTGCTCGGCCTGGTCAGCGTGATCGCCCCGGCGATCGTCACCGGCAACACGGTGGTGGTGGCGGCGTCGGCGTCCGAGCCACTGGCGGCGGTGACGCTGGCCGAGGTGCTCGCCACGTCCGACCTGCCGGGCGGCGTGGTCAACATCCTCACCGGCGCGATCACCGAGACCGCGCCGACGCTGGCCGCGCACATGGACGTCAACGCGATCGACCTGACCGGCGTGACCGACGCCTCGCTCGCCGCCGACCTGGAGGTCAAGGCGGCGGAGAACCTCAAGCGGGTGCTCCGGCCGGACCTGGCCGACGTCGACTGGTCCGCCGACCCGGGCGTGGCCCGGATGACCGCCCTGCTGGAGACCAAGACGGTGTGGCACCCCAAGGGGGTGTGAGTCGTTCCCGGCCTTTGGTTTGCCGGGGGAGCCCGCCCACTCCGGGCGGTCAGGCTTGATCCCTGCGTGGGCGGGCTCCCCCGGCAAACCTGACCTGGTCCGGGTTCGTCGGGTGGTCAGCTCACGGGTTCTGCCCAGCTTGGGGTGCTCTCGGCTGGGGTGATCATG
>NZ_WBKR01000128.1 GCF_008868155.1 Micromonospora sp. ALFpr18c
CGCCCACCGGCCGGACAACCCGCCCACCACCCGCGATCCGCCCAGCCCCAGACCGCCCAGCCCCAGACCGCCCAACCTCAGACCTGGCGGCCTCGGACCGCGCGGCCTCGATCCGGGCGGCGTCGACCTCGGGGGTGAACTTGGCGGCGCCGAAGTAGCCCGCGACGTCCACCTCGGCGTGCGGTGGGGCGGGCGCGGCGAGCATGTCGGCCAGCCGTCCGGCGCCGATGCGGACGTGGGCGATCAACTCCCGGACGGTCCACGGCGGGCAGTCGGTCGGCCGGTCGAGGTCGACGTCGTCCAGCTCGGACAGGATCTCGGAGAGCCGTACGCACTCCGCGCGGAACGCCGCCCGGACCGGGTCCACCGGGCGGCTCAGCCCTTCACCCGGGGCACCAGCCGGTGCACGATGGTCAGCACCAGCGCCATCACCACCGCCATCGTGCCGGCGATACCGGCGGCGCTGCCCGCGTACCCGATGAAGAGCGGTCGGCGGGTCAACTCCTCCGGCCCGGTGCCCCGCAGCTCGACCAACCAGGACAGCGCCACGCCGCAGGCGATCAGGGCGAGCACGCCGGCCACCCCGAGCACCAGCGCGGCGACCCGGTGCGCGTCGCCGGGTGCGACCTCGGCCTGCTCCCGCTGGGTGATCAGCAGGAGCAGCCCGGCCAGCGCCGCCCACACCCCCACCAGGAGGTACGCGGCCACCGCGTCGCTGGGTCGGTGCCAGCCGGCGGAGAGGGTGGCCACCCCGGCGACGGCGGCGTACCCGGCGCCGAGGAAGGCACCGACCGCGCGCACCTTGCGTGGCAGCACGAGCACCAGCGCGACCGCCACCGACGCGGCCACCGCGGTGTGCCCGCTGGGCAGACTGTTGCCGACGGCGGCGCGCTCCGGGTCGAGGCCGTAGTCCGGCCGGTTCAGCCCGTACTTGAGCAGCTGGCTGGAGACGTTCGCACCGGCGATCAGGAGCGTCGCGGTGATGGCCAGGGCGATCCGCCCCCGGATGAGCGCGATGAAGCCGATCACCGCGGTGGCGGCCAGCAGGGACACCACCGACATAGCGTTGAGGATCCGGTCGACGGGACCGTCGATGCGGTCCTGCCCGATCCGGTTGCCGGTCAGGGCGACCGTGTCCACCCACTGGCCGATCCCGGTGTGCACGGCCACCCGCCAGACGGCGAGGAAGGCAGCCGCCTGGACGAGGGCCAGTACGACCATCCAGACCGCAGTCCAACCCCGTGCCGTCGCGCGCATCCGCACACCGTAGCGGCCTGCACCGGTCCGTCGGCCGGTGGCCCGCCGCCCGTCGATGGTTAGGTTGAGCGGAGGCGAGGAGGTGGCGGTGGGCGACACACCGGAGTGCGACCCGGGCCAGGTCGAGCCCGGCGCACAGCAGCGGGCCGGTGACGATCCGGGCCGCGGGCCGGCGCGGGCCGAGTCGCTGGCGGATCTGCTGGGCGGACGCAGTGGCGCCGTCGACGCCACGCTGCCGCCGGTGGCGTTCGCGGCGGGTTGGCTGCTCGGCGGCGAGTCGGTGTGGGCCGGGGTGGGCGCGGCGCTGGCCGTCGGCGCGGTGGTGGCCGTCGTCCGGCTGCGTCGGGGTGACCGGCCGCGCTCGGTGCTGATCGGTCTCCTGGCCGTCTGCGTCGCGGCGTTGATCGCGGTGCGCACCGGCCGGGCCGAGAACTTCTTTCTCATCCAACTGTTGTCGAACGCCGCCAGCGCGCTGCTGTGGACGGTGAGCATCATGGTGCGATGGCCGCTGCTCGGGGTACTGGTCGGCGCAGTGCTGGGCCAGCGGAGCCGGTGGCGGCGTGACCCGGCGCTGCTGCGCGGGTACGGCCGGGCCAGCTGGGTGTGGACGGCGACGTACGTGCTGCGGCTGGCGGTGTTCGTGCCGCTGTACCTGGGTGGGCAGGTCCTCGGGCTGGTGGTGGCTCGGGTGGCGCTGACGTGGCCGCTGGTCGCGGCGGCGCTCGCGGTGAGCTGGATGGTGCTGCGCCGGTCGTTGCCGCCCGGGCATCCGGGGCTGCGGCACCCGGTCACCGGGGAGCCCGCCGCGTGATCGTTGGCGGCTGAGCGACCCGACACGCCGAGCGCCGCGCTGCTGAACTGCCACCGATCACCGTGCCACCGATCGCGGCACCCCCGCCGCACCCCGCCGCACCGCACCGCGCGTTCCGGGGGCATAAAAGTGGAGAGGCCGCCACGGGGGGAGCGGCCTCTCCGGTGACGTACGTTACTCCGTCACGGTCGTTGGTGTGATCCCGCGAGGGACGGAATTTCTGGGCTTTTTCGCGGCTTCCTCAAGTCCGGGCGGTGGGGTGGGCCGGCCGATCCGCTGCGTTGTCCGGATGGCCGGCCCACCCCGGCCTGACCGTGGGTGTCAGGCCGTCCGCCGGCCGGGTCCCGTGGTCCCCCGGACCCGGCCGAACCCCGGGGTGGGCGGGTGCGCCACCCACCCCGGGTCGTCGTCAGCCGTTCGGGAACAGGCTGCCGTAGTCGGCGTACGCCATGGCGACGTCCGCCTGTGCCCAGAACCGGTGGTAGTTGAAGCTGGGCTCCGCGCCACCGTCCAGGTACGCCTGCACCTTGGGCCAGTCCGGGTCGTTCTTGTAGAAGGACCGGATGTCGAGGAAGCTCTTGCCGGCGGCGATGGCGTCGCCGTTCGGCATCTTCCCGGTCCAGCCCGGCGGCACGTAGAGGCCCTGACCGGTGGACGCGTTGTAGACGTCGTCGAAGCGCCGGTAGTCGCCACGCTTCTCGGTGGTGGAGACACCCTTGGCGTCACTCGCGGCGGAGAGCGCGTCGAGCAGCCCCTTCGCCGTGTCCTTCGCCGCCACGTTGCCCGACTTGGCCGCGTACGCGATCAGGGTCCGGGCGTAGGCGGCGGTGACGCCGACGTCCTGGCCCTTGGTGGTGACCGCGACGTGCAGGCCGGTGTTGGGCTGCGGGCTGCTCGGGTTCCAGGTGGTGGGCTGGCCGGTCCACGCCATGTCCGACGGGATCGACCAGTTGGTGCCGAGGGTGGTGTTGGCGATCGCCCACGGCACCCACTTGTCCAGCAGTGCCTTGGCCTTCGCGTTGCCGGTCTGCAGGTACAGCTCGGCGATCCGCTGCATCGACCAGGCCTGCATGCCGAACCACTGGTTCGACGGCGGGTCGTTGTAGACCGGGTCGACGTCGTAGAACATGCCGTAGAAGGTGCTGGTGCCGGCCGGCGGCTGGGCGTAGCTGCCGTCCCAGCTGTTGGTCGCGCCGCCGGCGATGCCACCCTCGGCGGACTGCAGCCAGGTGTAGAACTCCAGCTGCCGATCGAAGCTCTTGGTCCAGTCGGCGACCGCGGTGGCCGACTGCGGCTTGAGCTCCGGGGTGTTGGTCAGCGCCCAGGCCGCGAACGGGTTCTGGTAGCCGAAGTGGTTGTGGCTGGACCCGATGCGCCAGGACCAGTTCTGGCTGGTGTCGTACGCGCCGCCCCAGGCGTAGTACCAGGACAGCAGGTAGTGCGCCGAGTCCTTGCCGCTGCCGGCGGGGCAGGTGCTGGCCCCGACGCAGTTGCCGATCTTCTTGAAGTACTTGTCGAACATCGCGTACCGCAGGTAGTCGCCCATCTTGGCGGCCTTGGTGATGGTGGCGGCGACGTCGGCCTGCTTGTTCTGCGCCTTGGCCCAGGTCAGCGCCCAGTACGCGGCCTGCACGGCGCGGGCGTCGGCGTCCGGCGCGTTGGTGTACTTCCACTGCTTGGCGGGGGTGCCGGTGTCCTTGACGAACAGGTCGAGGTAGCCGTACTGACCGCCGTGCTTGAAGGTGTCACAGGAGGGCTGCGGGACGGTCTCCCACACCGACTCCTGGGTGCCGCGCTGGAAGGTGTTGATGTACGCCGGCTTGGTGGTGCCGTCACCGCAGTGGCCGAAGCCGTAGGTGTTGTCGACGTCCATCAGCCAGTGCATGCCGTAGATGTCGCCGGTGCCGTAGGTGGACTGCAGCTCCGAGCGGAGCGGGTCCTGGCCGACGGGCACGTTGGGCTGCAGGGCCGAGGGGTACTGGCTGGGCAGGTTGTACTCCGCGGCGTACTGCGGGGTGCCGGCGGACCCCGCCGTGGGCTGGTCTGAATGATTCGGAATTATATATTTTTCCATCACCGTCCAGGCGTTGTTGAACGGCGCCCAGTTCTGGGTGACCCGTCCGTAGTTCGCCTCCAGCCAGAGCCAGAAGCTGAACGCCTCCGAGGTGGTCTCGTGGCCGTGGTCGGGCGCCTCGACGATCAGCGTCTCGACCGAGTGGTAGGGCACGCCCTCGGGGCTGAAGTAACCCGAGTTCTTGATCTTGCCGTACTGGTCGAGGAACTTCTTGATGTAGGCGTTGTCGCCGCCGGGGGTGTCGTTGTCGACCTCGGTGGCGGTGACCGCCAGCGGGGCGAGACCGGTGGCGGAGGCGGTGATGGTGGCGGCGCCGCCGACGGTGTCGGAGTCCTCCGCCGCGGCGACCGTGACGGTGGCCCCGGTGTTCCAGTTGGACGGGGTCAGCGTGACGGTGGCCGGCGAGACCGTGACGTCGCTGTCACCGGTGCGGGTGAGGGTGACCGGCACGTTGGCCGTCGGCGCGGCGCTGAGCTTGAGGTTGAAGGTGCTGGTGCCACCCTCGCTGACGCTCACCGCGGACGGCGTGGCGACCAGCGTCGGGCCGGTGGCCTCGCCGACGGTGAACGCCTTCTCGGCGACCCCGATGCCGTTGGCGTTGTCGTACGCCTTGGCCTGGACGGTGTAGCTGCCGGCCGGCAGGTCCTCCTGGGTGTAGGCGTGCGGAGCGGACGTGTCGGTGTTGATCAGCAGGCCGTTGCGGTAGAACTCGACCTTGCTGATCGTTCCGTCCGGATCGCTGGCGGTGGCGGTCAGCGGCACGTCGGCCGGCGCGGTGAACGGCCCGGTCGGCAGACTGAGGGAGACCGACGGCGGCTGGTTGGCCGGGGTGCCGTTGCAGGGGGTGCCGTTGAGGGTGAACGCGGTGGGCTTCGGGTTGCTGCCCGAGTGGGAGCCGTTGAAGCCGATGGTGGTGGAGGCCCCCGTGCCGAGGTTGCCGTTGTACGACTCGTTGGTCGCGGTGACCTCGCTGCCGGTCTGGCTGAATCGGGCCGACCAGCCCTGGGTGACCCGCTGGCTGCTGTTCGGGAAGGTCCACTTGAGCGTCCAGCTGCTGATCGCGTCACCGAGGTTCTTGATGGTGACGTTGGCGGTGAACCCGGTGTTCCAGTCGTTGGTCGCGTAGACCACGTCGCAGGCGGGTGCGGCCTGCGCGGCGCCGGCCGGCAGGGTCACCCCGCCGACGGCGAGCGCGGCGGCGGCGATGACCGCCACGCGGCGGCGTCGTGCCAGTTGTCTCATGTGCGCGGTGTCTCCTCGGGCCAGGCCGGGATGGTCCCCGGCGGGGCGCCTGCCCGCGAGGGTGGTGGTCCGCGGGGGATTCGAGGCGCCGGGAAGGTGGTGTCCCCCGTGCCCGGCCGGGGTTGGGCGGTGCGGCCCGCACGGGAGTGGTCCCGCCGGCTGCGGTCGGGTGCCGTGACCGGAAGTCGTGCTGCCGGTTGCCCTCGGCGGACCCGCGCTCACGCGATGTGGCTCCTGTCGCGTCGAATCGACAGTGTGCCATGGAAGCGCTCCCACAACAAGCGCACGAAGGATCGAATCAGCTCCGTGTTTCGATCTCGTTTTGGGTCTTTCACAAAGGCGTGACGGGCGTTAGAGTCGCAACATCGGTCGATGGGAGCGCTTCCATCGACAAGGTTCCAACTAGAAGATCGCCGGGACCGTCTCTGACGGACCCGGGGAACCAGCCCGAAGGCCGACGGCGGGCCAGCCCGGACGCCGCCGTCAGCCATCGTCCCGCCACACGGAGGGAGGTGGAACCAGAGCCACTCGCGTGGCCCGGCTCCCGCGCGACACGCACGGCAGGACCCAAATTCCGCCCGTGTGTGTGCAGTTACGGTGGGGACGGGGGTTGCCCTCCCCCGTCCCCACACTAAACCCCCGTACACGATGGGAAAAGAGGCCGACGGGACAGGCGCGGCGCGCCGCCCGGTCGGCCTTGTTCGCTGTCCGGAGCCCTCATCCGCCTCAATCCGACATCGCCGGCCGCCAGGACGGCCGGCTGACCGGGAGGGCCGCTCCTGCCCTATTCTGGGAGCGCTCCCGAATCTCGGCGGTGGCCCCGTATCCACGAGGAGAATCCATGTCGATACCCACCGGGCCCGCCGGCCCGCTGCGCTTCCCCGACGACTTCGGATGGGGCGCGGCCACCTCCGCGTACCAGATCGAGGGCGCCGCCAAGGAGGACGGTCGCGGCGAGTCGATCTGGGACACGTTCAGCCGCGTCCCCGGGCGCACCCGCAACGGCGACACCGGCGACGTCGCCGCCGACCACTACCACCGGTACGCCGAAGACCTCGATCTGATGCGCGACCTCGGCCTGCGCAGTTACCGCTTCTCCATCTCCTGGCCACGCATCCAGCCCGACGGCGCCGGCGCGCCCAACCAGCGCGGCCTCGACTTCTACCGGCGCCTCCTGGACGGTCTGCACGAGCGCGGCATCGCCCCGATGGCCACCCTGTTCCACTGGGATCTGCCGCAGGCGTTGCAGGACGCCGACGGGTGGGAGTCGCGCGACACCGCGCTGCGCTTCGCCGACTACGCCGACGCGGTCTTCACCGCCCTCGGCGACCGGGTGCCGGTCTGGCTCACCATCAACGAGCCCAAGACCGTGGTGCAGAACGGCTACCTCATCGGCCACCACGCCCCCGGCCGGCAGGACCCGGACGCCGCCTACCTGGTCGCCCACCACCTCCAGCTCGCCCACGGGCTCGCCGTGCGCGCGCTGCGCGCCGCCGACGGCACCGCCCGGATCGGCCCCGCGCTCAACCTGCACCCCTGCTACCCCGCCGACGGCTCGCCGGAGGCGGCCGCCGCCGCCCGACTCTACGACGGCTACGAGAACCGCCTCTACCTCGACTCCCTGCTCAAGGGCAGCTACCCGGAGGACGTGCTGGCCGATCTGGGGCCGCAGAGCCGGATGGTCCAGGGCATCCGCGACGGCGACCTGGCGGTGATCTCCTCGCCGGTCGACCTGCTGGCCGTGCAGTACTACACGCCCATCTACGTCACCGCCGACGGCGGCACCCGGCACCGCTGGCCGACCTCCGAGGCCGAGTGGCAGCAGATCTACCCCGACGGGATGTACGACATCCTGACCCGGGTCACCCGCGACTACGGCCCGATCCCGCTCACCGTCACCGAGAACGGCCTGCCCACCCCCGACACCCTGGCCGCCGACGACACCGTCGACGACAGCGGCCGCATCAGCTTCCTGCGCGACCACCTGGCCGCCGCGCACCGCGCCATGACCGCCGGGGTGCCGCTGGAGAGCTTCCACGTCTGGTCGATGCTGGACAACTTCGAGTGGGCCGAGGGCTACGACCAGCGCTGGGGCCTGGTCTACGTGGACTACTCCAACCAGCGGCGGGTGCTCAAGCGCAGCGCACACTGGTACCGCTCCGTCATCGCCGACGGCGGCTTCTGAAGCGGGCAATCCCGGACGGACGGCCGGGCCCGGACGGCTCGGCTCCGGCACAGAGCCGTGACCGTCCGGGACACGGTCGACCTCGTCAGCGCGGCAACGCCTGCTGCAACTCCGCCCGCAGCGCCGGGGTGAGCATCTCCCCTGCCTGCTTGGCCAACCGGGCCATCTCGTAGCCCACCACACCGATGTCCGCGTCACCGGCGGCGAGGGTGGCCAGGATCGATCCGTCGCGCACCTGCATCACCAGGAAGTAGCCCCGGCCCATCTCGACCACCGTCTGCTTGACGACGTCTCCGTCGAACATCTGGGCCGCGCCCGCGGTGATGCTCATCAGCCCGGAGGTCACCGCGGCGAGCTTGTCGGCGTGATCGCGCGGCAGATGGTCGGAGATCGCCACCAGCAGCCCATCGGAGGAGACCACCACCGCGTGCGCCACACCCGGCACCCGCTCCGCGAAGGCGCTCACCAGCCAGCTCAGGTCCCGCGCCTCCTGGCTCAACGTCGTCACTGTCGTCGTCCCCCTTCGTCGTGCCCCCTGGACGGTGGCACGGGTATCTCAGTGGTGTCCTCGGCCTCGGCGCGCCGTACCCCGCTGTAGAGCCGGGAAAGCATGCCGCCGACCGCCTCCGGGTCCAGATCGTCACGCGCCGGGACCGAATCGGGTCGGGCCGGGCGGGTGACCGCGGAGAGCTGTGCCATCGGGACCCGTACCGGCAGGCCCCGTTCGTTGGTGCCGCCGGTCAGCGGGGTGGCCGGCGGTACGACCGGCCCGGGCCCGGCCGGCGCGGCCGGGCCCTCACGGGACCACCAGCCGCCCCCCGGAGCCGACGCTCCGGCCGGGGTCAGCACGTCCTCGGCTCGTACCGGCACCGGGCGGGTCTGACGTGGCACGGCGTTGACCGGCGGACGACCGGCCACCGGCAGATCCAGCGGCGGCGCACCCGCTGCGTGGGCCATCCGTGCGTCCGCCGGTTGCCGCTGCACCCCCACACCCCGGCTGGCACCCGCGGCCAACATCCGGGCCGGCGCCGGCGGATCGAGCTCCACGCCGCCCGCCGGCGCCAGCAACGCGGCCGGCAACGCGAGCCGGGCGACCAGGCCGTCCTGCCCACCCTCGAGCCGCACCCGCACCCTCAGGCGGGCGGCCAGGTGGCTCACCACGAACAGGCCCATCCGCTCGACCGCCGCGACATCCGCGGCCGGCGGGGTGGCCAGCACCTCGTTCGCCTCGGCCAGCGCCGCCGGGCTCATGCCCAGACCACGGTCGACGATCTCGACCAGCGCGGCGGGGGCGTCGAGCCGGACGTTCACCGCCACCATCGTGTCCGGGCGGGAGAACACCGTGGCGTTCTCCAACAGCTCGGCGAGCATGTGCACCAACTCACCGACGGCATGCCCGACCACGTACGCGTCGCCCACCGACTCGATCCGGACCCGCTGGTACTGCTCGATCTCGGCGGCGGCGGCGAGCAGCACCGCGCCCAGGCCGACCGGCCGGTTCCACCGGCGGGTGGAGTCGGTACCGGCCAGCACCAGCAGGCTCTCGTCGTTACGGCGCATACGGGCGGCCAGGTGGTCCAGTTTGAACAGGTTCTCCAGCTGGTCCGGGTCGCTCTCCTCGCGCTCCAAATCGTCCAGCAGCTCCAACTGCCGCTCCACCAGCACCTGACTGCGCCGGGCCAGGTTGACGAACATCGCGTTGACGTTGCGCCGCATCATGGCCTGCTCCACGGCGACCGTGACCGCGCTCCGGTGCACCGCGACGAACGCCTCGGCCAGCTCGCCGATCTCGTCGAGCGAACGGACCACCGCCGGGGCGACCTCGATGGGCTGCACCCCACCGGTGACGGTCCGCAGCCGGTCCAGCGCGTCCGGCAGCTCGACCTGCGCGATCCGCAGCGCCTGGCTGCGCAGCAGCCGCATCGACCGGGCCACCGACCGCCCGACGAGCAGCGAGATCAGCAGGGCGACCAGCAGCACCGCGACGACCCCGCCGACCACCAGCAGGGTGGTCCGCAGCTGCCCGGAGCTGGCGTCGTCGGCCTGCCGCACGGCGTCGTCGAGCACCCCCGCCTCGAGCTGCCGCAGCAGTTCCTGACGTTGCTGGCTGGCCGCCCACCACTGTTCCGAGGGCAGCACCGCGGGCGCGGCGTTCCCGGCCGGCAGGCTGCGCTCCTCCAACTGGGTGGCGACCAGGAACATCGGATTCACCGAGGTCTCGTCGTACCGGCGGATCTGGTCGGAGGTGGCGGCCACCCGGAACGCGCCGAGGGCGGTCAACTGCTGGGCGCGCAGGTCGGTGAGGAGCACCCGGTCCTCGGTGCCGTACCTGCCGGCGCGGGCGGCGGCGTACAGCTGGGCCCGCACCCGGGAGGACAACTCCTTGACCCGTGCCAGCTGCACGTAGCGCAGCACCGCGTCGTTCAACCCCGCCTGGTCCTGCCCCGGCGTCGGCTCGGCGAGCAGGTCGAGCAGCGCGCCCACGGCGCGGTGGTAGTTGCTCAGGATGGTGTCGTTGCTGAGCACCGCCGGCGGGATCACCACCCGGACGTCGATCACCTGGTCGTACGCCTCCTGCACCTCGGAGAACGCCACCCGCCAGGACGCGTCGGCGTCGACCAGCGGCGCGGCCGCCCGACTCAGGTCGGCCATCGCGCGGTCGGCGGCCGCCTGCAACGGCTTCAACCTGCTGGCCGCGGCCTCCCGGTCGGCGCCCCGGCGCAGCTCACTCAGCTCCCCCGCCGTACGGTCCCGCTCCTGCTGGAGCTGGTGCACCGCCGCGGTGATCTGCCGGCCGATGCCGACCTGCCGGGCGAAGTCGTTCAACGCCGTCGTCCGCCCCACCAGCGCGCTGGTCTGCACGCCGGCGAGGACCAGGAACGCCACCGACGGCACCAGCAGCACGGTCGCCAGCTTGGTGCTCATCCGCCAGTCCCGCAGACGGAACGGGGACCGGCGTCGATGTGGAACGACCCGGACGTCGAAGCGACGCCGACGATGGTTCGACACCGTGCCGCTCGCCGGCTCGGGACCTGCCGCCACCCTGCCTCCTCCGTCCTACCGCGTCCACCGCGGTCCGGGGAGCGCAGTCCATCCAACCAGGCTCGGGAGCGCTGTCAACGGCCCGAACGAGGCGAAAGTTCAGGAAGGATACTGCGGGTGGGATCGTCCTGTCGTCGTCGGTAATACCAGCTCATCCGTCCGGCCGATGTCGGCGAGCGCAACCGCGTCTCCGAATCGGCCCAACGCCACCAACGCGGCCCCGGTGGCACCGATCTCCGGGTTGCGTTGGTGCGACACCGGCCGCGGCGCGAGCGCCGCCGCGAACGCCTGCCGCCACCACACCGAGGCGGCCACCGCGCCACCGCCCAGCACCACTCCGACCGGTTTGTCGATGGTGGACTCCAGCACCGCCAGGTCGTCGGCGACCAGCCCGCACAGCCCCTGCATCAGTCCGGCCAGGATATCCACGGCGGTGGTGCTGAAGCTGAGCCCGCGCAGCTCGCCGGAGCCCGCCGGGGCCAGCCCGGGAGGCCGGTCGCCGCCGAAGCGGGGATCGGCCGGCCGACCGCCACCCGCCGGCACCAGCGCCAGCGCCGCGTCCAGCTCCGCGCCCCGGGGCAGCCGCAGCTCCCGGTTGGCCCAGGCGAACAGGTTGCCGCCGCTGGAGTACGCCGCCCCGGTCACCACGTGGTCGTGGTCGACCCGGTAGCGCCAGAGCTGTTCGGGCAGCCGGGGCAGTGGCTCACCGGCGGGGATCCGCTGCATCAGTCGTACGGCCGCGGAGGTGCCCACGGTGACCGCGGCCCGGCTCGGGTCGACGCAGCCCGACCCGACGTTCGAGGCGGCGCCGTCGCCGACCGCCGGTGACCACCGCGCCCGCGCCAGCTGCGGCCAGCGGCGGGCGTGGTCGGGCCGCAGGCGGCCGTGCCAGTCCAGCTCGCCCAGGGGCGGCAGGTCCTGCGGTCGCGCCCCGGCCAGTGCCAGGGCCTCCTCGTCCCAGCGCAGGCTGCGCAGGTCCAGCAGGCCGGTGCCGGAAGCCTGGGAGACCGACATGGGCACCGCCTCCAGCAGCTCGCCCAGCACGTACTCGGGCAGACCGACGAACCGGGCGATCGGGGTGCCGCACTGCTCGCGCAGCCAGGGCAGCCGCACCGACCAGTAGGAGCGGTGCCACCAGCAGCCGGTGCGCTGGTGGAAGTCGTCCGGGTCGGCCGGGCCGGGTGCCCCGGCGACCGGCGTCGGCCGGGTGTCCAACCAGGTGACGACCGGGCCCAGCGGGGCGCCGTCGCGGTCCAGCGGGAGCACCGAGTGCCACTGGGCGGAGACGGCCACCAGGTCCACGTCGCGCAGGTGACCCCCGTCGGCCAACTCGTCGAGGCACTCGACCAGGCAGGCGAGGTAGCCGGGACCGGACAGCGTGCCGGTGCCGTCGTCGCCGATCGCGAGGCTGACCTTCCGCCGGGCCAGGGCACCGGGCAGCGGCTGGGTGTCCCCGTCCAGCACCAGCCCGCGCACCGAGGAGGTGCCCAGGTCGAGCGCGAGAATGTTCATCGCCGGTCAAGTTACCCGGTGCCAACGCGGCCGCGGGCGCGTAGGGTGGATCACATGCTCGCGCATCCGACCTGCTGGTGGCCCGCCGACCCGGCGGCCACCCTCCGCGCGTAGCTCCATCCACGCGGCCGCCATCGAGGCGGCCGCCGGATCTCCGGCCCCGGATGGCCGCCCCGACCGGCGGCGCCCGGCCCGACGGAGACTCCGATGACCCACCTGACCGACCTGCTCGCCGCCGTGACCCGCGGTGTCGATCCGGGCCCCTTCGCGCTGCTGCGCCGAGAGGGCGCGGACGACCTGGAGCTGTTCACCGGCCCCGTCGACACCGTCGACCTCCTGGCGGACATACCGCTGCCGGAGGGCGCGCCCGGGGCGCGGACGCTGGCCCTGGTGCCGTTCCGGCAGATCACCGAACGCGGCTTCGCCTGCGTCGACGACGGTGCCCCGCTGGAGTGCCTCCGGGTCCACCAGCACGGGCGGATTCCGCTGACCGACGCCCTGGCCGCGCTGCCCGACGAGCCGGTCCGCACCGTCGACGCCGCGTTCGACGTCACCGACGAGGAGTACGCGCAGACCGTGGGCCGGGTGCTGGCCGAGGAGATCGGCCACGGCGAGGGCGCCAACTTCGTCATCCACCGCACGCTGCACGCCACCGTGCAGGGTCCGCCGCTGGTGGCGGCGCTGGCCGCGCTGCGCCGACTGCTGGTCGCCGAACGCGGCGCGTACTGGACGTTCGTGGTGCACACCGGCACCCGGACCCTGGTCGGCGCCAGCCCGGAGCGGCACGTCAGCGTCGACGACGGCCTCGTGATGATGAACCCGATCAGCGGCACGTTCCGACCCGCCGGCGGCACGCCGGACCGGGCGGCGCTGCTGCGCTTCCTCGCCGACCCCAAGGAGGTCGAGGAGCTGTACATGGTCCTCGACGAGGAGCTGAAGATGATGGCCACCGTGGCCGAGCACGGCGGTCAGGTGATCGGCCCGTACCTGAAGGAGATGTCGCACCTCGCGCACACCGAGTACCTGCTCGCCGGGCGCGGCACCCGCGACGTGCGGGAGGTGCTGCGCGAGACGATGTTCGCGCCGACCGTGACCGGAAGCCCGATGGAGAACGCCTGCCGGGTGATCGCCCGGCACGAGCGTCGCGGCCGGGGCTACTACGCGGGTGTGCTGGCCCTGCTCGGCCACGACGAGGCCGGCCGGCAGACGCTGGACGCGCCGATCCTGATCCGTACCGCCGAGATCTCCCCCACCGGCCGGCTGCGGGTGCCGGTCGGTGCCACCCTGGTGCGGCATTCGACGGCGGCCGGCGAGGTGGCCGAGACGCACGCCAAGGCCGCCGGGGTGCTGGCCGCGCTCGGTCTCGGCCCGGCGGCGCCCGCCGGCGACCGCGGGCCGGTCCCGCGGCTGGCCGACGACCCGGCGGTACGCGACGCGCTGGCCGCGCGTAACACGCCGCTGGCGCGGTTCTGGCTCGACCAACGGGCACCGGACGCGCCGGGCCTGCCCGGGCTGGTCGGCCGCCGGGCGCTCATCGTGGACGCCGAGGACACCTTCACCGGCATGCTGGCCCACCAACTGGGCGCGCTGGGGCTCGCGGTCACCCTGCGGCCGTGGCACGCCGGTGGCCCGGTCGACGACTACGACCTGGTGGTGGCCGGCCCCGGGCCGGGCGACCCGGGTAGCCCGGACGAGCCGAAGATGGTGGCGCTACGCGAGCTGCTGAGCGGGCTGCTCACGGACGGCCGGCCGACCCTCGCGGTCTGCCTCGGCCATCAGGTGCTGGCCGGGCTGTTGGGGCTGCCGCTGCATCGCCGGGACGCGCCCTACCAGGGGTTGCAGCGGGAGGTGTCGCTGTTCGGGCGGACCCGCCGGGTGGGTTTCTACTCGACGTTCACCGCCCAGGCGGAGGCGGATCGGATGGACACCGCGTACGGGCCGGTGGAGCTGGCCCGGGACGTACGCGACGGCGCCGTGCACGCTCTGCGCGGGCGGGGTTTCGCCGGGGTGCAGTTCCATCCGGAGTCGGTGCTCAGCCCGGACGGTGTGGTCGTCCTGACCGAACTGCTGGGCGACCTGCTGCCGGCAGCGCGGGCGGACGAGGTGCCCACCGCGGGCGGGCGCGCATAGTCGGCCCGGCCGGCGGGTAGGGCTGGAACGACCGGCGACGCGGACGGGCCGAGAGCCCCCGCCCGCGTCGCCGGTCGTCCGCTGCGGTCAGCCGGCCAGGCCCGCCTTCAGCGCGGCCCCGATCTGCACGGCGCGTCGCGCGGTGAGCGCGCAGGCGCCGAGCGCCACCGCGTCCGGGGCGATCTCGCCGTTGTTGCTCGTGTGCGAGGCGCCGTACGGGTTACCGGCGATGAACTGGCTGGTGTCGACGTACGCGGGGGTGACCACGACGCCACCCCAGTGGTAGAAGACGTTGAAGAGCGACGTCAGCGTGGTCTCCTGCCCACCGTGCGAGGTCGCCGTCGACGTGAAGGCGGAGTACACCTTGTTGACCAACGCACCCTGCGCCCAGAGCGGACCGGTGGTGTCGATGAACTGCTTCAGCTGGGCGGCGATCATGCCGTAGCGGGTCGGCGCGCCGAAGATGGCCACATCGGCCCAGGCCAGGTCGTCGATCATCGCCTCGGGCACGTCCTGGGTCTCCAGGTGGTGGGCCTGCCAGCCGGAGTTGGAGCGGATCGCCTCGTCCGGTGCCAGCTCCCGCACCTTGCGCAGACGCACCTCGGCGCCCGCGTCCCCAGCGGCCTCGCAGACGGCCTGCGCCATCTGGTATGTGATGCCGGTGGCGCTGTAGTAGATCACCGCTACCTTGGTCTGGGCAGCCATCAGATGTTCCCTTCTCGTCTGGGTCAGCTCCCGCGACTACCCGTGGCTCGCACGGTCAAACGCCACCCTTGACGGGCTCAAGTTTTCCGCAAGTTCCCGATCGTCTGGACCCGGCGACCGTCGCGGACGGCGATCCTGATGTCACCGGTGCCGACGGAAGCCATCCGCCGCCCCGCACCGACAGCCTGAACGGGGGATCGCGCTCCGCCGGCAACGACGCTGGCGCAGCGCGATCAGGGGAACGCCCCCGCGCTCACCCGCCGCGAGTCAGCGGACCAGGGCCACCATCAGCCGTTCCAGCTCCGCCGCCGGGTCGGCGGTGAGCCCGGTGTGCACCGGCCCGGTCTGGATCATCGTGCTGCGGGGGGCGGCCAGCCAGTGGAAGCGCTCGCCGAGCCGCATCCGGGTCGCCGGCCCGTCGCCGGAGCAGGTCCGGTCCCAGGAGTCCAGCACCGCGGCCACCGCCGGCAGGTCGACGTCGGGTGCCAGCGCTCCGACCCGGTCGGCGTCCAGGTGGGTACGCGCGGCCAGGAAGTCACGCTGCTGGCAGTAGAGCAGCACCCCGACGTTGATCTGCTCGCCGCGCTCGATGCGGGGCACCAGCCGGATCAGCGCGTACTCGAAGGGATGCCTCACGCCACGCCCCCTGCCGGCAGCCAGTCCGCCGTCCGGGCGACCCGGCGGGACAGGTGCGCCACGTACGCGGCCCGCGCCTCGTCGGCCGAGTCGAAGTCGGCGGCGGTCAGCCACTGCGCCGGCACCAGCGCCAGCACCTCGGTGAGCAGTTCCGGGGTGATCCGGGGGGCCAGCTCGGCGTCGGCCTCGGCGAGCCGGTCGGCGTACGGGGCGAGGACGTGGTCGTCGGCCCGGTAGGCCCGGTGCACGGCTGCTTCGGCGCGCGGCCAGTTGTGGTGGAAGTACAGCGAGGCGCCGTGGTCGATGAGCCACAGCTCCCGGTGCCACACCAGCAGGTTCGGGTTGCGCCAGCTCCGGTCGACGTTCTCCACGTACGCGTCGAACCACAGCACCCGCGACGCCAGCATCGGGTCCACGGGGTGCGCGACGGGGTCGAAGCCCAGCGCCCCGGGCAGGAAGTCCATCCCCAGGTTGGCGCCGCCGCTGTTGCGAAGCAGCTCCTGCACCTCCTGATCGGGCTCGGCCCGCCCGATCACCGGATCGATGTCGAGCACGACCAGCGGCGGCACGCGCAGCTCCAGCCGGCGGGCCAGTTCGCCGCAGATCACCTCGGCGACGAGTGCCTTGGGGCCCTGCCCGGCGCCACGGAACTTCGCCACGTACGTGCCGAGGTCGTCCGCCTCCACGACACCCGGCAGCGAGCCACCCTCGCGGAGCGGGGTGACGTAGCGGATCGCGGTGACCTGGCGGAGCACGTCGCCCACCCTACTGTGATCTCCGCCGGCACCGCCGTCACCGTGGCTGCCGCAGCCCCCGCAGGAGCAGGTCGACCAGTCGCCGGGGGTCGTAACGCGGGTCCTTGTCGCCGCCGATGCAGAGGTTGCCGATGCCGCGCATCAGTTCGTGCGCGGACGTGCCGGGCGTGATCTCCCCGGCGTCCACGGCGGCGTCGAGCAACTGCGCGCAGGCGGGCACCAGCTGGTCGAGGAAGTAGGTGTGCAACGCGTCGAAACCGCCGGTGTCCGACTGGAGGGCGTTGGCGAGCCCGTGCTTCGTGACCAGGAAGTCGATGAAGCGGTCGACCCACTGCCGGAGTGCGGCCGACGGAGAGTCGGCGCTGGCCAGCAGCGCGGGGCCGGCCTCGGCGCACGCCTGGACCTGGTGCCGGTAGACGGCGACGACGAGGTCCGCCCGGGTCGGGAAGTGCCGGTAGATCGTGCCGATGCCAACCCCGGCCCGGGCCGCGATCTCCCGGATCGGGGCCTCCACGCCGGAGGTGACGAACACCGCGGCGGCGGCGGCGAGCAGCGTCTGCTGGTTGCGTACGGCGTCGGCCCGCTTTCCCCGGGCCGGCGCCTCCCCGGGCAGGCTCGTAGCGGACACCACTGCTCTCCCTCCCACCGGGCGGTCACCGCTCCCCATGGTAGCGGAGCGGCGATCCGCTTCTACCGTACCCGGCGGTGTCAGTCGAGCTTGTCCCGCAGGTCGTCGACCTGCTGCTGGAGGCGGTCCACCGCGCTGTCGTTGTTGACGAAGGTGGTGATGCCCGCGGCGAGGCCCAGGCCGATCAGCACCGCCAGGATGCTCAGCACCAGACCGCCGATGGCCACCCCCCGACCGGTCACCCCGGGCCGTCCGGCCATCTTCAGGCCGACGATGCCGAGGATGATCCCGATGATGCCCAGCACCAACCCGACCCAGGCCAGGATGGCGGTCAGCACACTGAGCAGGCCGGCCACGCCGAAGACCAGAGCGAAGGTGGCGGCCGCGCTCGTCTTCGCGCGGGCGTCCCCCCGATGAGACCGGGATCCGGCCGATACGCCGGCACCCCGGGCCGGCTCGCTTGCGGCAGTCATGAGACTCCCTTCCGCACGCGCGGCGCGCGTACTTCCGGCGGGCGTTTTCCCACGTCGACCCGCGTTACGCCTCCCATCGCCGCGATCGTGTCGGTGGCCCGCCCTAGGCTGGCGGCCCGGCCACCGGAAAGGAGTTCGGCGATGCCTCCGGACCTGAGCGCGGCCGAAGCGCTGGCACTGCGGATGACCAGCCTGCTGCTGCGCCCGCACCCGGGCGTCCACCCCGACACCGTCGCCGAGGTGGTCGAGTGGTTCGGCGCCATGCAGGCTCAGGACCTGGCCAGCGGTCTGTGGTCACTGGGCGCCGACTGCCCGGGCACGGTGTGGCCGACGTGCAGGCGGCACTGGAGCGGCGCGAGGCCCTGCGCACCTGGCCGATGCGGGGCACCGTGCATCTCGTCCCGCCCGCCGACGCGCGCTGGATGCTGGAGCTGACCGGTGTCCGTTCGCTGGCCGGCGCGGCCACCCGCCGGGCGCAGCTCGGGCTCACCGACGTCGACGCCGACCGGGCCGTGGACGTCCTCGGTGCCGCGCTGGCCGGCGGCGGCCGGCTCACCCGGGCGCAGTGCCTGGCCACCCTGCGCGACGCCGGGCTGGGCACCGACGGCCAGCGCGGCTACCACCCGTTGTGGTATTCGAGTGTGCGCGGGGTGACCTGCGTGGCACCGAACGTCGGCACCGAGCAGACCTTCGCCCTGCTCGACGAGTGGGCGCCGGACGCCCGTCGGCTGGACCGGGACGAGGCCCTCGCCGTGCTGGCCCACCGCTACGTCCGCGGGCACGGCCCGGTCACCGACCGCGAGTTCGCCGGCTGGTCCGGCCTCACCCTGACCGACGCGCGGCGCGGCCTGGCCGCCGCCGGCGACACGCTGCGCACGGTACGGGTCGGCGGCGAGTCGATGTACGTCGACGCGGCACTGGCCGACGCGCCGCGCGCCCCGATCGACGAGGTGCGGGTGCTGCCCGGGTTCGACGAGTACCTGCTGGGCTACCGGGACCGCACGTTGATGTTCGACCCCGCCCACCAGGCCGCCGTGGTGCCGGGCAACAACGGCATCTTCCAGGCGACGGTGGTCCACGCCGGCCGGGTGGTGGGCGTGTGGAAGCGCCGGGTCGGCCGATCGGCGGTCACCGTGACGATCCGGCCGCTGTCGCCCCTGAAGACGGCGGCACGCGCCCGGGTGGAGCAGGCCCTGGGAGGCTACGCCGCCTTCCTCGGGCTGCCGCCGCGCTTCGAGTGGCAGGCCTGAGCGGCCGGCGGGGGCGGTCGGCGTCAGGCCTGCCACTGTCTCTTAT
>NZ_WBKR01000129.1 GCF_008868155.1 Micromonospora sp. ALFpr18c
ACCGGTCTTCGGCGGGTGGGGGGTGCTGGGGGCGGCGCTGCGCCGCAACCCGGCCGGCACGCTGCCGGCGGTGTTCGGCGGGCCGTTGCGGCTCAGCCGGTCGCAGCTGTTCAGCCGCGAGTTGCCCGACGAGGAGGCCCGCCGACACGTTGGGCGGCTCGGTCGGGCCGGCCGGCGGGCGCAGTGGGCGCTGCTGGGCGAGCCGGAGGCCGAACCGGCCGTGGGCGCGCCGCCGGTGCTGGTGCTGGGCAGCCCGGACGACCGGGTGGTGCCGTCGTCGACGTTGACCCGGGTGGCCCGCCGGTACGGGTCGGCCCCGCTGCTCTTCCCCGGCATGGGGCACGACCTGATGCTGGACGCGCGGTGGGTGGAGCCGATCGACGCGATCCTGGACTGGTTGGAGAAGGCGCCCGCCGCGCACTGAACTGACCGGCCGACGGCCGGTCAGCCGCCGGCGTGCTGGGTGGCGGAGGTGGCCCGGGTCGCCGGCCGCGGCACCCGCACGGTGTCGTCCCCGCTGGTCAGGCGGCTGACCAGGGCGCCGTTCTCGTCCAGCGCGCTGAGGTAGGAGCGCGCCCAGGCCCGGATGTCGTGCTGGTGCAGGTGGGCGCGCATGGCCCGCATCCGTTCGGTGACGTCGGCCGGGCTGGCCCGCAGCGCCGCGCGCAGCCCCTGCTTGAGCCCCTCCAGGTCGTGCGGGTTGACCAGGTACGCCTGGGACAGCTCCGCGGCCGTGCCGGCGAACTCGCTGAGCAGCAGTGCGCCGTCGTCGTCGACCCGGGCGGCGACGTACTCCTTCGCGACGAGGTTCATCCCGTCGCGCAGCGGGGTCACCGCCATCACGTCGGCGATCCGGTAGAGCGCGGCCAGCTCGGCCCGGTCGAAGGGCTGGGTGAGGTAGTGGATGGCCGGTTCGCCGACCCGGCCGAACTCGCCGTTGATCCGGCCGACCTCACGTTCGATCCGTTCGCGCAGGATCTGGTACTGGCCGACGCGTTCCCGGCTGGGCATGGCGACCTGCACGAGGACCGTGTCGCGGACCTTGACGTCGCCGGCGGCGAGCAGCTCGCTGTACGCCTTGAGCCGCTGCTCGATGCCCTTGGTGTAGTCCATCCGGTCGACGCTGAGGATGACCTGTCGGGGGTCGCCGAGATCCTGACGGAGCCGGCGGGCGCGGGCGGCCACGTCGGGGCGGGCGGCGAGGGCGGCCATCTCGGCGGTGTCGATGGAGACCGGGAACGCGCCGATGCGCACCACCCGGTCGTCGACACCGATCCGCCGGTCGGTGGCCGGCAGTTCCAGGACCCTCGTGACGAGCTGGGCGAAGTTGTGCGCCGCCTGGACCCGCTGGAAGCCGACGAGATCCGCGCCGAGCATGCCGCGCAGCAGTTCGGCGCGGCGGGGCAGCTGCATGAACAGCTCCGGCGGCGGGAACGGCACGTGCAGGAAGAACCCGATGCGCAGGTCGGGCCGCAGCGCCCGCAGCAGGCCGGGGACCAGTTGCAGGTGGTAATCCTGCACCCAGACCACCCCGCCCTGCTCGGCCACCTCCGCGGTCGCCTCGGCGAAGCGCTGGTTGACCCGCTGGTACGCCTCCCACCACCGGCGGTGGTGCTGGGGCTGTTCGACGGAGTCGTGGTAGAGCGGCCAGAGGGTGGCGTTGGCGAATCCCTCGTAGTGGTCGCGGAGGTCGTCCTGGCTGAGCGCGACGGTGTGCATGCGGACGCCGTCCACGTCGGGGAGGGCGGGGGCGGGCCCGGTGCCGCCGGCCCAGCCGACCCAGGTCGCCGGGGTGTGCCGTAGCAGCGGGTGCAGCGCGCTGACCAGCCCACCGGGGCTGCGCCGCCACTCGCAGGCCCCGTCGGGGGCCTGATTGTCGTCGATGGGGAGGCGGTTGGCGACCACCACGAGGGAACTCTGTCGCATCTCGGGCATTCCGATCAGCAGAGGACTGACCGCCACGAGCAGGAGAAAACCGGTCAGCCAGCGGGGGAAGTGACGTACAGCGGTATTCCTACTGACAGTAAGTTACACCACTGTTACGCCCCGGGCGGGGCGGCGTCGTCCCGCGATGCGGGCCGGAATCAGACGACGGCGCCGTTGTCCGGGTCGTCGTCTTCCTCGTCGCCGGGGCGCAGCCGCCAGATCAGCGTGACGAAACCGGCCAGGATGCCGGTGAACCCGAACAGGGTGACCGCCGAGCGGTCCACCGGGAGCAACGACGGGAAGAGGAAGAGCACGAACCCCACCACGACCGCGAGGACGCCGACCACCGCGTACTTGGAGATCCGGGGAAGCGGCGGAGGCGGCGGCGGGTGGTAACCCTCGTCGTCCTCGTCGTCGGGCAGATCGGCGCCGAACGTGTCCAGCCCGTCCAGCAGCGACGGCTCGTCCGGCCGGGTGCCCCGACCGACCGAGATCCCGGAGATGTCGGTGGCGGACGGCAGCCGGCGGACGTCGGTGGCCGTCGGACCGGCCTCGTCGCCGCCGGTGCGGGCCAGCGGACCGGCGGCCGGCTCGTCCCGGGTGTCGCGTTCGTCCACGTCCTCGGAGGCCGGCCACGGGTGCTCGCCGACCGTCGAGGTGGTGTGGAAGCCCGCCACGATCCGGGCCCACTCGGCGTCGATGTCCGGCTCGTCACGCGCCGGCGGCTGCTCCGGGGAGGTCTCGTCGGCGAGCTGGGTCAGATAGTCCCGTGCCGTGGTCAGGTGCGAGCGGTCGACGTAGAGCCGGTCGACCGGCCGGGCCGGGACGGTGGTGGTGCGGGTGACCGGGTTGAGGTCGGCCGAGGGTTGCAGGTACGCGGCGATCCCACCGGCGGCCAGCACGTCGAGCAGGTGCTCGCCGACGCGCGGATCGACGTCGCCGACGACGGCGTACTCGCTCGCGTCGAGCCCGTTGTCCCGCCGTCCCCGGCGGGCCCCACCCGCTGACACCCGGACATCCCCCTTAACGCGCCTTCCGGCGCGGCCTGCCTGCCCCGTCGGCGCCCGTCCGCACGCCGTGCTCTGAATCGTGACACGTCAGGGCATGGTTCCGGGAGTGCGTTGTGTCGCGTCTTCCAAAGTCACGGCTACCGCCGCAGGTCGCGGCAGGGCTTCTTTGTCCGTTCTTGCGCGACACGTGCTATCTCGATGATCGTTGGCGGCGGGACGACTCGACGCACCCGCCGCCGCACTGCCGGCGATCGATGCGCCCGCCGGCGGCTCTCGTCCGTTGTGGTGCGGGCGCGTGCTTCGTAGGCTCGTCGACACGCTCCCGGGCATGGTGCTGTCGCGGGCACACCACGGAAAGGACGCCGGTGCTCTACTGGCTGCTGAAGTACGTTCTCCTCGGTCCGCTGCTCAAGCTGATCTTCCGCCCGCAGGTGGAGGGCCTGCACCACGTGCCGGCGACCGGCCCGGTGATCCTGGCCAGCAACCACCTCTCCTTCTCCGACTCGATCTTCACGCCGTTGATCATCCCGCGGCGGGTCACCTTCGTGGCCAAGGCCGAGTACTTCACCGGCAAGGGGATCAAGGGCTGGCTGACCAAGCTGTTCTTCGTCGGCACCGGCACCATCCCGGTGGACCGCTCCGGCGGCCGGGCCGCCCGTGCCGCGCTGGACACCCAGTTGCGGGTGTTGCGCGCCGGGGGAGTGGCCGGCATCTACCCGGAGGGCACCCGCTCCCCGGACGGGCGGCTCTACCGCGGCAAGACCGGGGTGGCCCGGCTCGCCCTGGAGAGCGGCGCGACGGTGGTGCCGGTGGCGATGCTCAACGCCGACGAGATCCAGCCGCCCGGCACGCTCATCCCCCGCATCGACCGGGTGCGGATCCGCGTCGGCGCCCCACTGGACCTCTCCCGCTACGCCGGGTCGGCCGGCGACCGGTTCGTCGAACGTGCGGTCACCGACGAGATCATGTACGAGTTGATGGAACTCTCCGGCCGCGAGTACGTCGACATCTACGCGCAGAAGCTCAAGGAGCCGGCCGCCGCCTGAGCCGGCTCAGCAGGCCACCGCCGGCCCGGCCGGGCTGATCGGCCGCCCCGCCAGACCCAGCAGGCCGGGAGCGTCGTTGCGCAGCGCGAAGGTGCGTACCTCGGCGCGTGGCGCCCGCGCGTCCACCGTGTCGCCGGCGCGGGTCAGCTCCGCCGCCGCGAGCGCCAGCGCCAGTACCCGGTCACTGACGTCGGGAATCCGCCCGTACGTCTCGGCGGCGGCCAGGTGCAGCTCGGCCGAGCGCCGGTGGTCGCCGTCGGCGGCGGCCAGGGCCGCCGTCACGGTCCGCAGCGCCGCCTCCGACCAGGGCGTGCGATGCCCGACCCGGCCCAGCATCGCCCGGACCCGCACCGCCGCGTCCCGGCCGGCCAGGGCTGCGGCGTACGCGGCCGCCGCGATCCACTCCCCGCTGGCCAGGGCCGGCACCGCCGACCAGGACCGGTCCAGTTCGTCGATCAGCTCCGCCGCCTCGTCGACGCGCCCCTGCAACGCCCGGCACAGCGCCGCCATGCCCAGCATCGTCCAGCGCAGCCGGTGGAACCCGCTGCGCCGCGCGGTGTCCAGAGCGTCGCCCAGGTCGTCCGGATCGTCGTCGTCGCGCAGCACCAGCAGGCAGCAGCGCAGCCCCCGCACCTGCATGTCCCAACTGCCGGTCGGCGTGTCCACGAACGCCTCCGCCGCGGTGAGCAGCCGGCCGAAGTCGCCCTCGAACCAGGCGCGCATCGCCTCGGCCGAGTAGCTGGTGGTCAACGTCTGGCCGCTGGCGGTACGCGCCGGCGCCGCCGAGAGCAGGGCGTCGGAGCGCAGCCAGTCACCCTCCTCCCGGATCGCCCAGGCGAGGTTCTGGGTGGCGCGGGGCAGCGCCAGCAGTTGGCCGGCGCGGCTGAACTCGACGATCGCGTGCAGCTCGTCCAGGCCGACCCGGTCCCCGGCCTGGTAGCGGGCGGTCGCGGCGGTGATCCGGGCGTTGGTGCGGGTCTCGGTCAGACCCAGCCGCTCGGCGATCTCCGCGGCGATCTCCGCCGCCGCCACGGACTGGTCCCGCTCGTAGTTGAGCATGTGCAGCCGACCCAGCTCCGCGTACGCGTCCGCCTTCTGCGGCGTGTCCGGCAGCGACTCGAACAGCTGCACGGCCCGGTCCAGGCAGGCCAGGGCGTCACCACGGTCGGCGCGCAGCCAGGCGGCCTGCCCGAGCAGCGTCCACGCCCGTGCCGCGCAGGCGTTGTCACCGTGTGCCATCAGCCGGTCGGCGAGCGCGTGCACCTGCTCCGGCCCGCCGCCGGAGAGGAACCCGTTGCCGTCGCGGTAGAACGAGATCTCGGTGCTCAGCAGCTCCAGTTGCAGCCGGCCCACCGGGTCGCTGTCGTCGGCCAGGCCGAGCGCCCGACCCGCGTGCGCGGCCGCCGCGTCCAACCCGTGCAGCGCGTACGCCCGGCGGGCCGCGCGGTGCAGCGCCTGCCGGGCCGGTGCGGCGTACCGGCGGACCTCCATGCCGAGGGAACGGGCGATCTCGTGGGCCGCCCAGCGGTGGTGGGCGAGCACCTCGGCCAGGTCGGTGTCGCGGCTGTGCGACAACGCGTCGAGCCAGTCCGCGGCCCGCTCGTGCCGGGCCACCCGCTCGGTACGCGGCAGCCGCTGGTAGCAGACGTCGCGCACCAGCACGTGCCGGAACCGGAACTCCGCCTGCCCGGCCATCGTCGAGGCCGCCTGCTCGTGCACGAAGTCACGCTGCTCCAGCCGGCGCAGCGAACGCTCCACCGACTCGACCTGCTGCCCCAGCGCGGCGGCCACCGCGCCGGGCCAGAACTGCACGCCGACCACCGAGGCGGCCAGCAGCACCGCCCGGTCTTTCGCGTCGAGCAGGTCCACCCGGTTGGCGATCACCGCGTGCACGCTCTCCGGCATGGTCAGTTCGAGGTGCTTGTCCAGTGACCAGCCCCGCCCGGACTGACGCAGCGCGCCCTGCTCGATCAGCATCCGGACGTACTCGTGGGCGTAGAGCGGGTTGCCGCCGGCCACCTCGATCAGCGGGCTCAACATGTCCGCGGAGAACGCGGCCTGGCCGAACATGTGCGCGTACAGCGCGGCGATCCCGGTGTCCCGCAGCGGCGGCAGGGTGATCGTCACCGAACCGGTGATGGTGCCGGCCCAGCTCGGGTCGCGGTCGACCAGTTCCGGTCGGGCGGTGCACAGCAGCAGCAGTGGCACGTCGCGGGCCGCCGCCCCGAGCAGCTCCACGAAGCGCAGCATCGCGTCGTCGGCCCAGTGCAGGTCCTCGAAGACCAGCACGGTGGGACGGTGAGCGGCCAGCGCCAGCAGGAACCGCCGCCACGCCGACTCGGCCTCCTCGGCCGGCAGCGGCGTGCCGGGCAACCCGACCAGCGGGCGCAGCGCGTCGACCACCCGGTCCCGTTCAGCCGGGCCGATCAGCTCACCGACGGCGGCGGCCAGCCGCTGCGCCGCGCTGGAGGCGGGGTCGGTGTCCAGGATGCCGGCCTCGGACTTCACGATGTCGGCGAGCGCCGCGAACGTGACGTTCTCCCCGAACGGCGGGCAGCGCCCGGTGCGCCAGGTCAGCGGCTCGTCGACCAGCCGGCCGGTGTGCTTGTACAGCTCGCGCAGCAGCCGGCTCTTGCCGATGCCGGCCCGACCGAAGATGGTCACCACCTGCGGCAGCCGATCGCGCAGTGACCGGTGCAGGGCGTTGACCAGCATGCCCAGCTCGTGTTCCCGGTCGACCAGCGGCGTGGTGTCCGGCTCCCGGTCGGTGGGCTGGCGCCGCAGTGGCGACAGCGCGAGCCACACCTCGGTCGGCGCGGACCGCCCCCGCAGGGTGACCGGCGGCTGCTCCTCGTAGCGGATCGCGTCCTTGGTCAGCGCGTGCGTGGTACCGCACACCAGCACCCCGCCCGGCGGCGCGACCGACTGCATCCGGGAGGCGGTGTTCACCACGTCGCCCGCCACGATCGCCTGCCCGCCGTCGCGGGCCGCGGCCACGTCGACCAGCGCCTCGCCGGTGGCCACCCCCACCCGGAACCGCAGCTCGGTGCTGCCGGTCGGCGCGAACCGGGTGAGCACCCGTTGCAGCTCAAGCCCGGCCCGTACGCAGCGCAGCGCGTCCGTCTCGGTGGCCACGGGTGCGCCGAAGAGCGCCATCACCGCGTCGCCGATGTACTTCTCCACCACCCCGCCGTACTGGCCGACCACCCGGCGGGCCGCGGAGAAGAACCCGGTCTGCATGCCGCGGACCTGCTCCGGGTCGGCCCGCTCGACGTACGGCGTGAAGTCGATCAGGTCGATGAAGAGGACGCTCACCCGGCGGCGGTCCTCCTGCGGGGTGAGCGCGGCCGGCCGGTCCGCGCCCGGCCGGGGCGACCCGCACGAGGTGCAGAACGTGACGTCGGAGGCGAGCGGACGCAGGCAGTGCGGGCAGACGGCACCGAGCTCGGAGCCGCAGCCACCGCAGAAGCGGTCGCCGTCGGCGGCCGTCCGTCCACAGCGCCCACACTGCGCGGCGATGACACCCTCCACTGGCGAACCGGTCGACGCCCACGGCGTCGCCTGCAAGCGAGTATCGCCCCCGGTGTACCTGTCACGTACCGGCCTGTTGGTTTGTGGACAGTCCATCCGGGCAGAAGCGGACTACATTCAGTCAGCCACATGTCGATCAGCGACCAGAGGGGGACAGGTCAATGGTGTACGTCAAGTTGGAGAGCGACTGGACCGACGGCAACGGGGTCAGCCACTCCGCCGGCGAATCGGTGGACGTCGACGCCGCCACGCTCGCCACGCTTCAGGCCGAGGGGATCGTCAGCGAGCAGTCCCACGGCCCGAGCGGGGACGGCAAGGGCCCGGACAAGTGGGCCGGCCCGGGCAGCTCCGGGGTCTGAAGCAACAGCCGGTGACGCGTCGACGCGGCCGGGTCGCCACGGGCGGCTCGGCCGCGTCGTGCGCGTACCGGTGGGTCAGCGGTCGTTCATGCCGGCGCGGCGGCGCAGCGCGGCCACGTCGGTCACCACGATCCGGCGCCCCTCGGTGCGCAGCCAGCCACGACTGGCGAACGACCCGATCGCCTGGTTGACGCTCTGCCGGGAGCCGCCGGCCATCTCGGCGAGCTGACTCTGGTTGAGCTCGATCGTGATCATCGGGGCCTGGCTCTCGCCGGCCAACCGGACCAGCGTCTTGGCCACCCGGCCGGGCAGGTCGAGGAAGACGTGGTCGGCGTTCTGCTCGGTGAGCCGGCGGATCAGCCCGCCCAGCGAGCGCATCACCGCGTCCAGGATGCGGGGGTTGGAGTGCACCAGCTCCATGAACGCCCCACGGGAGAGCGCGAGCGCCGCGCAGTCCTCGATGGCCTCTGCCGAGGCGGATCGGGTGGACGCGTCGAGCAGGGAGACCTCACCGAGCACGTCCGGTGGACGGATGACCGACAGCACGGCCCGTTCGCCGGTGGGCGCGGTGCGAAAGACGGCCACCGCGCCTCGGCGCAGCACGATCAGCGACTCGCCGGGGTCGTTCTCGACGAAGAGCAGCTGGCCCTTGCGGTAGGTGCGCGGAACGGCGGCGGCGATGACGCGCTGCCGCACCTCAGGCTCCAGCCCGGCGAACATCTCGACACCCGTGAGCGCGTCACCCGGCTCCGGCAGGCGCATCTCCACGGTCCAACCCCTCCCCGGTCATGGACCACAAACTCGCTCACCGGGTGAACCTGATGGCCCTGACGAGGTGAACTGACACCGGTTCGGCGTCCGGTAGCGGTACACATCAGATCATGACGGTCCGGTCGCTTGCTGTACACCCCTCGAAGCACTTCCGTGACCGTCGCGAGCTGCGGCGTACCCCCTCGTCGGCGGCCCGGGCCGGGCCGTTGGCCGGCCCCGCCGGGCACCGCCGGGAGGCGGTGGACGAGGATTTCCGGAATGGTCTACCGCTACTTCTACGACTGCGAGTTCATCGAGGACGGCCGGCTCGTCGACCTCGTGTCGATCGGTGTCGTCGACGAGTACGGCCGCGAGTTCTACGCGGTCTCCACCGAGTTCGACGACTCCCGCGCCGTGCCCTGGGTGCGGCGCAACGTGCTGGACAAGCTGCCCTCGCCGGCCGACCGGGCCTGGCGCTCGCGGGAGCGCATCCGCGACGACCTCTACGACTTCCTCATGGAGCCGATCCGGGACCGGCCGGGGGAGCAGCTGGAGTTGTGGGCCTGGTTCGCCGCGTACGACCACGTGGTGCTCGCCCAGCTCTGGGGTGCGATGCCGGCGCTGCCGAGGGAGATCCCCCGGTTCACCAAGGAGCTGCGTCAGCTCTGGGACGACCGTGGCCGGCCGACGTTGCCGGACGCGGACGCGGCCCGCCATGACGCCCTGGTCGACGCCCGGCACAACCTGGCCCGCTGGCGGGCCATGACGTCGCGGTGAAAGCGGTCGTACGGCGGAGGTTTTGACCGGTTCTGTCCCGGGCATCGGTTCGACGAGCCGAGGGAGAGTGCCATGAGCAACGAGCCGACCAGCGCCACCGAGGCCCGCGGCCGGGTCACCGAGCTGGCCCGGGCAGCGCGGATCTGCATGCTCACCACGATCGCCCTGGACGGGCGGCAGGTGAGCCGGCCGATGGGTCTGCAGGAGGCCGAGTTCGACGGCGACCTGTGGTTCTTCGCCTCCGCCGATTCGGCCAAGGTCCGTCAGATCCGGGTGAATCCGGAGGTCAACGTCGCCTTCTCCGACCAGCGGCACCACGCCTGGGTGTCGATCTCCGGCACGGCCACCGACGAGTTCGACCGGGCCCGTGCCGAGCGGCTGTGGAACCCGCTGCTCACCGCGTGGTTCCCGGACGGGCTGGACACCCCGGAGCTCACCTTGATCAAGGTGCACGCCAGCTCGGCCGAGTACTGGGACTCGCCGAACAGCACGGTGGTCAACCTGTTCGGCTACGCGAAGGCCGCGGTCACCGGCCGGCCACCGACGGCCGGCGAGAACCACGAGGTGACCTACTGACCGGGGTCCGCCACCCGGGGCGCGCTGTCGTCGCAACCTCAGGCCGACTACAGTGCGCAGTGACGGCCCGCCCCGGGCCGGCAACGGCGCCGATGGTCTGACCTGACACATATCCTGGGGCATATCGGGCTTTACCTGATGCTCCAGGAGGATGAGCGGATCATGCGTATCGGCGTGCTCACCGGCGGCGGCGACTGCCCGGGTCTCAATGCGGTCATCCGGGCGGTGGTCCGCAAGGGCGTCGCCACTTACGGTCACGAGTTCGTGGGCTTCCGGGACGGCTGGAAGGGCCCGCTGGAGGGTCTGTCCCGTCCCCTGGACATCGCCGACGTCCGCGGCATCCTGCCCCGCGGCGGCACCATCCTCGGCTCGTCCCGGACCAACCCGTTCAAGATCGAGAACGGCGTCGAGCGGATCAAGGACAACCTCGCCGCGCAGGGCGTGGACGCCCTGATCGCGATCGGCGGCGAGGACACCCTCGGCGTCGCCACCAAGCTCTACGAGCTGGGTGTGCACGTGGTCGGCGTGCCGAAGACGATCGACAACGACCTGGGCGCCACCGACTACACCTTCGGCTTCGACACCGCGGTCAACATCGCGATGGAGGCCATCGACCGTCTGCACACCACCGCGGAGAGCCACCACCGCACCCTGGTCGTCGAGGTGATGGGCCGGCACGCCGGCTGGATCGCCCTGCACGCCGGCCTGGCCGGTGGCGCCAACGTCATCCTGCTGCCGGAGCGGCAGTTCGACGTCGACCAGGTGGCCGGCTACGTCGAGAAGCGCTTCCAGCACCAGTACGCCCCGATCGTGGTCGTCGCCGAGGGCGCCCAGCCGCTGGACGGCCAGATGGTCCTCGCCAACCAGGAGCTGGACTCGTTCGGCCACGTCCGCCTCGGCGGCATCGGCCAGTGGCTGGCCGAGCAGCTGGAGGCCAAGACCGGCAAGGAGGCCCGCACCGTGGTGCTGGGCCACATCCAGCGCGGTGGCACCCCGACCGCCTTCGACCGGGTGCTCGCCACCCGCCTGGGCCTGCAGGCCATCGACGCGGTCAACGACGGCGACTGGGGCAAGATGGTCGCGATGCAGAGCACCGACATCGTCCGGGTGCCCCTCGCCGAGGCCACCCGCGAGCTGAAGACCGTGCCGCTGGAGCGGTACGCCGAGGCCGAGGTCTTCTTCGGCAGCTGATCGACGGTCGACGGCGCGGCGGGCCGGCGGGTCCGCCGCGCCGCGACCCAATCCGAGGGGGTACGGCCCAGATGTCAGCCGGGGTGCACACGGTCGCGGTGATCGGCGCGGGCAAGATCGGTGAGCTGATGCTCTCCGGCCTGCTGCGCTCGGGATGGCCGGTGGACCGGCTGCTGGCCACCGCCCGCCGACCGGCGCGCGCCGAGGAGCTGACCGCCCGCTACGGCGTACGGGTGGTCGACAACCTGACCGCCGTGGACGAGGCCGCGGTGCTGGCGGTCTCGGTCAAACCGCAGGACGCCGCCGCGCTGCTCGACGAGATCGGCCCCAAGGTGCCGGCCGACAAGCTCGTCATCTCGCTCTGCGCCGGCCTGCCCACCAGCTTCTTCAACCGCCGGCTGCCCGACGGCACCCCGGTCGTCCGGGTCATGACCAACACCCCGGCGCTGGTCGACGAGGCGATGACCGCGATCTCCGCCGGCGCGTACGCCACCGGGGAGCACCTGGCCCTCGCCGAGGAGATGTTCAAGCCCCTCGGGCAGACGATCCGGGTGCCCGAGTCGCAGCAGGACGCGGTGACGGCGCTCTCCGGCTCCGGCCCGGCGTACTTCTACCTGCTGGTCGAGGCCATGATCGACGCGGGGATCCTGCTCGGGCTGCCCCGCCAGGTGGCGCACGAGCTGATCGTGCAGACCGCCATCGGCTCGGCCGTGATGCTGCGCGACTCCGGCGAGCACCCGGTCAAGCTGCGCGAGGCGGTCACCTCGCCGGCCGGCACCACCATCTCCGCGATCCGGGAGCTGGAGAAGCACGGCGTCCGGGCCGCGCTGCTCGCCGCGCTGGAGGCCGCCCGGGACCGCGCCCGCGAGCTGGCCGCCCAGGCCGACTGACCGATTTCGGGCGCATCGCGTCCCCGCGCGTGCCGCATACTGGCCCGGTGTTCACACTCGCCCAGGCCCGGCACCTGGTGGCCACCCTGCAACCGCGCGTCGCCGAGCTGGTCCGGGTCCGCGCCGACCTGGCCGAGCTGCGGGTCGACCTGGCCGACCACGGCGTCAGCGCCCTCGGCGGCCTGGCCGAGGTGAAGGGGCTGGAGGCCCGCCTGCACGCCGTCGTCGACGAGTTGCACCAGCACGACATCCAGGTCAAGGGCATCGCCCCGGTGCTGCTCGACTTCCCCGGTGAGCGGGCCGGCCGTCCTGTGCTGTGGTGCTGGCTGGAGGGCGACTCCGACGTGCGCTGGTACCACCGGGCCGAGTGCGGTTTCGCCGGCCGCCGGCCGATCTGACCCGGTCGGTCACCCCTCGGCGACTGCGAACACCACCACGTTGTCGACGTAGTGACCGCTGCGCCGGTCGAAGTCGCCCCCGCAGGTGACCAGGCGCAGCTCCGCGCCGGGCGTCGGCCCGTAGACCTCGGCCGTCGGGAAGCGGTCCTTGCGGGTCCGCAGCGACCCCGTCACCCGGAACGCCAACCGCTGCCCGCCGCGCCACACCTCCACCCGGTCACCGGGGCGCAGGTCACCGAGCCGGGCGAACACCGCCGGGCCGCGTCGCGAGTCCAGATGCCCGGCGAGCACGGCCGGGCCGGTGTCCCCGGGGGCCGGGCCGCCGCCGTACCAACCGGCCGTGCCGAAATCAGCCGGCGGGACCAGTGCGCCCGCCCGGTCCAGGCCCAGCACGGTGAGCGCCGAGTCGACGCCGATGCGCGGCACGCGTACCCGCGTGGGTGGACCCTGCGGCACGGGTGGACCCTGCGGCACGGGCGCGGCGGCCACCGACGGACAGCCGTCGGCGCAGCCGGGGTGCCAGCTCGCCGCCGGCGGCGGCCGGTCGGTGCCAGCCAGCCCGACGCCGGTGCCGGCGGCCAGGCAGACCGCCGCGCCGGCCGCGACCAGCGCGGCCAGCGGCACCCGGCGGTCACGGTGCCGCCGGATCGACAGGCCCGGCTTGGCGCTCACCAGGTGGTGCGCCGGCGCCGACGCAAGAGCAGCAGAGCCACCGCCACGGCCGCCGCGGCGAGGCCGCCGGCCACCAGGGGGTACGCGTCGATCCCGTTGCCCGCGGTGCCACCGGCGCCGGTGTGCACCCCGCCGGCCGGGACGACGGTGCCACCCTCGGCGTCGCGACGCAGCTCGGCGGTGAGCCCGCCCTGCTTCGCGTCCAGCACCAGCAGCGAGTAGACCGCGCCGCCGGTGAGCCGCACCTCGGCGTCGGTGCTCGGCCCGCCGGCACCCGTCAGCTTCAGCCGCCAACTGCCCGGCTCGACCTGCTGGTAGTCGGTCGTGGTGGCGAACTGCACCCCGCTGGCGATCGTCGGTCCGTTCGCGGCGGCCACGTCGAGCATCGGGGTCCGCACCGAAGCCTGCACGACACGCACCTTGGCGCGGCCGTCGGTGGGGGCGCTCAGGTCGTCGTTGAGCACCCGCAGGCCGAGGTCGGCGTGCCGGCCGACACCGGCCACCGTGTAGGCGTCGCCGCTGGTCACCGCCACCTCGGTGGTGAGCACCGGGGGATCGGTGGCGGGGGCGCCGGCCTCGCGCATCGCCACCGCGTACCGGCCGGGAGGCAACGACAGGTAGTCGGAGACCACGCCGTACCCGACCCCGGGGAACACCTGCGGCTTCGGGGCTCCCGGCGCGGCCAGGTAGACGTCCACCGCCGGGGTGTCGGGGGAGAGGTGGGCGAGCCGGACGTATCCGACGGTGTCCGCGCCGGCCGGTGCGGGCGCGGCGGTGGCGGCGAGGGCGGTGCTGAGCAGGAGCGCGCCGGCGCCGGCCAGCAGCCGGCGGGGCATGGTACGAAGCGTGTGCATGTCGCCTCCGGAGGCACGTTCGGTGAGCGGGCGGCAACTCAGGGATCAGAGTCCCGTGAACAGGACCCCAGCGCAAGTTGCCCGCCCGAAGTTTTTCTCGCGCCGCTGCCGGTAGGCCGCCGGTGCGCCGTCGGCGTGCCCGAAGATGCGTTCGAGGGTCCACCGGGCGCGCAGGCTCGCCTATTCTCGGGCGATGCGGGATCGCCGAGTTGCGCTGGCGTGGACGGCCTTCGTCGTCGTCGCGCTGGTGTCCTGTGTGCTCGTGCTGCGCCGGCCGGATCGCCTCTGCGACCTGCACATCTACTACGGCGCACTGTCTGATCTGCACGCCGGCCGGCCGTTGTACGGGTACGTGGCGGAGAACGGCGGCCCGTTCACCTATCCGCCGTTCGCCGCCCTCGTGCTGGGCCCGATCACCGCCGTCAGTGAGGGCGTGGTCCAGGGGATCTGGCTGGTGGCGACCTGTGCGGCGGTTGTCGCCGTCGCCGGGTCCGTCAGCGTGGCGCTGACCGTCCAACGCTCCCGGCGGCCCCTCGTCGTGGCGGTGGCGGCCACCGTGCTGATGCTTTCCGCGCCGGTGCAGAGCAACCTGCGCTTCGGCCAGGTCAGCATCTTCATCGTGCTGATGGCCCTGCTCGACGGGATGGGCGTCGTTTCACGCCGGCTGCGCGGGACGCTGGTCGGGGTGGCGGCGGCGATCAAGCTGACCCCGCTGCTGTTCGTCGTCTACTTACTCGCCGTCGGGCGCTACCGCGACGCCGGCCGGGCCGCCGCGACGTTCGTGGCCTGCGCCGGACTCGCCGCGATCGTGCTGCCGGGCGAGAGCTGGGCGTACTGGACCGAGACCGTCCGGCAGACCTCCCGGATCGGCAACCTGGCCTCGCTGGGCAACCAGTCCGTGCACGGGATGCTGCTGCGTGTCGGCGTCGACGAGTCGACGCTACCCCTGCTCTGGGCCGCTCTGGTGGCCCTGATCTGCGCGGCGGCGCTGCTGCGGGCCCGGCAGTTGACGCGGCAGGGCCGCCCCGGGCACGCCGGCGTGCTGGTCGGCTGCGCCACCGTGGCCGCGTCCCCGGTGTCCTGGACCCACCACCAGGTGTGGCCGGTGCTCGCCGCGATGCTGCTGATCGGCGCGTCCGGCGTCGCCCAGCGGGCCGCCGGCGCGGCGCTGCTCGCCGCCATGGTCGTCTCGTTGGGTGCGGTCCTCGGCCCGATCTCGACACGGCCGGGCGTGCAGTTCCTGTTCGAGAACGCCCGCGCCGTCGGCGTGTGCCTGCTGTGCCTGGTCGGCTTCGGCGGTGTCGCCGTCGCCGCCCGGCGCACGAGCAGGCGACCGGCCGCCGGGCGTGCCTGGCTGCGGGTGGGCGTCACGGCCACCGTGGCGGTCGCGTTCTTCGCCGTGCAGCCGCTGCCCGCCGGTGCCGACCCCACGTTCAAGGCGTACACCCTCGATGACGTGGTCAACCCGCGCTACTTCTTCGTCTGCCGGGGCGCGGCCGAGTGCGCCGCCTACGGCACCGACGCGCCGGTCACCTTCGGCACCCGCGCCGAGATGACCAAGGTGCGGGTCAACGGCGTGGTCTCCCCGCGGGTGACCCGCCTGGAGTACTACTCGGCCCCGGGCGGGGCGCCCCGCGCCATTCCGCTGCTCGCCGCCTATCCGGGCACGCGGACGTTCTCGTTCCGCTCGGCGACGATGGCCGAGGGGCGGCTCGTGGCGTACGCCTCGGACGGCCAGCCGATCGCCAGCTACGACGACGAACTCGCCGCCGCCCTCCGTACGGCCACCCGGTAGGCGGTCGCCGGAGGGCGGCGGCGGTGCTCAGCGGGTCGCGGCGGCCACGGCGGCGCGCAGCTTCTCGGCGTCGCCCGGTGCCGGGTGCTCCCAGTCGGTCGGCGAGGCCGAGTAGAGCGTGCCGTACGCCGGGGTGTCCGGCTGGTAGCGCCACCCCTCGGCGAGCGGGCCGACGTCGACCGCGTCGTACCCGATGCGGTCCAGGAAGGCCGTCACCTCGGCCTTCGCGGCGTCGTCATCGCCGGCGATCGCCAGGGCGCTGCGGTCGGTGGCACCGGACGGCCGGGCCAGCGCGGCCAGGCCCTTGAAGTAGATGTTGTTGAAGACCTTGACCACCCGCGAGTCCGGCAGGTGCCGCTGGAGCAGCTCGCTGCTGGTGGTCTCGCCGGAGTCCAGTTCCGGGAAGACCCCGTCGCGCTGCGGGTAGTAGTTGTTGGTGTCGATGACGACCTTGCCGGCCAGTGGCTCCACGGGCACCGCGCGGTACGCCTTCAGCGGCACGCTGACCACCACCAGGTCGCCCACCCGCGCCGCGTCCTGCGCGGTGCCGGCGCTGGCGTGCTCGCCCAGGGATGCGACCAGGTCGGTGAGCGTTTCCGGGCCCCGCGAGTTGCTCAACACCACGTCGTAGCCGGCGTCCACGGCCAGCCGGGCCACGGTGCCGCCGATGTTGCCGCTGCCGATCAGTCCCACAGTTGTCATGTTCGGTCCCAACTCCGTCCACCCGCGACGCATTCCCGACCGACGCGGTGGGTTATTCCGGTTGCCGTGGTGCCGGCCGGCTGCGCAGACTGCCCGGCATGCGCTGTATCGTCGAGGATCTCGCGACCTTCGCCGCCACGGCGGGCACCTGGCTGCGCAGCGAGCCCGTCCTGCACAACGTACTGCTCACGCTCGTCGCCGACCGCCTCTCCGGGGACGTGCCACTCTCCGGTGACGAGTGGTTCGTGCGGGTGGTCGACGACGGCGCGACGGTGGGTGCGGCGGTGTGCACGCCGCCGCGCGGGCCGCTGCTCGGCGCGGTGCCGGTCGCGGCCGCGCGAACGCTCGCCGGGTACGTCGTCCGGGCGGCGCCGCCGTTGGCCGAGGTGCACGGCCCGGTCCCGGCCGTGGCGGAGTTCGCGCGGCGGTACGCCGAACGCGCCGGCCTGACCGCCGTACCCGGCACCGCGCAGCGGATCTTCCAGCTGAACGCGGTCCGGCCGCCGGTCGGCGTACCCGGTCATGCACGGGCGGCTGCCGCCACGGACCGCGACCTGCTGGTGGCCTGGGCGGCCGTTTTCGCCGCGGAGACCACGCCGGGCGCACCCCAGGTGGACCTGTCCGGTCAGGTCGACGCCCGGCTGCCGCACGGGGACCGGATCTGGCTCTGGGAGGACGCCGGCGCTCCGGTCTCGATGGCCTGGCTGAGCCGTCCGGTGGCGGGCGTGGCCCGGGTCAGCGGCGTGTACACGCCGCCGCGGCAGCGCGGACGCGGTTTCGCCAGCGGCTGCGTGG
Organism: Micromonospora sp. ALFpr18c; assembly: GCF_008868155.1. Lineage (GTDB taxonomy): Bacteria > Actinomycetota > Actinomycetes > Mycobacteriales > Micromonosporaceae > Micromonospora. The sequence goes on from NZ_WBKR01000129.1 coordinate 17,273, forward strand.
CACACGCGAGCCGGCACGCCCTGCATGCCGGCGCGACGACCTGCGCCCTCTATACCGACCTGGCCAACCCCACCAGTAACCACATCTACCAGTCCCTGGGCTACCGCCCGGTCGCGCAGGTGGCCCAGTGGCGCTTCCCCTCCCGCCCTCCGGCGCGGTGATCAAGAGGTTTGCGTCAGAAACGGGCCCCGGGTTGACGCGAACCTCTTGATCACCGGCACGTCAGGCGGGCAGGACCTTGTCGATGGCTGCCTGGAGGTCGGTGGAATCGGGCTCGACCGTGGGGGCGAAGCGGGCGGCTACCGCGCCGTCCGGGGCCACCAGGAACTTCTCGAAGTTCCACCGGACGTCCCCGGTGTGCCCGTCGGCGTCCGGGGTGTCCACCAGCGCGGCGTAGAGCGGGTGCCGGTGCGGGCCGTTGACGTCGACCTTCTCGGTCAGCGGGAAGGTCACGCCGTAGTTGACCTGGCAGAAGTCGCTGATCTCGGCGGCGCTGCCCGGCTCCTGCCCGGCGAACTGGTTGCACGGCACGCCGAGCACCACCAGGCCCCGGTCGGCGTAGGAGTCGGCGAGTGCCTGGAGGCCGGCGTATTGGGGGGTGAGGCCGCAGCGGGAGGCCACGTTGACGACCAGGAGCGCCTTGCCGCGGTAGCGGGCCAGGTCCGCCGGGCCGCCGTTGAGGGCGTCGATCGGGATGTCGAAGACGGTCATGGGCCGAGGCTACGCGCCGGGCGACGGGCCGCCGGGGAGGGGCGTGGCAGGTGCACTCCGCGCACCAGGAGAAATCGAAACATGCACATCTTGACGAACTGATGACGCCGTGAGTACCGTCTCACCATCTCTTTTGGAAAGTTTCCTAACAGTTCGGGAGACGCCTCATGAAAAGATCGCTCCGCCGGGCCCTCTGGGCCGGTGCCGTGGTCGCCGTGACCGTCGCAGCGGTGCCGATGACCACCGCATTCGGCGCCGGCACGGTCACCACCACGTTCACCAAGGCGCAGGACTGGGGGACCGGTCACGAGACGAGGGTGACCGTCACCAACGGCTCCAGCGGCACGGTCGCCACCTGGCGCATCGAGTTCGACCTGCCGTCGGGCACCACCATCAGCAGCGCCTGGGACGCCGACGTCACCAGCAGCGGCAACCACTACGTCGCGGTCAAGAAGAGCTGGGCCGGCGGCCTCGCCCCCGGTGCCTCGTTCAGCTGGGGATACAACGGCACCGGCGCCTACAAGGCGCCGCTGAACTGCACCATCAACGGTGCCGCGTGCGGCGGCGGGACCACCCCGCCGACCACGACGCCACCGACCACCACCCCACCCACCACGACGCCGCCCACCACG
>NZ_WBKR01000130.1 GCF_008868155.1 Micromonospora sp. ALFpr18c
CGCTGTTCGCCCTGGTCACCGCCGCGTGGGTGGACCCGCAGGTGCGGCCTGACGTGGCCCGCGTGGTGGCCGAGCGGCTCGCCGACGTCGCCGCGGTGGTGGCGTCCAGGACCGGGGCGGCCAGCGCCACATGGGCCAGCGAGGCGGCGATCGGGACCGGCCTGGCGCGGGCCACCGCGGCGACGTCGGCGAGCCGCTCGGCCACCACGCGGGCCACGTCAGGCCGCACCTGCGGGTCCACCCACGCGGCGGTGACCAGGGCGAACAGCGCCGCCTCCGTCACCCAGTCCTCCACGCCCCAGACCAGGTCCAGCAGCACCCGGCGTCGCGTCGAGCCGTCCCACGGCTCGTCGGTGCGGTGGTGCAGCAAGCCAAGGCAGGCCCACACCTGCACACCGCGTACCCAGACCGACGGGTCATGGACGGCCAGCAGCCGGCCCACCGCGTTGGCCGGCGCCGCCGGTGGATGCACCAGCAGACCGAGCAGGTCGGTCACGTCGAGGCCGGCCAGGCCCACCGCCGCGTCGTAAGCCGCCGGAGGGTGCGGCCACGCCGGGTGGGCGACCTGCCCGATCCGCTCGACCGCCGCCGCCGAGGGCTCCGGCAGCGCGGGCGTCGGGACGGCGTCCGCGTAGTCCCACAACCGTTGGGCGGACGCCCGGCGGGGCTCGCGCGGGTCCGGCTGTGGGGTGCCGGTGATCTCGATCCGCAGCCCCGGGGCCGTCGACGTGGCTGTCCGTACGGCGCTCGGCGGTGCCGCCGCCGCCAACCGGACCGCGCTGCCGACACCGTTGTCGTCATCGGCCACCGCCCGGCGCATCGCGTCGATCAGCGGGCCACCGGCCGGCGTGAGCTGCCCGAGCCAGGGGCGACCCCGACAGCACTGGGCCAGGTCGCCGTGCTCGTGGGTGTCGTCCGGGTGGTCACGGACGAAGTCGGCGAGTGCGACGAGGTGGGCCAGATCCCCGTCGCGCAGGTGCCGCAGTCGGTGCGCGGTGTGCACCGCGCAGTCGAACGACGGGTCCCGGGCCAGCGCCCGCTCGGTCCACTCCAACGCCTCGTCGAGCCGGCCGGTCTCGGCCAGGGTGCCGGCGATGTCGGCGTAGATGGCCAGGTCGTCGGGGTCCAGCGCGACGGCCCGGTTGAGGGCCGCGAGGGCGTCGCGGGTCCGGCCCGCACTGCGGTACGCGTACCCGAGCCAGACCTCGCCCATCTTCGACGACTCGGCGCGTACGCCGCGGGCGGCCCAGCGGATCGCCAGCGCGACCTCGCCGAGCCGCCGGGCCAGCGCGGACGCCGCGCCCAGCAGCAGGCCGTGGTCGGGGTGGACGGTGATCGCGTTGCGGGCCAGCGTGAGGTACGGCGCCAGTGCCGGTCGGCCGATCCGCGGCACCGGGTCGGGCAGCGCGGAGCAGACCTGCATGAGGATCCGGGCGATGTGCTCCGGGTCGAGCCGCTCGGCGAGTTCGGGTGCGGTCACCCAGGGCACACCGGCCCATTCGGTGCCCGGCGCGTACCCGGTCGCGGCGGCCAGCAGTTCGAGCCCTTCGGCGGGACGGCCGGTGGCGGCCAGCAGGTGGGCGCGGGCGACGACCGCGCCGACGAAGGTGTGGTGGTTGATCGGGAAGAGGTCGAGGCCGCCGCCACTGGCGGCGGCCAGTCGGGCCAGGGTCTCGTGCACCTCCGGCAGGGTGGGTGCCCGGGCCAGCGCGCCGGCGAGGTGGCCGGCGGCGTGGTGGAGGTCGCCCTCGTCCAGTGCCAGCCGAGCGAGGGCCAGCTCCTCCGTCGCGGAGAGTGCGGGGTCGTCCCTTCCCTCGGGCACGTCGTCCTCTCGTCGCAGCGGCACGGGGCTCAAGGGTAGTTGATGTTGGGATGGTTTGGTGATCAACTGCGCACTGCTGCTCGTTCGATTGCTCCCTTACCTTGAAAGGTGCAAGACTGAGCAGGAAACGCGCGGCAATCGCGCAAAGGGGGGGGAGTTTCCGTGACACGTGCAGGGGCCGGAATGGCCGCCGACATCGAGGAGCAGCCGGCCGGCTACGCGCGCCTGCTCTCCGTCGCCAACGCCGGGGAGATCGCCCGGGTGGCGGCGGCCGTGGCCGAGCGCCGGCCGCGACACGTGGTCTTCACCGCACGCGGCACCTCCGATCACGCGGCCCTCTACGGGGCGTACCTGACCGAGATCCGCCTCGGCCTGCCCGCCGGGCTGGCCTCACCCAGCGTGGTCACCCTCTACGGCGGCTCACCCGACCTGTCCGACGCGCTGGTCGTCGGGGTCAGCCAGAGCGGCGGCTCACCCGACCTGGCCGAGGTGCTGCGTGCCGCGCGGGCCTCCGGCGCGCTGACCCTCGCGGTGACCAACGCCCCCGACTCGCCACTGGTCGAGACGGCCGAGCTGAGCATCGACATCGCCGCCGGGCACGAGCGGGCGGTGGCCGCCACCAAGACGTACACCGCGGAGCTGCTCGCCCTGCTGATGCTCATCGAGGGCGTCCGGGCCGGTGACGGCGTGCTCCCGGCGGCCGAACGGGAGGCGCTCGCCGCACTGCCCGAGCTGGCCGCCCGCACCCTGGCCGACGACACCCCGGCCCGACTCGCGCCGCGCTACCGCTTCGCCCAGCAGCTGGTGACCACCGGGCGCGGGTACGCCTACCCGACCGCCCGGGAGGCGGCGCTGAAGCTGATGGAGACCTCGTACCTGCCGGCGCTCTCCTTCTCTGGCGCCGACCTGCTGCACGGGCCGCTCGCGATGACCGACCCGGAGGTGCCGGTGCTCGCCGTGGTCGGCTCCGGCCCCGGTGGCCGGTCGATGGGGGAGGTGCTGCCCCGCCTCGGCGAACGCCGCGCCGACGTGGTGGTGGTGGGCTCCGCCGACGTGCCGGGCGCCACCCGGCTCGCCGTCCCCGAGGTCGACGAGCGGTACGCCCCACTGCTGGACATCCTGCCGTTGCAGCGCCTGGCGCTGGCGTTGGCGCTGACCCGGGGCGAGGATCCGGACGCACCGCGTGGGCTGAAGAAGGTCACCGCGACGAGGTGAGGCGCGGCGTGGCACCCTGGTCACCGTGTCCACGCTGCGCGACCTCGCCGAGGAGCACACCCATCTCCGTCCGGCCGACATCGACCACCTGCACCGGATCGCCGGCGACTGGCAGTTGCTCTCCGATCTGTCCTTCGCCGACCTGCTGCTCTGGGTGCCGGTCGACGCCGACGGCACGTTCCTCTGCGTCGCCCAGGTCCGCCCGACGACCGCGCCCACCGCGTACCAGGACGATCAGGTGGGTCGGATCGTCGGCGGGCCGGAGGTGGCCCACCTGGGGGTGGCGTACTCCCAGGGCCGGATCTGGCGGGAGGGCGACCCGGTCTGGTACGGCGACGTGCCGGCCCGGCACGAGGCGATCCCGGTCCGGCTGCGCAGCGCCGAGGGTGAGGCCGGCGAGGTGATCGCCGTGGTGGGGCGGGACACCAACCTCTCCACCGCGCGTACCCCCAGCCAGCTGGAACTCAACTACCTCACCACGGCCGACGACCTGGCCCAGATGATCGCGGACGGCACCTTCCCGCCGCCCCGGCACCCGGGTGAGACCACCTCGGCGCCCCGGGTCGGTGACGGCCTGGTGCGGCTGGACGCCGGCGGCAAGGTCACCTACGCGAGCCCGAACGCGCAGTCCGCGTACCGCCGGTTGGGCTACGCCTCCCACCTGGTGGGGGAGGACCTGGCGGCGTTGCACCGCCGGCTGGCCGGTGACCCGCTGGACGGCACCGAGGCGGCCAACGGCATCCTGGCCGCGTTGCGCGGAGAGGCGCCGCCCCGGCGGGAGATCGACGCTCGTGGCGCCACGATGCTCACCCGGGCGCTGCCGCTGATGCCCGCCGGGGTGCCGATCGGGGCGCTGGTGCTGGTCCGGGACATCACCGAGGTCCGCCGCCGTGATCGGGCGCTGATCACCAAGGACGCCACCATCCGGGAGATCCACCACCGGGTGAAGAACAACCTGCAGACGGTGGCCGCGCTGCTGCGGTTGCAGGCCCGCCGGGTGGCCATGCCGGAGGCCCGCGTCGCGCTGGAGGAGTCGGTCCGTCGGGTCGCCTCGATCGCCCTGGTGCACGAGACGCTCTCCATGTCCAGTGACGAGGCGGTCGAGTTCGACGGCATCGTCGACCGGGTGGCGAGCGCGGCGACCGAGGTCGCGGCGACCGAGGTGAGCGTCGGCATGCGCCGGCGGGGCACCTTCGGGGTGTTGCCGGCGGAGATCGCCACCTCGCTGGTGATGGTCCTCAACGAACTGCTGCTCAACGCCGTCGAACACGGCTTCCCGCCGGCGGACGAGGCGGACGAGGCGGACGAAACCCCCGTGCCGGCCGCGTCGGGCGTGGTGCCGGCCGCCGTCGCCGAGGTCGACCCCGCGGTGCGGCCGGAGGTGGTGGTCTCGGCGCACCGGTTCCGCAAGATGCTGCACGTCTCGGTGACCGACAACGGGCGCGGCCTGCCACCGGAATTCGACGCCGAGCGCGGCAGCCGACTCGGCCTGCAGATCGTCCGGGCCCTGGTCACCGGGGAACTGCGCGGCACCATCGAGTTGCGCGCGGGCGCCACCGGCGGCACCGAGGCGGTGCTGGTCGTACCGCTGGCCCGCAACGCCCACGAGGGCCGCTCCCAGGGCTGAGCCGCCCTCCGTCGGGCGGGTCGCCGTGGGCACGGATACCAGAGTGAGCGTGATGCCTGTCAGTCATCAAGATGACTCACAGGCATCACGCTCATCGAGGTGTGCCGCCCCGGGGGCCCGCCGGCTGAGGTGAGCCGTGCCGGCTGAGCAGTCAGGCCGCCAGTCGACGCCACCGGCCCGCCGCGGTGACCGGTCGTCAGCGGCTGGTGAGCAGGGCGACGGTCAGGCCGGGCCGCTGCCAGACCTGCGCGACGGTGAAGTCCGACCGCAGCGCGTCGCCCTTGGCGCCGGACACGGCGGCCAGCGGCTCGGCGTGCCGCCCGGCGACGACCAGCCACACCCGCCGCGTGCCGGCCAGGCACTGCGCCGGTAGCGGACACTCGGCGGCCCACAGGTCGCCCCGGCGAGCCTCGTCCTCGGTGACCAGCACGTCGCGTGGTGGGTCGCCGAGGTGGTACTCGATACCGAGGTCGAGGAAGAGCCAGCTGCGCCGGGGCGAGTAGACCACCGCGTCGCCCGGTCGCTGACCGTCGGCGATCACCCGGGCGGCGCCCGCGTAGTCGACCGGGGCGTTGCGCGGCCACTCGTGGGTCCGTCGCAGCGCCGCCTGGTCGGGCAGGCCGAGGAGCCCGGCCAGGACCACCACGGCCAGCGCGGCCGGTGTGGCCACCGCCGCCAGTGCCGCGCCGGCCAGCAGGCAGGCGAATGGCACCACGAAGACCAGGTAGCGGGGCACCCACAGCGGTACGACCGCGCCGGCGGCGAAGAGCAGCAGCACCGGCAGCAGCACCGCGCTCACCGGCAGCAGAGCGCGCCGCCCGAGCCGGGCCGCGCCGAGCACGGCGACCCCGACCAGCAGACCGCCCACCACACTGCTCTGGGCGACACCGCCGGGCAGCGCGCTCAGGTCGTCCGGCCGGGCCAGGTCGACCCAGTTCAACTGCGCGGACCGCTGCGCCCGCGCCTTGAGCAGCAACGGACCCACCAGCAGCACGGCCGGCACCAGCGTGACCGGCCATCGCCACCACAGCTGCCGGTCCCGGCCGCCGGCGCTGCCGTCCGGGGCGATGCCGGCCCCGGCGGGTCCGCGCCGCCAGGCGACAAGGACAACCAGCGCGTGCGCGGCGAGCAGGGTGAGCGCGATCAGGTGGATGAGGCCGAGCGCGGCCACGGCGGCGGCGTACCCGGCCCACCGCGCCCAGCCCGGCCGACGCAGCGCGGCGACCAGCAGCAGGGTGGCCAGTACCGCGAGCATGGTGGCCAGGGCGTACGGGCGGGCCTCCTGCCCGTACCGGGAGGTGCCCGGCAGCACCGCGAACAGCAGCCCGGCGACGAGGCCGGTGCGCCGGTCGACCAGCCACGCACCGAGCACGGCGAGCAGCCCGGCGGCCACGGCCATCGCCACCACCGCCGGCACGCGCAGAGCCACCGTGGAATCGCCGACGACCGCGAGCCAGACGTGCATCAGCAGGTAGTACGGGCCGGTGGCGGCGTCGATGGTGCCGGCCAAACGGACCAGGTCGTCGGGCGACCGGGTGGCCGCGCTCCAGGTCGCCAACTCGTCGCGCCACAACTGGGCGGAGCCCAGCCCGGTCAGGGTCACCGCCAGGGTCAGCAGCGCCGGAGGGAGCCAGACCGGGACGCGGGACCACCGCACCCCCGCCACCCCTTGCCGCTTTTCGGACATTGCGCCCACGTATCGAGCCTGCCACAGGCCCGCCCCGGAAGCTGGCCCGTGATGTGGGATCCGGCACGCAGTCATTGGCCGGGCACACTGCGGTGTGGCAGCATGGGGCCCATGACCGCCGCTGTCGTCCGCCGCTTCGTGGCACGTCGCCACGTCGACTACGGCCGCGTGCGCAGCGCGATCTGTCCGGCCTACTGACGACGCCCGACCAATCCGTCTCGGGCGCGCTCCGCGCCGGCTGTCTCAGACACCGTTGTCCCGCCCGCTTCGCCGGGCCGGCCGCCGCGCCCCGCGTACCCCGAGGCACAGCAGACAACGGAGGACGCCGCGATGGCGGTCAGCAGCATCCCGGCTCGTTCCGAGGACCCGACGGCCCGCCCGGCGCGGGCGGCGCGCCGGCCGCGGGGTGAGGGTCAGTGGGCGCTCGGCCACCGCGAACCGCTCAACCCCAACGAGCGGATCAAGAAGGACGACGACCCGCTCAACGTCCGGGCCCGGATCGAGACCATCTACGCGCACCGCGGCTTCGCCTCCATCGACCCGCAGGACCTGCGCGGTCGGTTCCGCTGGTGGGGCCTCTACACGCAGCGCAAGGCGGGCATCGACGGTGGCCGTACGGCCGTGCTGGAGCCGCACGAGCTGGAGGACGAGTTCTTCATGCTCCGGGTCCGCATCGACGGCGGGCAGCTCAGCCTGGCGCAGTTGCGGGTGATCGCGGACATCTCCCGGGAGTTCGCCCGGGACACCGCGGACATCACCGACCGGCAGAACATCCAGTACCACTGGATCCGCGTCGAGGACATGCCGGAGATCTGGCGTCGACTGGAGTCGGTCGGCCTGCAGACGACCGAGGCGTGCGGCGACTGCCCGCGGATCGTGCTGGGCAGCCCGGTCGCCGGAGTGGCCCGCGACGAGGTGCTCGACCCGACCCCGGCCATCGACGAGATCGTCGCCCGGTACGTCGGGGACAAGCAGTTCTCCAACCTGCCCCGCAAGTTCAAGACGTCGATCTCCTGGCAGGTGGACACCCCGTACGAGTCGAACGACATCTCCTTCCTCGGCGTCGACCACCCCGAGCACGGCCCCGGCTTCGACGTCTGGGTCGGCGGCGGCCTCTCCACCAACCCGATGCTCGCCCAGCGGCTCGGCGTCTGGGTGCCGCTGGCCGAGGTGCCGGACGTGTGGGCCGGCGTGGTCGGGATCTTCCGCGACTACGGCTACCGCCGGCTGCGCAACCGTGCCCGGCTGAAGTTCCTGGTGGCCGACTGGGGCGTGGAGCGCTTCCGCGAGGTCCTGGAGAAGGACTACCTCGGCCGTACGCTGCTCGACGGCCCGGCGCCGACCCTGCCGTCGAAGCCGGTCGACCACGTGGGCGTGCACGAGCAGGCCGACGGGCGGCACTACGTGGGTGCCGCGCCGGTGGTCGGGCGGGTCTCCGGTGGGCAGCTCGCCCAACTGGCCGACGTGGTCGAGGCGCACGGCAGCGACCGGGTGCGACTCACCCCGTACCAGAAGCTGCTGGTGCTCGACGTGCCGTCGGAGCGGACGGAGTCGCTGGTCGACGCGCTGCGCGGAATCGGTTTGGAGGCCCGGCCCTCGGCCTGGCGACGCGGCACCATGGCGTGCACCGGCATCGAGTACTGCAAGCTCGCCATCGTCGAGACGAAGGCCCGTGGCGAGGAGTTGGTGGCCCGGCTCGAGCAGCGGCTGCGGGACTTCGACGCGGACATCTCGATCCACATCAACGGCTGCCCGAACGCGTGCGCCCGCACCCAGGTGGCCGACATCGGGCTCAAGGGTCAGCTGGTGGTCGGCCCCGACGGCCGGCAGGTGGAGGGCTTCCAGGTGCACCTCGGTGGCGGCCTGGGCATGGCGCAGGGGCAGACGGCCGGCTTCGGCCGCAAGCTGCGCGGCCTGAAGACCACCGCCGACGAGCTTCCGGAGTACGTGGAACGACTGGCCCGCCGTTACCTGGCCGGGCGGAGCGAGGGCGAGACGTTCGCCAACTGGGTGATCAGAGTCGACGAGGAGGCACTGCGGTGAGCAGCGAGAACCGAGCGGCACCTCTGTACTGCCCCTACTGCGGCGAGGAGGACCTGCGGCCGCACGAGGCGGGGCACGGCGCCTGGGAGTGCCATGCCTGCACCCGGGTCTTCGCGGTGAAGTTCACCGGCCTGCTGAGCCGGGCGGTGACCCGATGAGCCTGGTCTCCGCCGCCGGTCTGGGTCTGGTCGGCCCGGCTGGCCCGACGCCGGTCGACCCGTCCCGCCGCAATCCGGACGAGCTGCGGACGCTGGCCGAGGAGGCCGCCCGGGAGCTGGAGGGCGCTCCGGCGCTGGAGATCGCCCGGTGGGCGGCGCAGACCTTCGGTGACCGGTTCTGCGTCACCAGCTCGATGGCTGACGCGGTGCTGGCGCACCTGGTGTCCCGGGTGGCCCCGGGGGTGGACGTGGTCTTCCTCGACACCGGCCTGCACTTCCCCGAGACGTTGCGGGTGCGCGACGAGGTGGCCCGGACGCTCCCGGTGAATGTCCGGTCGATCCGGCCCCGGCTCACCGTGGGGCAGCAGGACGGCCAGTACGGTCCCCGGCTGTTCAACAAGTCACCGGACGACTGCTGCCAGTTGCGCAAGGTGGAGCCGCTGGAGCGGGCGCTGTCCGGGTACGACGCCTGGGCCGCCGGCCTGCGTCGCGACGAGTCGCCGACCCGGGCCAACACGCCCGTGGTGACGTTCGACGCGCGGCGCGCCAAGGTCAAGGTCAACCCGATCGCGGCGTGGTCGCAGGGGGATGTGGACGCCTACATCGCCCGGTGGAACGTGCCGGTCAACGAGCTGTTCAAGCAGGGGTACGGCTCGATCGGCTGCTGGCCGTGCACCCGTCGGACGAAGGCCGGCGAGGACGCGCGGGCCGGCCGGTGGGCCATGTTCGAGAAGACCGAGTGCGGGCTGCACGTCTGACCTCCCCGGTGCCGACCCCGACCGGCCCGGACGTGGCCGGCGGGGCGGATCCGGTGGTGCTGGTGGCGCACGGCAGCCGGGATCCGCGGGCTGCCGAGGCCACCCGTGCGCTGGCCCGGGCCGTGTCGGCGGCCCGGCCCGGCGTCGCGGTGTGCGCGAGTTGGCTGGACCACACCGAGCCGGGGCCGACCGAGGTGCTGCGCGCCCTGGCGGCGGCCGGTCACCGGAGCGCGGTGCTGGTGCCGTTGCTGCTGACCGCCGCGTACCACCGTCGGGTGGACATTCCGGCGGCCGTCGCCGCCGCGACGCGGTCCGGGCCACCGCTGGCGGTACGGGTGACCGACGTGCTCGGCCCGGCGGACGGGACGGTGGCTCCGGCGCTGCTGGCGGGGCTGCGCCGCCGGCTCGGTGAGGTGTGCCCGGGCCGCTTCGACGCGCTGGTGCTGGCCGCGGCGGGCACCCGGGACGCGCGGGCACGTGGCTCGGTGGGCCGGGTGGCGGATGCCCTCGGTGCGGAGTCCGGGGTGCCCTGCCGGGTGTCGTACGCCTCGGCGGCCCCACCGCGGACCGGTGTGGCGGTGTCCCGGTTGCGGGCGGCCGGTGCCCGCCGGGTGGCGGTGGCCGGGTACTTCCTGGCACCGGGCCTGTTCCACGACGCGGTGGCTGAGGAGGCGCGGGCGGCCGGTGCGGTGGCGGTGTCCGGCCCGTTGAACGATGCGCCGGAGGTGGCCGAGTTGGTGCTGCGCCGGGTCGATGAACGGTCCGGGAGCCGCGCGGTGTGACCGGCGGGACAGACAACCCGGCCCTGGACAGCGGAACGCCCCGGTGGGCGGACCCACCGGGGCGTACAGCTGTGTCGTTGGGATCAGGCGGAGTGAGCGCGCAGCACCCGGAGGCCGCCGCGCCGCTTGACAGCGCGTCGTTCCTCTTCGCTCATTCCGCCCCAGACGCCGGCGTCCTGACCCGACTCGAGTGCCCATTGAAGGCACTGGTCGGTCACGGAGCAGCGCCTGCAGACGGCCTTGGCCTGCTCGACCTGCAGGAGAGCCGGTCCGGACGTCCCGATAGGGAAGAACAGCTCCGGGTCCTCGTCGCGGCAGACAGCATGGTGACGCCAGTCCATGGCGGCAACACTCCTCATTCTGGATGGGTGGCAATTATTGCTTGTCGTGCTTTTCCTATATGCATCCGCAGTGCCGACGGTGACAGTTCGCGTCCGTCCATTCGGCAGTGCGTGAGCAGGCAGTTGGCTCCGGGGACCTGCTGGAACAGCTCAACCTGACGAGCATATCCAGGCAATGTCCCGGTAACTCAAGTTCGCTTGTGAATACTTTCACGAACATTCGCGATGTCAAGGGTGACGCTCGGAAAAACTCCGGGCGGTGAGCAAGCCCACAACCCATTTGCCCGGTTCCGGTGCCTTCCCGGTTACCCGCCGTGCCACAGCCGAGGATCAATATAGTACAGTCCGCGTGACATTGCTGACATTTCCGGCACCTACCCCTCGGTGTGGCGGCGACCGCGCCGATGCGGTGCGGCGCCGCGTCGACCTAGGGCAGTACCCGAGACCTAGCAGATTACTCTCAGTGCGGCGGGAACGGATGTGAATCTGACTTTCTCCCGCTCGCCGAGATAGTCGCCGTCCAGCTGAAACGCCTGCGGACGGGCAGAGAGCAGGGTGAACTCCGCCGTGTCATGGAGTCGTAACACCTGACGACCTCGAGGATCGGGACGGCGGGACAGGAACTGCGTCACTGTCCGTGTTGTGCTAGCCACCCGCAGCTGACGTAACGCCAGCACATCCAGCCCGAGGTCGAACGACGCCTCCGGGTTCGGGTTGACCTCCCGGTCGCCCAGATAGGTCCAGGGCGCCGTGTTCTGGATGATCACGGTGGCCAGCTCGTCCTCCACCGGCTCGCCCGGACGCTCCAGGCTGATCGCCGGGTACCGCCGATCGGAGGCGAGGAAGTACTGATTCATGATCGAGCGGAAGTAGAGCGACGGCGTGGAAACCCGCCCCTTGCGCCGGGCCTGCTCCACCCGGTGGATCACGGCGGCGTCCAGACCGAACCCCGCGCAGAACGTGAAGTAGCGGTCGTCCGCACGGCCCAGCCCGACCGTCCGGTGCCGACCCAGGCGCAGCCCTTCCAGGATCATGCTGGTCGCCTCCGGCCAGTCCCGGGGCAGTCCCAGAGCGCGGGCGAAGACGTTGGTCGAGCCGCCCGGAACGGTCGCCAGCGCGGGCAGCCGGTCGGCCAGCGTGGCACCGGCGGCACCGGCCGGCGGGTCGGCCGACATCAGGCCGTTCACCACCTCGTTCACGGTGCCGTCGCCACCCAGGGTGACGACGAGATCGACCCCCTCGGCGGCGGCCTCCCGGGCCAGCGCCATGCCGTGCCCACGCCGGCGCGTGTAGCGCACGCTGAGATCGACTTCGCTGCGCAGCGCCCGGACAAGCACGTCCCGACTGCGTTCGCTGGTGGTGGTGGCCTTCGGATTGACCACCAGGACGGCCCGCATGGGCGGCACTGTACCTCTCGGTAGCCCGGGTATCGTGACGCGCGTGACCCTCGACTCGGCCCCGATTCCCGTCACGCTCCGCTGGGCGGTCCGGCTGCTGTGGGCGGAGGCGGCCGTCGTCGGGCTGCTCGCCGTCTGGCTGATCTGGGCCGACCTCACGTCCACCACCACCGACCTGATGTCGGCGTTGCTGGTGACCGTGTTCGCGGCCGGCGCGGCGGTCGTGCTCTGGGCGCTGGGCCGTGCGCTGCTGCGCCGTCGAGCCGGCGCGCGGGCCCCCGCCATCGTGCTCCAGCTGATGCTGCTGCCGATCGGCTGGTTCATGATCCAGGGCGGGCTGGGTTGGTTGGGCGTGCCGCTGATGGCACTCGGCCTGCTCGTGGGTTGGCTGCTGGTCAGCCCACCGACGACCCGGGCTCTCGGCTTCGAGTGACCCGGTCGACCCGACGGGTTGGTCAGTAGCCGCCGGAGCGGCGGGTCAGCAGCGAGATCGTGGCCCGACCGTCGGCGGCCGTGGCGGACGCCGACGTGGTCAGCGCGGTGAGCACCTTCCAGGCGAAGGACGACTCGGCGGGCAACGTGGCGCCCCGCACGGTCGGCACGGTCACCTCGACGGTCAGCGCGTCCTCGGTTACCGAGAAGCGGCACTCCAACTCGGCGTCGCGGGTGGCGATGGCGAGCAGCATCGCGCACGCCTCGTCGACCGCGATCCGCAGATCCTCGATCTCGTCGAGTGCGAACTGCAACCGGGCCGCGAGACCGGCGGTGGCGGTACGGAGCACGCCGAGGTAACCGCCGTCGGCGGGCACCGCGAGGTGCACCACGTCGTCGTCGGTCGCTGGCTGGCCGGTCAGTTGAGTCACGCCTCATCCCCCCGGTCGGGGACTCTACCCGGTCGGTCGCCGGCACGCGTGCCGGCGGCGGTGGCCTGCCCGGCCAGCTCGCGCAACGCGTCACCGCTGAGCCGGTAGGGCACCCACTCGCTCATCTGCTCCGCCCCGATCGAGGCGTAGAACCCGGCGGCCGGATTCCAGTCGATCATCCACCACTCCAGCCGCCGGTAGCCGCGTCGTACGCAGATGTCGGCCAGGGTGGCGAGTAGCAGCCGGCCCGCGCCGGTGCCCCGGGCGGCCGGCCGGACGTAGAGGTCCTCCAGGTAGATGCCGTGCACGCCGGCCCAGGTGGAGAAGTTGAGAAACCACAGCGCGAAACCGACCGGCTCGTCGTGCCCGTCGACCGCGACGTGGCCGAAGAGCGCCGGAGCGGTCGCGAACAGGGCCGAGGTGAGCTGGTCGGTGGTGAGGTGGCACTGGTCGGGGGCGCGCTCGTACTCCGCCAGCTCGTGCACCATGGCGACGACGGCCGGCACGTCCTCGGGACGTACCGGCCGGATCGTCGGGATGACCGGGTTGGTCACGCCTTCTTGGTCTCCCAGAAGATCTTCGAGATCTCGTCGATCTTCGCGAGGAGCTGGTCGGCGGTGGCCGGGTCGAGGCTGCCCTTGACACCACCGGCGCCGGCGAGCTTGGTGGCCTCGTTGAACAGGGTGTGCAGGTTCGGGTACTTCTCGAAGTGGGGCGCCTTGAAGTAGTCGGTCCAGAGCACCCACAGGTGGTGCTTGACCAGCTCGGCGCGCTGCTCCTTGATGATGACCGCGCGGGTGCGGAACTCCGGGTCGGTGTTGGCCTGGTATTTCTCGCAGATCATTTTGACCGACTCGGCCTCGATCCGGGCCTGGGCCGGGTCGTAGACGCCGCACGGCAGGTCGCAGTGAGCGCTCGCGGTGACGCGGGGCGCAAGGATGCGGGGAAGTCGCATCGGGATCCTCCATGGGAAGTTTGCGATGATCAAAGGCGACATTACTCCTGGGAATGCTCCCCGAACCGGGTGGAGGTGAAACCAGTGCACGCCGATCACCCGGCGGAGGCGCCGCATCTGCGCGGGCCGCTGACGGCCGTTGCGGTGACCGGCCCGTCCATGGCGCCGACGCTGCGGCACGGCGACGCGCTGCTGGTCCGCCCGGGTGGCCGGCCGATCCGACCCGGTGACGTGGTGGTCGCCGTCTTCCGGACGCGTCCCGAGTTGCTGGTGGTGAAGCGGGCGGTCCGGCCGCAGGACGGCGGCTGGTGGCTCCGCGGGGACAACGACCTGGTCACCGACGACTCCCGGGCGTACGGGGTCGCCGACGTGCGGGGCAGGGTGGTGGCCCGCTACTGGCCACGCCCCGGACGGGTTCCTCGTCGCCCGGTATGACCCTGCTCACATCCGAGGGGCTGTGCCGACACTATGCTCGGAAAGTGCCCGGGTGACCCCCGCACCGCGTGCCACCGCTCGCCGCCCACCTCGCGGCCGGGCCGGCCGCCCCGTCTGCTCGACAGATCCTGGAGTCACCACCATGTCTTCGTCCACCATGGACCCCGCTGATCCCGTCTTCCAACTGCATCTGGGCGGCAAGATGGCCGTCGCCTCGACGGTGCCGCTCACCAGCCGGGAGGATCTCTCCCTCGCGTACACCCCGGGGGTGGCCCGGGTGTGTGAGGCGATCGCCGCCGACCCCGACCTGGCCGATGACTACACGTGGGCGTCGCACGCCGTCGCGGTGGTCACCGATGGCTCGGCGGTGCTCGGGCTCGGCAACATCGGCCCGCGTGCGGCGCTGCCGGTGATGGAGGGCAAGGCGGTGCTGTTCAAGCAGTTCGCCGGGGTGGACGCGGTGCCGGTCTGCCTGGACACCCAGGACGTGGACGAGATCGTCGCGGTGGTGCGGGCGCTGGCCCCCTCGTTCGGTGGGATCAACCTGGAGGACATCAGCGCGCCGCGCTGCTTCGAGATCGAGCGGCGGCTCGACGAGGCGCTGGACATCCCGGTCTTCCACGACGACCAGCACGGCACCGCGATCGTGGTGCTCGCCGCGCTGCGCAACGCCGCCACCCTGCTCAACCGCAAGCTCGGTGACCTGCGGGTCGCGGTGAGCGGGGCGGGCGCGGCCGGGGTCGCCGTGACGAAGATGCTCATCGCCGGGGGCGTCAACCCCGACCAGGTGGTGGTCTGCGACTCCAAGGGAATCATCGGCCGGCACCGCACCGAGCTGACCGGCACCAAGGCGGAGCTGGCGGCGAGCACCAACGCCGACGGCCGCCACGGCGACATCACCGAGGCGCTGCGCGGCGCGGACGTGCTGATCGGCGTCTCCGGGGGGCAGATCCCGGAGGCCGCCGTCGCCGGGATGGCACCCGGCGGGATCGTGTTCGCGCTGGCCAACCCGACTCCGGAGGTGCACCCCGAGGTGGCCGCCCGGCATGTCGCGGTCGTCGCCACCGGGCGCAGCGACTACCCCAACCAGATCAACAACGTGCTGGCGTTCCCCGGTGTGTTCCGGGGCGCGCTGGACGCCCGCGCCACCCGGATCACCGAGGCCATGAAGGTCGCCGCCGCCGACGCCATCGCCGGCGTGGTGGCCGAGTCGCTGACCGCCGAGGCGATCGTCCCGTCGCCACTCGACCCGCGGGTCGCCCCGGCCGTCGCCGAGGCGGTCGCCGAGGCCGCCCGCCGCGACGGTGTCGCCCGCCGGTAGGGGGACCCCGCTCCACGCCGCCGACCCGCGTGAAGGGGCCTTCCTGGCATCTCCGGCCAGGAAGGCCCCTTCTTAACGGGCGCTCAGCTTGTTACCGTGCCGATCATGCGTGCCGCCTTCGCCTCCCGCTTCGACGACGCCGACCCGCTCACCGCGCTCACCGTCGGTGAACGGCCCGAGCCGACCCACCCGGCCGACGACTGGGTGACCGTGGACCTGCGGGCCACCTCGCTCAACCACCACGACCTCTGGTCCCTGCGCGGGGTGGGGCTCACCGAGGCCCAACTGCCGATGATCCTCGGCTGCGACGCGGTGGGCGTGGACCCCGAGGGCAACGAGGTGGTCGTCTACCCGGTGGTGGTCACGCCGGGCGACCCGCGCGGGGTCTCCATCCTCTCCGAGTACTTCCCCGGCACCCTCGCCGAGCGGGTCGCCGTCCCCCGGTCGAACCTGATCCCGCTGCCCGCCGGCATGGCGGCGACCGACGCGGCGTGCCTGCCCACGGCCTGGCTCACCGCATGGCGGATGCTGACCACCAAAGGCCGCGTCGAGGACGCCGACAGCGTGCTGGTGCAGGGCGCCGGCGGTGGCGTCGCCACCGCCGCCGTCGCGCTCGCCGTCGCCATGGGCAAGCGGGTGTACGCGACCAGCCGCGACGCCGCCAAGCGGGAACGGATCACCGCGCTCGGCGCCACCGCCGTGGAACCCGGTGCGCGGCTGCCGGAACGGGTCGACGTGGTGATCGAGACGGTCGGCGCGGCCACCTTCGACCACTCGCTGAAGTCGGCCGCGCCGATGGCCCGGATCGTGGTCTCCGGTGCCACCGCCGGGCACGAGCCGACGGTCAACCTGCGTCGGGTCTTCGCCATGCAGCTGGAGATCCTGGGCACCTCGATGGGCACCCCGGGTGAGCTGTACGAGCTGTTGGCGTTCTGCGCCGACAACGCGGTGCGCCCGGTGGTGGACAGCGTGGTCCCGTTCAGCCGGGTCGAGAAGGCCTTCGCCCGCCTGCACTCCGGCGACACCTTTGGCAAGGTCGTCATCGACCACACGGCCTGACGCGCGTCCGGCCGTGTGGCCCGCGCCGCAAGATCGCACAACATCATGGAAACAGTGGCCTCAGAGTCGTGGGAGGCCACTGTTTCCTGGTTACTGCGCGATCATGAGCGGCCGGCGCGGCCGGCGCGTGCGGACGTCAGAGGTGATCGTCGAACGTGGCGATGTCGCCGCGCGTCGCGTCGGTGGAGATGCGCTTCTTGGCGGCGGCGTCGCCGTACAGCGACCAGCGCAGGAACTCGACGGACGTGTCCGAGACGACCCGCAACGTCGCGCCGTCGCTGAGCAGCGCCCGCCCGTGGTCGCCCTTGGGCAGGCTCAGCATCGCCTTCGGCCACGGCACCTTGTCGTACGCCGCCTTGCCCGCCGCGTAGTCCACGACCTCGTCCAGCTCCCCGTGCACGAACAACTGCGGCGCGGACGCACCGGCGAACGCGGTGCCCACGCCCAGCGCCGTGCCGGCGAACACCACCCCCGCGTCCAACCGCTCGTCCCGACTCGCGGTGAACAGGCCGATGGTGGTCACCCCGCCCGCCGAGTGCCCGGCCGCGGCCACCCGCTCGGCGTCCAGCCGGCCCCGCAACGCGTCGCCGGCCTTGCCGTTCAGCGCGAGCACCTGGTCCAGCGCGTACGACACGTCGGCCGGCTGGTTGAGCACGTCGAGGACGTTGTTGTCCGCGCCCCGGGAGGTGTGCGGGAACGTCGGCGCGGCCACCACGAAGCCCGCCGCCGCCCACCGGGTCAGCAGCGTGGCGTAGTCGTCCGGTCGCCCGCCCAGGCCGTGACTGAACATGACCACCGGAAACCGGCCCTCCGCCGCGGCCACCGACCGCTTGGCGACGCCGCCGGACTCCCCGTCGGCCGGATACCAGAGTGTCACCGGCAGCGCGCGACCCTCCCGGTTTAGCTTCAGCTGACGGACGCCGACCCCGAAGGCGCGCTCCGGGGCCTTTCCGGCCGGGACCTGCGGCGTCGGGGTGGCGGCGGGCTTCGGCTCGACCGGTGCCTGCCAGCTCTCGGCCTTGCCGGAGCCGCTGGAGCAGCCGACCAGACCGGCCATGAGCACGGCGCTGGCCAGCAGCGCGGGGGTGACGCGACGCGACATGGCCTCAATTGTGCCCTGCCCGGCCGGGCCGCCCGGCGAGGTTCGACGGGCTGTGCTCACCCCGTGACGGCGCCGAGGAACGACGCGCGCCCCTCCGCGAGCACCAGAGGCACGTCACCTGCCAGATCGGTGGGCCCGTAGCCGGGCCAGATCGTCGGCGTCCTTCGGTCGGCGGGGGCGCTCCGGCATCCAGACCGGGTACATCTGCTTGAACTCGATCTGGGCCGCCACCGAGATCGTCGGCACGGTGAGGGGACCGATCTGGCCGGGCGGAGCGTCCAGCAGCCCGACCGGCAGCGGGGTCCCGGCCCATGATCCGGCGCCCACGGTGGGCCGCCCGGCGGCGCCCCGACCCAGGTACGCGACGCTCACCTCCACGTCACCGGTGAACAGGTCGAGCTGCACCTCCACCGGCATCCGCGGGTCGGGACGCCAACCGCGGGCCAGCAGCAGCTCGGCCAGCCGGTCCGCGTCGTCGCGCCAGCAGTACCAGTCGACGTCGACGTGCGGGCGGGTCACGGCGCCGAGCTGGAAATCCATCGCCCAGCCGCCGCGCAGCCCACACCGGTATGCCGGCCGGCCCGGTCACCGCGACCACCTCGGCGATGCTCGCCAGTTGGCGGCGCGCGAGCTCGTCCACCGGGCCACCGTACGGCGTCGGCCGGCTCAGTGGGCCGGGCGGGACTCGTAACGGGTCA
>NZ_WBKR01000131.1 GCF_008868155.1 Micromonospora sp. ALFpr18c
GCCCGTTGAGCACCCTCGTCAGTGGTACAGCGGACAGACCCCTCGACCGCCCGTTGCGCACCCTGGACCGACCCTTGGGCAATCCCGTCCGCCCGCCGGGCACCCCCTTGACCCCCCTATTTGGCACTACCAAGCGCCTTCGGGGCACTCCCAAACGCCCGGTTGGTCTCGTGTGCCTCCCGAGCACCTTCCTGCGTCCACTGCGCAAGCTCATTCTCGTACGTGGGACATGGCCGCTGCGCATTCTCGGTCGTCGACCTCCGGAGGGCGCCCTCAGTCGTCAGCCGCCGCCGCTGCGCGTCCTCAGACGTCGAGCGCCACGGCGTACCTTCAGGTGCCGTCGATCCCAGGGCGGCCAATGTGGTGACCGACCGGTGGTCGTCGCGGTCGGTCACCACACATGGCAGGAACCGCCGGTCGCACGCGTCCACTGCCTCACACTGGCGCACGTCGAGCACGCCCAAGACATGATCATAATCGGTGCTGCGCTGGCTCGTTCCAACCGTCCAGAATCCTCGCGATCTTGAGGCTCAGGTGGTGAAGCCAGCGGGCGGGGTGGGATGGGCGGCCCGGGCCAGGGCGGCGGCCAGGGGAGGCAGATCCGTCACGGACAGAGGGCTGACGGTGATGCGGACGGCTGGTGGTGAGGCGATCCGGTAGAGGGCGCCGGGGGCCACCGCCCAGCCGGCGTCGCGCAGCGTGGTCACCGCGCTGGTCTCGTCCGCGACCGGCAGCCAGACGTTGATGCCGCTCCGGCCGTGCGCGGTCAGGCCGTGCTCCGCCAGCGCGGCCAGCAGCCCCTCGCGCCGCCGCTCGTAGCTCTCCGCCGCCCGCTCCACCAGCTCGCCGACCGCCGGATCCCGCCAGAGGGCGAGGACCAGCCGTTGCAGCACGGTGGAGACCCAGCCGGCACCCACCCGCGTCCGGCCGGTCACCCGCGCCACGGTGGTCTCGTCGCCGGCCAGCACGGCCAGCCGCAGATCCGGGCCGAAGGGCTTGCTCACCGAGCGCAGGAAGGCCCAGCTCCGCGTCGCACCGGCCAGCGGGTGCAGGGGTACGCGGGCCAGCTCGGCGGCGTGATCGTCCTCGATCAGCAGCAGATCCGGCCGATCGGCGAGCAGGTCCCGCAGCGCATCGGCGCGGGCGGCGGAGACGGCGGCGCCGGTCGGATTCTGCGCCCGGCTGGTGACCACCAGCGCCCGCGCCCCGGCGGCGAGCGCGGAGGCCACCCCGGCCACCAGTGGCCCCTCGTCGTCGAGGGGTACGCCGATCGGGCGCAGCCCCAGCGCCGCCACCAGGTCGAGCAGGTTGGCCCAGCCCGGATCCTCCACCGCGACCGCGTCGCCGGGGCGCAGGTGGGCGCCGAGCAGCCGCTCGATGCCGTCCAGAGCGCCGCCGGTGAGGGTCAGCTCACCGGCGGGTACGCCGTCGGCGTTCAGGCGGGCACGGGCCGCCTCGGCCAGTTCGGGCAGCACACCGGCGTCGGAGTAGCCGATCGACGCGCCCGCGTCGGCGGCGAGTGCCGCCAGGTGTGGAGCGAGCGGGGGCAGCGACCGGGGGTCGGGCTCGCCCCGGGACAGGTCACGAGCCCCGGGCAGCGGCGGCGGGCGCAGCGCGGACCGACGGGCGGCCACCGGAGGGCGGGGGCGCACCCGGGTGCCGTGCCGCCCGGCGGTGGCGAGCAGGCCGCGCTGGCGCAGCTCCTGGTAGGCGCGGGCGACGGTGGCGGGGCTGACGCCCAGCTCGGTGGCGAGGGCGCGCACCGGTGGCAGCGCCGTCCCGGGTGGCAGGGCGTCGGTACGGATGCCCGACTCGATGCTGGCCGAAATCGCGACGGCCGTCGCGCCGGCGAACTGATAGCGTGCTGACACAAATCAGAGATTGTACTAGAACAAAGGGGCGAGCATGTACCCACCCACCGCCCGCACCATCCCCAACCGCTCCCGCGACAAGATGAGCTACGACCGGGAAACGGCACACGCCGTGCTCGACGAGGCGTACCACTGCGCCCTCGGGTTCACCGTGGACGGCCAGCCACGGGTGCTGCCCACCCTGCACGTCCGCGTCGGCGACACGCTCTACCTGCACGGCTCCACCGGCAGCCGACCCCTGCTCGCCGCCCGCGACGACGGGCTGCCGGCCTGCGTCACGGTGACTCTGCTCGACGGGCTGGTCTACGCCCGCTCCCAGTTCCACCACAGCGCCAACTACCGCTCGGTCGTCGCACACGGCACCGCCCGACTGGTCACCGACGAGCGGGAGAAGACCGCCATGCTCACCGCGCTGGTCGAGAAGGTCGGCGCGGGACGCAGCACGGACACCCGCCCGCCCAGCCGGCGCGAGCTGGCCGAGACCGCCGTGCTGGCGTTGCCGCTGCGCGAGGTGTCCGTCCGCGCCCGCACCGGCGGGGTCCGCGAGGACGAGGCCGACCTGCACCTGCCGCACTGGGCCGGCGTCCTGCCGCTGCGGCTGACCGCCGGGCCGCCCGAGACCGCCGACGGGGTCACCGCGCCGCTGCCGGCGTACCTGCGGGCCGCCCGCACGCCCTGGCACGACCCGGTGCCACTGCACGGCGAACACGTCCGGCTGGAGCCGCTGGAGGCGGCGCATGCCGACGACCTGCACACCGCCACCGCCGACGACGAGGTGTGGCGGCACCTGACCGTCGCCCGGCCCAGCGCGCCGGCCGGCACCGCGGACGTCATCGCCGGTGCCCTGGCCGCCCAGCACCGCGGCGAACGGGTGGCCTGGGCGCAGCGCAGCGTGACCACCGGGGTGGTGGTCGGCACCACCTCGTACTACGAAATCGATCCGGAGCGGCGGTCCGTGGCGATCGGGCACACCTTCCTCGGCCGCCCCTGGTGGCGTACCGGGATCAACACCGAGGCCAAGCTGCTGCTGCTCGGCCGGGCCTTCGACGACCTCGGCGCGGTACGGGTGGTCTGGCACACCGACATCCGCAACGTTCGCTCCCAGGCGGCCATCGAACGCCTCGGCGCCACCCGCGAGGGGGTCCTGCGGATGCACCGGCAACGCCCGGACGGCTCCTGGCGGGACACCGTGCAGTACGCGATGACCGTCGACGAGTGGCCGAGCGCACAGGCCAGGCTGCGCGAGAGGCTTCGCCGGACAACACCGGTGGCGTGATGAGGGCGGGCATGGGGGTTTTAGGTGCCGTCGCCACCGGAGCCGCCGCCTCCTACGCCGGCGCTGCCGGCGGTGCCGCCCAGGCCGTAACCCGGTCGGATCGGCTGGTCGGGGTGGCGGCTGACGTGGGCCGACCCGGCGATCTGCGCGGACCAGTCGGCGTGCGCGGCCGCGGCGGCGTGCCGGTTGATCGCCTGGCGGATCCAGCCGTCCACGGTGGCGACCCAGTCCCGCCGATCGGCATCCTCGTGCCAGATCCGGAACCGGCTGATGCTCTGGTGCGTGATCCCGGCCAGCGCCAGCCGGCGATCCATCCACAGGATCGCCTCCAGGCCCGCCGAGTTGGTCACGAAGATCAGCTCCAGCTCGGTGATCGGCCCCGCGTACAGCGGCCCCACCCAGTACCCCCACCGCTGGTTCAACGGCAGGGTGTGCTCCACGCCGGGCAGGCCACCCTCCTGCAAACCCGCCTGACGAATCATGAAGCCCAGCGTGTCCAGCGCCGCCAGCACGTGCTGCTGGGTGGGGACCGGATGCACGAAGACCGGCACCATGGCCCCCTGGTCCAGATCCGGGTCGACGGACACCTCGGTCCGCAGTCCCATCCGCAGACTCAGCAGGGGCACCCCGCCGAACGTGGTCAGCGGGGTCTCCCACGGCAGCGGCATCGCGAAGTCCACCGCCCGCCGGCGGCCCGCCGGCACGACGAACCGGCCGGCGATGGGCACCTGGTGGAACTGCACCAGACGCCGCGGCGCGCCCGGGTCGTCCGGTTCGAGAGTCGTGACCAGGCCCAGCCGGATGTGGCGTACGAGCACGTCCTCCGGCCCGGCGGCCAGGGTCACCCGCCCCGGCAGGCGCAGGCCCGGACGGGTGCTCGGGTTGGGAAGCGTGGTCTGCACGGACAGCCCGGTCCAGCCGGACTCCCGCGACACCCCGGTCAGCCGCACCGCGCGCCCCCCTTCCGGGCCGAGGCCCCGCAGGCGCGCCTACCCGGTGGCGGTCACCTCAAGCCCGCCGGCTGACCCGGCCGTGCCGAGGCACGGCCGGGTCGGTGCCTCAGCGGAGTCGCCGCCCGCGCGGGACCGTGTCGGTTTCGTCGTCGAACTCGCCGATGACCTCTTCCAGCAGGTCCTCCAGCGCCACGAACCCGATCGGCCGGGCCGGGCCGCCGCCGTTGCGCACCAGCGCGAGCTGTGACTGCCGGGCCCGCATCGCCGCCACCGCCTCGGTGACCGAGGACGTCGCGGGCAGGGTGAACGCGGGCGTCATCAGCTCCGCGGCGGTGGCGACGCGACCGGTGGTGACCACCCGCACCGCCTCCCGGACGTGCACCAGACCGCAGACGTCGCCCGCCTCGTCCAGCACCGCCAGCCGGGAGCGCCCGCTGTCCCGGCTGACCTCCTCGATCCGCTGGGCCGGGTCGTCGCGGCGGACGGTCACCATGGTGGCGAACGGTTCCATCACCTGTGCCACCGACGTGCCCTGCAGCTCCAGCATGCTGGTCAGCAACTGGTGCTGCTCGGCGCCGAGCAGTCCGTGCTCGCGGGACTGCTCCAGCAGGATCCGCAGCTCGTCCGGGCCGTGCACCTGGGCGAGCTGGTCCTGCTGGTTGACCCCGAACAACCGCAGGATCGCGTTGGCCAGCGCGTTGAGCGCGGACAGCACCGGCCGGGACACCCGCGCGAAGGCGCGGAACGGCAACGCGAGCAGCGTCGCCGAGCGTTCGGCGTCGGTGATCGCCCACGACTTCGGTGCCATCTCCCCCACCACCAGGTGCAGGAAGGTGACCAGCCCGAGGGCGAAGAGCAGGGCGATCAGATGGCTGGGCGCGTCCGGCAGACCCACCGCGTGCAGCAGCGGGCTGATCAGATGCTCGATGGCCGGCTCGGCCAGCGCGCCGAGCCCCAGGGTGCACAGGGTGATGCCGAGCTGCGCGCCGGCCAACATCAGCGACAGCTCGCGGACACCGTCCAGCGCCGCGCGGGCCGCCCGCCCGCCGCTCGCCGCCGCCTGCTCCAGGCGGTACCGCTTGCTGGCCACCAGGGCGAACTCGGCGGCCACGAAGAACCCGTTCAGCGCCAGCAGGATCACCGAGCTGAACAGCGCGATGCCGGGGCTCATGCGGCGGCCTCCGGCCTGCTCAGCGCCAGCCGTACCGAGTCGGCGACGTGCCGGTCCACGGCCAGCACCTCGACCAGCGCGCGGGGCTCCGCCTCGCCGTCGTCGGCGTCGGCGCCCTCGGGCAACAGCCTGATCTCCAGCCGGTCACCGACCTCCGGCACCCGGCCCAACTCCCGCATCACCAGACCGGAGAGAGTGTCGTACTCCGGGGCCTCGGGCAACGCGATACCGGTGCTGTCGGCGACCTCGTCGATCCGCCAGCGGGCCGGCACCACCCACGACCCGTCGTCCTGCCGGGCGGGTGCCCGCTCCGGCGGGTCGTCCTCGTCGCGGATCGGGCCGACCAGCTCCTCGGCGATGTCCTCCAGCGTGATCACGCCGGCGAAGCCGCCGTACTCGTCGACCACGCACGCCATCTGCCGATGCCCGGACCGCAGCCGGTCGAGCACGGTGGGCAGCGGCAACGTCTCCGGCACCAGCAGCGGCGGCCCCGCCACCGCGCTCACCGGGGTGGTGGCCCGCTCGCCCGGGGGTACGCCGAGCACGTCGGCGATGCCGACGATGCCGATCAGGTCGTCGACGCCCTCCGCACCGCGGACCGGGAACCGGGAGTGGCCGGTGTCCAGCAACTCGACCACCCGGCTCACCGGCTCGTGCGCCCGTACGGTGTGCACGTCGACCCGGGGCACCATGGCCTCGCCGGCGGTGAGTTCACGGAAGTCGAGCCCCCGGTCGAGCAGCGTGGACATCTCGGCGTCGAGGCTGCCCTCCTCGCGGGACTCGGCGATGATCTGCTCCAGGTCGGCGGGGGTGGCCCCGCTGGGCAGTTCCTCGATCGGTTCGATGCCGATGCGGCGTAGCAGCCGTACCGACGCCCGGTCGAAGAGCCGGATCACCGGCCCGGCGACGGCGAGGTAGATGAGGGTGGACCGGCTCAGCGCCCGGGCCACCGGCTCGGCCCGCGCGATGGCCAGGTTCTTCGGGGCCAGCTCACCGAGGACCATCTGGACCACGGTGGCGAGGATCAGGGCCAGTGCCACCGACAGCGGCAGGCTGACCGATTCGCCGACGCCGGCCACGCCGAACAGCTCGGCGAGACCACCGCCGAGGTACGGCTCGGCCACGTAACCGACCAGCAGGGCGGTGACGGTGATGCCCAGCTGGGCGCCGGAGAGCATGAAGGAGAGCCGGCTGGTGACGGTCAGCGCGCGGGCGGCTGCCTCGTCGCCGTCGTCGGCGAGCTGGCGGAGCTTGCCCCGGTCGACGGCGACGTAGCCGAACTCCTGCGCCACGAAGTAGCCGGTGGCGGCGGTGAGCACGATGATCAGAAGGAGACCGACGACGATCAACACGGGTCGCTCAGGGCTCCCGGGGTCGTCGGAACGGGAAGATGCCGGGCACGACCCGGCTGGCTACTGCTGCCCTCCTGGGCAGAAGAGTCGATCATGCCGTCATTTTATCGGCGCTGGCTGGGACTCCGCTGGGGGTGGCCCGAAGGCGGCCGATCGTCCCGTTCATCCGTGCCGACCGCGGTCAGGCCGGCCCCGCCGAACCGCCCCCCGACCCGCGCCCGGCCAGGTCGTCGGCGTCGAGCAGGTCCCGGTTCAGCCGGCCGGACCGGTACGCCGCCCTGCCGATCATCTGCGCCGCGACCGGCGCGGTCGCCAGCTGGAACACCGCCACCAGCGCGATCATGCCGAGGTCGGCTCCGGAGCGCAGCCGCAGGGCGATGCCGATCAGCAGCAGGAGCACCCCGAGCACCTGCGGTTTGGTGGCCGCGTGCATCCGGGACAGGGCGTCCGGGAAGCGCAGCACGCCAATCGCGGCGGCCAGGCCGAGCAGCGCGCCGGTGACCAGGCAGGCGGCGCCGAGCCAGTCCGCGACCGTCGCGATCACGCCTGCTCCCGGACGGCGAAGCGGACCAGCGACACCGAGCCGACGAACCCCAGCAGGGAGAGCACCACGAGCACCGGCAGCGTGGTGGCGTGCCGGTTGACCGCCGCCTCCGCGCCGACCGCGCCGACCATGGTGGCGAGCAGCATGTCCGCGGCGATGACCCGGTCCAGCAGCGACGGGCCCCGGTAGAGCCGGGCCAGCGCCAGCAGCGCGGTCACCGACAGCAGGGCGGTGAGGACGACGGCGAAGAACGTGATCACGGGGAGGTTCCCTTCTCGGCGGGGTCGGTCTCGACCCGGCGCAACTCGGCGGCGGAGCCCACCGCCCGGACGATCCGCCGCTCGACGGCGAGCGTGCGGTCCCGGGCCGCGGCCAGATCCGGCGGCCCGTGGGTGTCCAGCACGTGCAGGTAGAGCGTCGCGGACTCCCGGTCCACCTCGAGGATCAGCGTGCCGGGCACCAGCGAGACCGCCTCGGCGGTGAGCGCCAGGTTCAGGTCCGTACGGACCCGCAACTGGACCGCGATGATCGCCCCGCGCGGCCGGTAGCCGGGCTGCACGGCGATCCGGGCGACGTGCAGGCTCGCGCTGACCAGCTCGACGGCGAAGCGGCCCGCGAACGCCAGCATCGCCCGGGGCCGCAGCCGGCCCCCGAAGGTGACCGCCGGCAACGGGAAGAACACCAGCACCGCGCTGCCCACCAGCAGGCCACTCACCAGATTCGCCCAGTTGATGTCGCCCCAGAGCAGGTTCCAGACCAGCACCAGCCAGCCGAGCGCCACCGCCTGGTCGCGCCAGCGCCCGAACCGACCACGTCGGGAGGCGGACTGCTCGCCGGCGGTCTCCGGGTCGCCGTCGCCCTGGCCCGTCACGACACACCGTCGGGCAGGACAGCCCGCACGTACGGCGTACGCGACAGCAGGTCGGTGGCGGCGTCGGCGGTGACGTCGAACAGCGGACCCGCCAGCACGGTCAGCGCCAGCCCGAACGCGACGAGGGCGATGGTGGCCCCGACCATCAGCCGGGGAAGCTGGACGACGGGTTCGGCGGTGGCCAGCCGGGGCGCCCGCCAGAAGGCGATGTTCCACACCCGGGAGGCGACGTAGAGGGTGAGCAGGCTGGTCAACGTGCCGGCGGCGACCAGCACGGCGGGCAGCGCCCCACCGGCCGCCACACCGGCCTGGAGCAGCCCGAGCTTGCCGAGGAATCCGGAGAACGGCGGCACCCCGGCGAGATTCATCGCCGGGACGAAGAACAGCACGCCGAGCAGCGGCGCCACCCGCGCCAGCCCGCCGATGCGGCGCAGGTCGGTGCTGCCGGCCCGCTCCTCGACCAGACCCGCGACCAGGAACAACGTGGTCTGGATGGTGATGTGGTGCACCACGTAGAAGATCGCCCCGGAGAGCCCGGCGGCGGTGCTCAACGCCACCCCGAAGATCATGTAGCCGATGTGGCTGACCAGGGTGAACGAGAAGAGCCGCTTCAAATCCGACTGGGCCACCGCGCCGAGGATGCCGACCATCATGGTCAGCCCCGCCACGACCATCAGCAGACCGTCCACCTGCCCACCGGGAAAGAGCAGCGTCTCGGTACGGATGATCGCGTAGACACCCACCTTGGTGAGCAGGCCGGCGAACACGGCGGTGACCGGGGCCGGTGCCGTCGGGTAGCTGTCCGGCAACCAGGCCGACAGCGGGAAGACCGCCGCCTTGATGGCGAAGGCGAGCAGCAGCATCAGTTGCAGGGCCAGCCGCACCCTGTCCGGCAGGGCGTCCAGGCGCTGGGCGAGCTGGGCGAGGTTGAGCGTGCCGGTGGCCCCGTACACCAGCCCCACCGCGGTCAGGAAGATCATCGAGGAGAGGATGCTGACCACCACGTACGTCGACCCGGTCCGGATCCGGGTCTCGGTGCCGCCCAGGGTGATCAGCACGAAACTCGCCACCAGCAGGATCTCGAAGCCGACGAACAGGTTGAACAGGTCACCGGCGAGGAACGCGTTGGTGACACCGGCGGTGAGCACCAGGTACGTCGGGTGGAAGATGACCACCGGCGTGGTCTCGCCCGTCTCGCTGCGGCCCTGGCCGATCGAGTACAGCAGCACGCAGAGGGTCACCGCCGACGAGACCACCAGCATCAACGCCGCGAGCTGGTCGGCGACCAGCACGATGCCGACCGGCGCCGGCCAGCCGCCCACGACCATCACCACCGGCCCGTACCGGTACGCCTGCACCAGCAGCAGCACCGCGACGGTGAAGGTGCCGGTCAGGCAGAGCACGCTGACCGCGCGCTGGATCCGGGGTTGCGTGGCCAGCAGCAGGGTCAGCGCCGCACCGAGCAGCGGCACCACCACGGGCAGCGGCAGCAGCGTACCCATCACGCCTCGTCCCCACGCCGCAGCCGGCGGCGGGCGGGTTCGGGATCCACCTGCTCCGGGTCGCCGTCCGGGCCCTCCCCGCCGAGGTCGACGGCCCCCACCTCGTTGCGGCCGGCCCGACGGATGATCTGCCGGTCCTCCAGGTCGTCGGGCACCTCGTCGTCACCGCTGAGAAACCAGCTGCGGTACGCCACGGCGAGCAGGAACGCGGTCAACCCGAACGTGATCACGATGGCGGTCAGCACCATGGCCTGCGGCAGCGGGTCGCTCATCTCGTCGACCGGGCCGGTGCCGACGATCGGCGCCCCACCAGAGCGGCCACCCAGCAGGATCAGCAGATTCACCCCGTTGCCGAGCAGGATCACGCCGAGCAGGATCCGGGTCAGGCTGCGCTCCAGCAGCAGGATCACCCCGCAGCCGACCAGCACCGCGACCGCGAGCACCAGGATCAGCGTGGGTCCAGCACCCTCCTCGGTCACGCGCGCTCCCCCTTGTCGACGGTCAGTCCGCCCTCGGCGGCCCCGGTGGCCTCGATGTGCCGGTCCACCTCGGCGCCGAGACTGCGCAGGATGTCCAGCACCAGCCCGACCACGACCAGATACACGCCGATGTCGAAGAAGATCGAGGTGACCAGGTACGCGTCGCCGATCAGCGGCAGCGGCCGCTCGACCTTCGCGCTCTCCAGCACCTGCCCGCTCAGCAGCAGCGCCACCAGGCCGGAGCCCACCGACACGGCCAGCCCCGCGCCGAGGACCACACCGGCACCGACCGGGGCCGCCTCGGTCAGCTCGTACCGGCCACCGGCCAGGTAGCGGACCGCCAGGGCGAGACCCGCGACCAGACCACCGGCGAAGCCGCCGCCCGGCGCGTTGTGCCCGGAGAAGAGCAGGAACAGGGAGAACAGCACCACGGTGTGGAAGATCAGCCGGATGACCACCTCCAGCACGATCGAGCGGCGCTCCTCGTAGAGGGTCGGCCCGCCGCGCAGCCACACCGGCCGGCCCGGCCTGTTCACCCGCCAGTCCGACTCGGGCCGGCGCGGTCGTGGCCCGGTGCGGGACCGCTCGAAGATCAGACTGGCGACCCCGGTCGCGGCCACCACCAGCACGGCGATCTCGCCCATCGTGTCCCAGGCCCGGATGTCGACCAGGGTCACGTTGACCACGTTGCGGCCGTACCCCTGGACCACCGCCAGATCCGGGAAGACGGCGGAGATGTCCGGCGCCCGGCGGGCGCCGGCGGCGACCAGCGACAGCCCGGCGGCCACCACACCCACCGCGACCCCGATCGCCCGGCGGGTCCACCGGCTGCGCCGCAGCGGGCGGGCCGAGAACCGCTCCGGCAGGCGGCGCAGCACCAGCACGAAGACGGCGATCGTCGCGGTCTCCACCAGGAACTGGGTGAGCGCCAGATCGGGCGCGCCGTGCAGGACGAACAGCATGGCGGTGCCGTAGCCGGTCATCCCCACCAGCAGCATCGCGGTCAGCCGGCGTCGGGCGCCGACCGCCAGCACCGCCGCCACCGCGATCACCACGACGACCACCGGTTGCAGCGGGCTGTCCCAGAGCGGGATCCGGGCCCGCCACGGACTGGCGGCGAGCATCGCCCCACCGGGCAGCAGCACGAGGGTGACCAGGATGATGCCCAGGTACTGCGGCAGGGAGCCGCGCTGCGTCGCCCCGGTCACCTCGATGGCCAGCCGGTCGAACCGGCCCACGACCCACTCGTACCCCTGGCTGCCCCTCACCGGTGAGCGGAGCCGCGCCAGCACCGGGGCGAGCGGCCCGCGCGCGGCGAAGAGCAGACCACCGCCGACGAGCGCCAGCACGGACAGGCCGAGCGCCGGCGTCGGTCCGGGCCAGAGCGCCAGGTGCGCGTCGACCCGGCCGAGCAGGTCGGCGTACGGGCGCAGCAGGCCGTCCAACCCGCCGGCGGCCGGGCCGGCGAGCAGCCCGACAGCGGCCAGCACGGCCGGCGGGGCGAGCATCGGACCGGCGATCCGGTGCGGGTGCACCGGTTCCACGCCCGACCGGTCACTGAACGCTCCCCACAGGAAACGGGCGCTGTACGCCACGGTGAGCACCGTCCCGGCGACGAAGCCGGCGAGGAGCACCGGCTGGTCGAGGAACGCCGCGAACACCGCCTCCTTGGCCACGAAACCGACGAGCGGCGGCACGCCGGCCATCGACGCGGCGGCCAGCACGGCGACCACGAACAGCGGCCGGGACCAGTGCCGCAGCCCGGACAACTCGCGCAGATCGCGGGTGCCGGCGCCGTGATCGATGATCCCGACGACCAGGAACAGCGCCGCCTTGAACAGCGCGTGCGCCAGCAGCATCGCGACGCCGGCCAGGGCCGCGTCCGGGGTGCCGGACCCGGTCACCGCCACCAGCAGACCGAGCTGACTGACCGTGCCGTACGCCAGCAGCAGCTTCAGGTCGGTCTGCCGCAGCGCCGCCCAGCCGCCGAGCAGCATGGTGGCCAGGCCGGCGACCTGCACGACGGGCCGCCACGGTCCGACCGTGGCGAGCGCCGGCGCGAGCAGCCCGAGCAGGTAGACGCCGGCCTTGACCATGGCGGCGGCGTGCAGGTACGCGCTCACCGGGGTGGGCGCCGCCATCGCGACCGGCAGCCAGGAGTTGAACGGCAGCACCGCCGACTTGGACAGCGCGCCGGCCAGGATCAGCAGCACCGCCGTGATCAGGTAGCCGCCACCGGGCAGCGGCTGGGCGGCGATCTCCGACCAGCGGTAGCTGCCGGCGTGCTCGCCGAGCAGGATGAACCCGACCAGCATGGACAGCCCGCCGAGCGTGGTGACGGTCAGCGCCTGCGCCGCCGCCCACCGGCTGGAGCGCCGCTCGGTGCTGTGCCCGATCAGCAGGTACGAGAAGATCGTGGTCAGCTCCCAGCCGACGTAGAGCAGCAGCAGGTCGTCGGCGAGGACCAGGAGGAGCATCGCGCCGGCGAACGCCACCAGCACGGCGGCGTACTGGGCCAACCCGGGCGAGCCGGTGTCGAAGTAGCGGGCGCTGTAGACCAGGATCAGCGCGCCGACGCCGCCGATCAGCAGGGTCATCAGCCAGGACAGGGTGGTGAGCCGTAACGCGATGTCGAGGCCCAACTGCCCGATCCACGGGTACGTCTCGACCACCGCCCCGCCGTCGTCGACGGCCGGGGTGCGGGCCACCGCCCAGCAGAACGCGGCGGCCGGCGCCAACGCCAACGGGTAGCACGCGCGGGTGCCCCACCACCGGACGAGCAGCGGCGCGGCGAGGGCCGCCACGAAGTGGAGGATGAGCAGTACCAGCACCCGCGCTCCCGATCGAGGTGGCCGACGCCCGTGCAGCGGTGGCGCCTGACAGCGATCAGACGACAGTTCGTCGCCCGCCGGGCCGTTTTGCCGGAATTCGCCCGGTGGTCGTCGGGAGGTGCCTGTGGCCCGGGGCCGTCAGCGCAGCAGGGCGTCGCCGATGGGCAGCGCGTCGTCGAGGGCGGCGCGGTCGCGGTGCAGCTCGGCCAGCAGGTCGACCCGACCGAGCTGGCGGGCGACCTTGTCGACCACCCGCTCCGCGGCGGTCAGCGACCGCACCGAGAGCAGGCGGCCGCGGCTCTCCCGACGCAACACGAAGTAGTGGACGGCGGCACGGACCTGGCCGCGGTCGGCGGCGCTGGCCTGTGCGGTGGAGACGACCAGCTCCCGCAGGCAGCGGGCGAGTCGTTCGGCGAGCTCCAGCTCGGGACCGTGCAGGCCACCGCGGAGCGTGGCGAGGTGGCTGTCGACCTTGCGGATCAGCACATCGGTGCCGGGTTCGACGTTCCGCTGCTCGCCGGCCATCCGATCCCTCCCACCTGCTCGCGTTGCGAGTGAAGTTACTTTATGTTGCTCCTCACAAGCAAGCAGTTAAGTGAGACTTAACGTATTAAGCACGCATCTCGTGCTTATGCCATACGACCGGACACATTACACCCTGGCCTGTTCGTGGTTGTCGTACCGGAGGAGCACGATGGAGCGGTGACCGGGGCAGACGAAGATACGGCCGGCGTGCTCGACGGGTTCGGCCCGGCCACCCGCGCCTGGTTCGACGCCGCCTTCGCCGCCCCCACCGCCGCCCAGACCGGCGCCTGGCGGTCCGTCGCCGCCGGCCGCAACGCCCTCGTCGTGGCGCCCACCGGCTCCGGCAAGACGCTCGCGGCGTTCCTCTGGTCACTGGACCGGCTGGCCCGCGAGCCGGCACCGGCCGAGGCCCGACAGCGCTGCCGGGTGCTCTACGTCAGCCCGCTCAAGGCCCTCGCCGTCGACGTGGAGCGCAACCTGCGCGCCCCGCTGGCCGGCATCCGGCAGGCGGCCACCCGGCTCGGCGTCGCCCCACCCGAGATCACCGTCGGCACGCGCACCGGCGACACCCCGGCCGACGAACGACGGGCCTTCGCCCGCACCCCACCGGACATCCTCATCACCACGCCCGAGTCGCTGTTCCTGCTGCTCACCTCCGCGGCGCGGGATTCGCTGCGCGGCGTCCAGACGGTGATCGTCGACGAGGTGCACGCGGTGGCCGGCAGCAAACGCGGCGCCCACCTCGCCCTCTCGCTGGAACGCCTCGACGAGCTGCTGCCCGCCCCGGCGCAGCGGATCGGTCTCTCCGCCACCGTCCGGCCGATCGACGCCTGCGCCCGGTTCCTCGGCGGCGCCCACCCGGTCGACGTCGTGCAGCCGGCCACGCCGAAGACCATCGAGGTCAGCGTGCAGGTCCCCGTGGAGGACATGACCCGCCTCGACAAGCAGGAGCAGCCACCCGAGGACGACCTCGGCGGCCCCGGCCCACGCCGCGCCTCGATCTGGCCGGCGGTGGAGGAACGCGTCTTCACGCTGATCGGCCAACACCGCTCCACCATCGTCTTCACCAACTCCCGCCGCAGCGCCGAACGCCTCTGCGCGCGGCTCAACGAGCTGGCCGCCGAGGAGGTGGCCGCCGCGCCGGATGGCGACGCGGTCGGCGTACCGGACGGGTTGTCGCCTGGCGACGACCCGGCGGGTGACGGCGGCCCGGCGTCCGGCGCGCAGCGGTGGGGTGGCCCGGCGGGGCCGGTGCGCAACCGTCCGCCGGCCGAGGTGATGGCCCAGTCCGGTGCGGCCACCGGCGCGGCGCCGGTGATCGCCCGCGCCCACCACGGCAGCGTCTCCCGCGAGGAGCGCAAGCACATCGAGGAGGCGCTCAAGTCCGGCCAGCTCCCGGCCGTGGTGGCCACCTCCAGCCTGGAGCTGGGCATCGACATGGGCGCGGTCGACCTGGTGGTGCAGATCGAGGCGCCGCCGAGCGTGGCCGCCGGGCTGCAACGGGTCGGCCGCGCCGGGCACCAGGTGGGCGCGGTCTCCCGCGGCGTGGTCTTCCCCAAGCACCGCGGTGACCTGCTCTCCTGCGCGGTGGTCGCCGAGCGGATGACCGACGGCGCGATCGAGGAGCTGCACTACCCGCGCAACCCGCTGGACGTGCTGGCCCAGCAGATCGTCGCCATGGTGGCGCTGGAGCCGTGGCGGGTCGGCGACGTGGCCGTGCTGGTCCGCCGGGCCGCGCCCTTCGCCGAGCTGCCCGACTCCGCCCTGCACGCCGTCCTGGACATGCTCTCCGGCCGCTACCCGTCCACCGCGTTCGCCGAGCTGCGCCCCCGGCTGGTCTGGGACCGGGCCGCCGACCTGCTCACCGGCCGCCCCGGCGCGCAACGGCTCGCGGTGACCAGCGGCGGCACCATCCCGGACCGAGGGCTGTTCGGAGTGTTCCTCGCCGGCGCCGAGCGGGCCGCCCGGGTCGGCGAGCTGGACGAGGAGATGGTCTACGAGTCGCGGGTCGGCGACGTCTTCCTGCTCGGCTCGTCCTCGTGGCGCATCGAGGAGATCACCCCCGACCGGGTGCTGGTCTCGCCGGCCCCCGGGCAGGCCGCGCGGATGCCGTTCTGGAAGGGCGACCAACTGGGCCGTCCCGTGGAGCTGGGTCGGGCCATCGGCGCCCGGGTGCGCGGTCTGCTGCGGCAGAGCGACGAGGCGGCACTGGCCGCGCTGCGGTCCGGCGGGCTGGACGACTGGGCCGCCGGCAACCTCATGGCGTACCTGCGTGACCAGCGGGAGGCCACCCGCTCACTGCCCGACGACCGCACGATCGTGGTCGAGCGGTTCCGCGACGAGCTGGGCGACTGGCGGCTCGCCGTGCACAGCGTCCTCGGCGCGCGGGTCAACGGGCCGTGGGCCCTCGCGGTGGGCCGCCGGCTCGCCGAACGGTACGGGGTGGACGCCCAGGTGATGCCCTCCGACGACGGCATCGTGATACGCCTGCCGGACACCGCCGACGAACCGCCCGGCGCCGACGTGGTGGTCTTCGAGCCCGACGAGATCACCCAACTGGTCGAGGAGTCGGTCGGCACGTCCGCGCTCTTCGCCGCGCGCTTTCGCGAGTGCGCCGCCCGGTCGCTGCTGCTGCCCCGCCGCGACCCGCGCCGCCGCCAGCCGCTGTGGCAGCAGCGGCAACGCGCCGCGCAACTGCTCGACGTGGCCCGCGAGTACGCGGACTTCCCGGTCACCCTGGAGGCCGCCCGGGAATGCCTCCAGGATGTCTTCGACCAGCCGGCGCTGGCCGGGCTGATGCGTGACCTGGCCACCCGCAAGGTCCGGCTGGTCGAGGTGGAGACCAGCGCCCCGTCCCCGTTCGCCCGGTCGCTGCTCTTCGGTTACGTCGGCGCGTTCCTCTACGAGGGCGACGCCCCGCTCGCCGAGCGCCGCGCCGCCGCGCTCGCCCTGGACTCCACGCTCCTCGGCGAGCTGCTCGGCCGCGTCGACCTGCGCGAGTTGCTCGACCCTGCGGTGCTCACCGAGACCGAGCGGCAGTTGCGCTGGCTGACCGAGCAGCGCCGCCCCCGCGACGCGGAGGACGTGGTCGAGCTGCTGCGGGTGCTCGGCGACCTGAGTGACGCCGAGCTGACCGGGCGGGGTGTGCCCGAGACCTGGCTGACCGAGCTGGAGGCCAGCCGACGGGCACTGCGGGTGCGGATCGCCGGCGAGCAGCGCTGGGTGGGTGTCGAGGACGCCGCCCGGCTGCGTGACGCGCTCGGCGTGGCGCTGCCGGTCGGGGTGGCCGAGGCGTACCTCGCGCCGGTGGCCGACCCCCTGGGTGACCTGGTGGCCCGTTACGCCCGCACGCACGGGCCGTTCGCCGCGGCGAGTTGCGCGGCCCGCTTCGGGCTCGGTGTGTTCGTCGTCGAGCAGGCGCTGCGCCGTCTCGCCGCCACCGGCCGGGTGGTCTCCGGGGAGTTCACCCCGGATTCCGCCGGCGCCCAGTGGTGCGACGCAGAGGTGCTGCGGATGCTGCGTCGCCGCTCGCTCGCGGCGCTGCGCCGGGAGATCGAGCCGGTGCCACCCCGGGCGTTGGCCACGTTCCTGCCCCGCTGGCAGCAGGTCGGCTCGTCGGCCCGGGGCGTCGAGGCGCTCGCCGCCACCGTGGAGCAGTTGCAGGGCGCGGCGGTGCCGGCGTCCGCCCTGGAACGGCTGGTGCTGCCCGGCCGGGTCGCCGACTACTCCCCCGCACAGCTCGACGAGCTGTGCGCCAGCGGGGAGGTGCTGTGGGCCGGGTCGGGGGCGATCTCCGGCGGCGACGGATGGGTCACCCTGGCGTACGCGGATGCCGCGCCGTTGCTGCTCCCACCGCCGGACGACGCGCTGACCCGCACCCCGCTGCACGACGCGGTCCTCGACGCGCTCGGCGACGGGCAGGCGCTGTTCTTCCGGCCGCTGGCCGACCGGGTGGGCTCGACCGACGACGCCGCCCTGACCGGCGTCATCTGGGACCTGGTCTGGGCCGGTCACCTCACCAACGACACCCTCGCCCCGCTGCGCGCGGTGCTCGGCGCTGGCGGCGCGCACCGCTCCCGGCCGTCCGCGCCCCGCACCCGGTACCGGCGGCCGGGCCGGGTGGCGCTGCCCACCCGGGGTGGCCCGCCGACGGTCGCCGGGCGCTGGTCGCGTCTGCCGGATCGGGACCTCGACCCGACCCGGCGGGCCGCCGCTCTCGCCGACGTGCTGCTGGAGCGGCACGGGGTGGTCACCCGCGGCGCGGTCATGGCCGAACAGGTGGTCGGCGGGTTCGCGGCGGTCTACCCGGTGCTGTCGGCGCTGGAGGAACGCGGCGCGGCCCGCCGGGGCTACTTCGTCGAGGGGCTCGGCGCGGCGCAGTTCGCGGTCCCCGGCGCGGTGGACCGCCTGCGCGCCCTGGCCGAGCCGGCCGACGGTGCCCGGGGCCGCGGTACCCCGGCCACGGTGCTCGCCGCCACCGACCCGGCCAACCCGTACGGCGCGGCGCTGCCCTGGCCGGACCGGGTGGTCGACTCCGGCGACGGGGCCGCCCCGGCGACCGGGCACCGGGCCGGCCGCAAGGCGGGCGCGCTGGTGGTGCAGGTCGGTGGCGACCTGGTGCTCTACGTGGAGCGCGGCGGCCGGACGCTGCTCTCCTTCACCGACGACACGGACACGCTCGCCGCGGCCGGCAAGGCGCTCGCCGACGCCGTCCACTCCGGAGCGTTGGGCGCGATGTCGGTGGAGCGGGCCGACGGCGAGGCGGTGCACTCCTCACCGCTGCGCGACGCGCTGACCGCCGCCGGCTTCCGGGCCACCCCACGCGGCCTACGCCTGCGCGGCTGACCCGCG
>NZ_WBKR01000132.1 GCF_008868155.1 Micromonospora sp. ALFpr18c
TGGGCGGCGTGGTCGATTCCACCGGCTGTGGTGCGCCGGCGGGTGCGATGGTGCCGTCCGGCTGGGCGCAGCCGGACAAGACCAGCGCCATGGCGAGGACGGACGCCAGGACAGCGCGGGCTTGCATCTGCTCGCTCCCGGAAGGGGTTCGGGGTAGGCGGACCCCCCGACGCTAGTGGAAGCCGCGCGAAGCGCACAGGGGCCGTCAGCCCTCGGTGGACTGGTCCAGCGAGTCACGGACCGCCACGGAGAGTGACACCGCCTCCGCGAGGTCGACCGGCCGGACCACCCCGGCGGGCAGGGAGTCGGCTCGCCAGCCGGGGCCGGCGGCGAGGACGAGCAGCGGACGGCGGGGTGCGGCGAGCAGCGCGCTGAGCTGGCCCGGGTCGGCGGTCGCCCGGGTGTGCGACCAGAGCACGACGGCGGCCGGCCCGGTCCTGCTGACCGCCTCGATGAGCGCGCCGACCGGCACCCGGGCGCCGAGCATCCGATAGCTGACCCCGGCTTCGGCCAGTGCGGCGGCCAACGCCTCGAGCGGAAGCGTGTGCTGTTCCTCATCCGCGCAGGAGAGCAGGATGCGGGCCGGCCCGGTCGGCACCTTGGCCCTGCTGGCCGCCGCGAACGCCTCCGACACGCAGCGGGACACCAGGTGTTCCACCTCGATCAGGCCAGCCGTGGCGGAGTGCCGTTCGCCGATGCCGGCGAGTACGGGACGCAGCAGGCCCTCCCAGGTGGCGACGACCCCGCTGGCGGCCAGGGTGTGCGCGATCGTCTCGCTGATCGACGCCGCGTCCAACCGCATGGCGGCGCGGGCCAGCCCGCGGGCGGCCGGGCCGGCGCGACCCACCGGGATCGTTCCGCCGCCGTCGCGGGAGGGCGGTCGGACCCGGTGGTGGCCGATGGTGTCGGTGGACGCCGGATCCGGTGCTTGCCGGGCCCAGCGGGCCGCCTCGGCGGGGCTCACCCCCTCGGCGGTGAGCCGTCGCATGATCTCTAGGCGGGCCAGGTCGGCCGGCGTGTACCGGCGGTGGTGGCCCGGGATGTGCTGGCTGGGCCCGAGCCCGTAGCGCTGGTGCCAGGTGCGCAGCGTGGTGACC
The DNA here is from genome assembly GCF_008868155.1 of Micromonospora sp. ALFpr18c. Classification (GTDB taxonomy): domain Bacteria; phylum Actinomycetota; class Actinomycetes; order Mycobacteriales; family Micromonosporaceae; genus Micromonospora. The sequence continues at coordinate 1,098 of NZ_WBKR01000132.1, forward strand.
GCGACCCCCAGCCGGCGCGCGACGGCGCCCGCGCTCAGCGCCTCATCGGCCACCCGACCGCTCCGCCGCGTCATCCGCCGACGATCCGGACGGGGTCACGGCCGGGCCGGTCGCGCCGGGCGTCGACGCCGAGGGGCGCAGCAGGCGGCTCACCACCCCGCCCAGCCAGGGTGCGTACGACCGGGGATCCCGGTCGAGCTCGGCCTCCAGGGCGGTGGGGTCGGCCCAGCGCAGCTCGGCCACCTCGTCGGGGTCGGGCAGCAGCGGAGCCACCGGACGGAACTCGCCGCGCAGCACGTGGTCGTACTCGAACTCGACCCGACCGGTGGCCGGGTCCTCGGCGTAGTAGACGTAGACGCCGACCTCGGTCAGCTCGACCGGGCCCGCGCCCAGTTCCTCGCGGAGCCGGCGGTTGGCCGCCTCGGCGAGGGACTCGCCCGGTCGGGGGTGGCCGCAACAGGAGTTCGCCCAGCGCAGCGGGAACCGTGTCTTGACGGCGGCCCGCCGCTGGAGCAGCACCTGGCCGTCCGGGTCGACCAGGATCACCGAGAAGGCCCGGTGCAGCTGCCCCGGTGGTTGGTGGGCGGCGGCGACGGTGGTCTCGCCATGTGCCCGCCCGGTGTCGTCGACCAGCTCGACGAGGTGCTCTTCGCGGTTGCTCATCGGCCCTCCCCGGTGATCCGACCGGCCGCCAGCTTGCCGGAGATCAGCACCATCGGCACACCGACCCCGGGCTGCGTGCCGGAGCCGACGAAGACGACGTTCGACAGGTCACGGTGCAGGTTCGACGGGCGGAACGGGCCGGTCTGGAAGAGGGTGTGCGCGGCGGCGAACGGGGTGCCGGCGGCCATCCCCTGCTCGGCCCACTCGGCGGGGGTGATGGCCCGCAGCACCTCCACCCCGGCGCCGAAGCCGACGTAGCCGCGCTCCTCCAGGGTGCCGATCAGCTGGTCGCCGTAGCGTTGGGTCAGGTCACCGCGCCACTCGAACGGGGCCCGGGCGAGATTGGGCACCGGAGCGAGCACATAGTAGGTGTGCCGGTCCGGTGGGGCCACCGACGGGTCGGTGCGGCTCGGGTTGGTGACCAGCAGCGACGGGTCGGTCATCAGCTCGCCCCGCCGGATGACCTCATCGAAGGTGCCCTTCCACGCGCGTCCGAAGTGGATGTTGTGGTGGGCGATCTTCGCATATCCCTGCCGGGAGCCGACGTGCAGGACGACGCAGGACGGCGAGTAGGTGAGTCGGCGTTCGCGGCCGGCGGGCAGCAGGTCGCGGTAGGCGACCGGCAGGTCCGGGTTGAGCACCACCACGTCCGCCGGCACGAGCTCGCCGTCGGCGGTCAGGACGCCGGTGGCCCGGCCGTTGGCGGTCTCCACCCGGGTCACCGTGGTGTCGTACCGGATCTGGACGCCGTGCTTCTCGGCGGCGCCGGCCATCGCCCGGGAGACCGCGTGGATGCCGCCGCGCGGGAAGTAGACCCCGGCCACCGAGTCGAGGTACGCGATGACCGCGTAGATGGCCAGCGCGTCGTGCGGGGCGAGGCCGGCGTACATCGCCTGGAAGGAGAAGATCCGCTGGGTGCGCGGGTCACGGAAGAACTGGTTGATCTTCGTTTGGAGGCGTCGGAACGCCCCACCGGTGAGCAGCTTGAGGAGGTTGCCGGTGATCAGGTCGGTCGGCGCGTCCAGGTTGCGTTCGATGAAGTCGGCCCGCTCCAACCGCCACAACTCCCGCGCGTAGTCGACGAAGCGCAGGTAGCCGTCGGCCTCCCTCGGCCCGCACACCCGGGAGATCTCGGCCGCCATCCGGGTGGTGTCGGTGAGCACGTCGAGGGTCGACCCGTCCGGGTAGTAGGCCCGGTAGGCGGGGTCGAGGGGCGTCAGGTCGAGCCAGTCGCGCAGCTCCTCGCCCACCGCGCCGAGCGCCTCGGCGATCAGGTCGGGCATGGTGAGCACGGTGGGGCCGGTGTCGAACTCGTAGCCGTCCACGGCGAGCCGCCCGGCCCGCCCGCCGGGCACCGGCTCACGTTCCAGCACGGTCACCTGCCGGCCACTGCCGGCCAGGTGCAGCGCGCAGGCGAGCCCACCCAACCCGGCGCCGACGACCACCACCCGGTCCGTCCGTCCTGTCACCGTCCGCACGTGACCACCTCCTTGGGAAAGTCGTTCATCAGGCCCGCCGATCGGTGGCGGCGGTGGCCAGCCCGGTCAGCGCGGTCCGTGCCGTCCGGTCCACGGGTGCGGCGTCCAGCGCGGCCAACGCGTCGCCGACCCGCTCGGCGATCATCCGTTCCACCCGGGCCGCCGCGCCGGTCTCGGCGACCAGCTCGGCGAGCCGTTCGACCGGTGCCGTCCCGGCTTGGTCCAGCGCGGTGAGCTGGGCCGGCGTGGCCAACTGCCGGGCCAGCATGAGCAGCGTCGTCGGCTTGCCGGCGCGCAGATCGTCACCGGCCGGTTTGCCGGTGACGGCCGGGTCGCCGTAGACGCCGAGCAGGTCGTCGCGCAGCTGGAACGCCTCGCCAACGGCCAGGCCGTAGCGGGTGTACGCGGCGGTCAGCGGGTCGTCGGCGGGCGCTCCGGCCAGGCAGGCGCCGAAGAGCAGCGGCCGTTGGACGGTGTAGCTGGCGGTCTTGTAACGCGCCACCCGCAGGGCCCGGTCGACCGACCAGTTGGCCGGGTCGTTCTCACCGAGCACGTCGAGATACTGCCCGGCGACGGTGTCGACCCGCATCTGGTCGTAGCAGTGGCGGACCTCGAACAGCTGGGCCGGCACCACGGTGGCCTGCGCCAGCAGCCGGTCGGCCCAGACCATGCAGAGGTCGCCGATGAGCACCGCGACGGCCTCGCCGAACCGGCCCGGGTCGCCCCGGTGGCCGGCGGCGACGTGCTGCTCGGCGAGCGCGACATGTGCGGTGGGCCGGCCGCGTCGGACCGTGGAGGCGTCCATCACGTCGTCGTGCACCAGCGCGAAGGTGTGCAGCAGTTCGAGGGCGGCCAGCGCGGGCAGCACCGGCGCCAGTGGCTCGCTGCCGCCGACCGCCCCGCGCCAGCCCCAGTACGCGAAGGTGGGCCGGATCCGCTTGCCGCCGGCCAGCACGGCGTCCCGGGCGGCGACCGCGAAGCCGCCCATCCCCGCGTCGATCTCGGCGAGGGTGTCGACCTCGGCGGCGAGGAACGTGGTGAGGGTGTCGTCCACCGCCGTGATCAGGTCCTGGGTGTACGCGGCGAGCACCGCCCGGACCGGATCGTCCCCCTCGCCCGGCCCTGCCGGCGCCACACGAATCGCGTTGCCCGCAACTGCGTCGTTGGCCATGTGGGCGAGCGTACCCTAGGGTTACGAGTTGCGTCGATTGGTGCGTCGATATTTGAGGAGGGCCGGTGGACACCGATCTCACCGCTGCCTATGACCGGTGCCGTGAGCTGCACAGACGTCACGGCCGCACCTACTATCTCGCCACCCGGCTGCTTCCCGCGTGGAAACGACGACATGTGCACGCCCTCTACGGGTTCACGCGGTACGCCGACGAGATCGTCGACCGCACCGAGGACCTGCCGCCGGCCGAGCGGGCCGCCCTGCTCGACGACTGGGCCAGCCGTTTCGTGGCCGGCCTGCACGGTGCGCCGGTCGACGACCCGCTGCTGCCGGCCGTGCTGCACACGATCGCCGTCTTCGATCTCGACCGGGACGACTTTGCGTCGTTTCTGAAGAGCATGGCGATGGATCTGACCGTCACCGCGTACCCGACCTACGACCACCTGCTCGACTACATGGAGGGTTCGGCGGCGGTCATCGGCACGATGATGCTGCCCATCCTCGGCAGCTCCGACCCGGCGGCGGCCCGCGAGCCGGCCCGCCAACTCGGCTTCGCCTTCCAGCTCACCAACTTCATCCGGGACGTCGCCGAGGACCTCGACCGGGGCCGCACCTACCTGCCGGACGAGGACCTGGCGAAGTTCGGCGTCACCCGCGACGAGCTGGTCGAGGCCCGGGACCGGGGGCGGGGCACGCCCCGGACCCGCGAGCTGATCGAGTACGAGGTGACCCGCGCGCAGGCGCACTACGCCGCCGCCGCACCCGGCATCACCATGCTCGCGCCCGCCTCGCAGGCGTGCATGCGCACCGCGTACGCGCTGTACGGCGGCATCCTCGACGAGGTGGCCGCGCAGGACTACGACGTGTTCGCCCGGCGGGCCCTGGTGCCGCAACGGCGTCGGATGGCGGTGGCCGCCCGTGCCCTGCTCACGTCGACCGGTACCCCGGTCTCCATCCCCGGGCCGACGGTGCACCCGGCGGCCCGGTGACCGGGGGCACCGCGATCGTTCTCCTCACCCGCGACCTGCGGGTGCACGACCACCCGGCGCTGGCCACCACCTGCGCGGCCTTCGACCGGGTGGTTCCGCTGTACGTGTTCGACCTGGCGCTGGCCGGCCTGTCGGCCAACCGCACCCGGTTCCTGCACCAGGCCGTCGCCGAGTTGCGCACCGAGTTGCGCGAGCGGGGCGGCGACCTGGTGGTGCGCCACGGCGACCCGGTGGACGAGACGGTCCGGCTGGCCGGCGAGGTCGGCGCCACCGCCGTCGCTCTCTCGGCCGATGTGAGCCGGCACGCCCGCCGGCGGGAGCGGCGCCTGCGCGACGAGTGTGCGCGGCACCGGCTGCACCTGCGACTGTTTCCCGGGCTGACCGTCATCGAGCCGGGTGCCCTGCGGCCGGGCGGCGGCGGTGACCACTACCGGGTGTTCACCCCGTACCACCGGGCCTGGGCGGCCTCGCCATGGCGCGAGGAGTTGGCCGCGCCGCGGCGGATCACGCTGCCCGACGGGGTACGCGTCGGTCGGCTGCCGGCGCTGCCGGCCGGAGAGTCACCCGACGCCGCCGTCGGCGGCGAGCGGGTCGCCCGCCAGCGGCTCACCGACTGGCTGCCCGACCTCGACCGGTACGGCGACCAGCACGACGACATGGCCGGCGACGACACGTCCCGGCTCAGCCCGTACCTGCGTTTCGGCTGCGTGTCGCCGCTGGCGGTAGCCAACCGGGCCGGCGACCGGTCCGGCCCGTTCGTCCGGCAGCTCTGCTGGCGGGACTTCTACTACCAGGTCACCGCCGCCTTTCCGGCGATCTCGACCGCCGCGTACCGGCCGGGTGCCACCGAGCGGTGGCGCTACGACGACGACGCGCTGGCGGCCTGGGCCGAGGGGCGCACCGGGATGCCGATCGTGGACGCGGGGATGCGGCAGCTGCGGGCGCAGGGTTGGATGCACAACCGGGCCCGGCTGATCACGGCCGGCTACCTGACGAAGCACCTCGGGCAGGACTGGCGGGCCGGGGTGGGCGTCTTCTTCCGTTGGCTGCTGGACGGCGACGTGGCCAACAACTCCGGCAACTGGCAGTGGGTCGCCGGCACCGGCAACGACACCAAGCCGTACCGGGGGTTCAACCCGGTCCGGCAGGCCGAACGGTACGACCCGGACGGCGACTACGTCCGCCGCTGGGTGCCGGAGCTGGCGAGGGTGCCGGGCAAGGCCGTGCACCAGCCGTGGAAGCTGCCCGACGACCCGCGCCGATCGCTGGACTACCCACCGCCGCTCTCGGTGCCCGGCACCGATCCGGTGTGGCTGCGCTGACGGTCACAGGCAGGAGTGCAGGGCCTCGACCAGCTCGTCCACCCGGTCGTGTTCGGCGAGCAGGGCCGTGGCGTACGCGAAGACGTAACCCCGCTCCGGGTCGGCCCACGCACTGCTGCCACCGATGCCGCCCATGCCCCAACTACCGTCCGGCTCCCACTGCATGCCGAGCGTCCACCGGACCTGGCGGTCCAGCACGAGGTCCGGCCCGTCGTACTGGATCCGGGTCGCCTCGGCCACCAGTTCGGGGCTGACCAGCCGGACCCCGTCCAGGACGCCACCGGCCAGTAGGCCGGCGTAGAGCCGGGCCAACCCGGACGCGCTGGCGTGCAGGTTGACCGCCGGCACCTCGGCACGCCGCCAGAGCGGGCTGTTCAGCACCGCCAGGTCAAGCCCACCGGCCGGGTTGCCCATCGCCCGCGCCCGCGGTGAACCCGGCTCGCCGAGCTTCCGGGCCGGCCACTGCGGGTCGCCGTAGCGCAGGTCCGCGCAGCGCCGCTGGTCCGCCTCGGCCAGCCCGAAGCCGAGGTCGAGCCGCCACGGGCCGGCGATCTCGTCGGCCAGGAACCTGCCCACCGAGCGGCCGTCGACCCGCCGGACCAGCTCGCCCACCAGGTGCCCGTACGTCCACGCGTGCTCCCCGGCCATCGAGCCCGGCGTCCACTCGGGATCGGCTGCGGCGAGGTCGCCGGCGAGCAGAGCCCAGTCGGCGATCGCGGCGGCCGGCCGGGGCACCGGGAAGGTCGGCAGCCCGGAGGTGTGCGACAGCAGGTGCCGCACGGTGGCCGGGGTGCGGAACTCCGGCCAGTACCGATCGACGGGCGCGTCGAGGTCGACCTGCCCACGGTCGACGAGCGTCAGCAGACACAGCGCGGCCACCGGCTTGCCGGCCGAGTAGACGTTGACCAGGGTGTCCGGCCGCCACGGCTCGCCACCCGGCCCGTCGCTGGTGCCACCGACCAGGTCGACCACCGGCTGCCCGTCGTACCAGACGGTCAGGCTCGCGCCGCTCTCCCGGCCGGAGGCGAGCAGGTCGTGGAAGTGATCCCGGACCGGGGTGAAGCGTGCGTGCATGCGGTAACCGTAGGCTGCCCGGCCCGCTACCGGGGTCGACTTTTCGTTGACCCCGGTGGTTGGCGTGCGGTCGCTGGGGGATGCTGTTCGGGTGGCGGAACCGGAGCTGGTGGATGTTGTCGTGGTCGGGCTCGGGGTCGGCGGCGAGGAGGTGGCCGAGCGGCTCGCCGAGGCCGGCCTGAGCGTCGTCGGTGTCGAGCGGGATCTGGTCGGCGGTGAGTGCCCGTACTGGGGCTGCATCCCGAGCAAGATGATGATCAGGGCGGCCAACGCGCTCGCCGAGGCCCGCCGTGTCGACGGGTTGGCCGGGACGGCGCAGGTCCAGCCGGACTGGGCGCCGGTGGCGAAGCGGATCCGCGAGGAGGCCACCGACACCTGGGACGACACGGTCGCGGTGCAGCGGTTCACCGGCAAGGGTGGCCGCTTCGTCCGGGGCAGCGGCCGGCTCGACGGCCCGGGGCGGGTCCGGGTCGGTGACCAGGTGTTCCAGGCTCGGCACGGGGTCGTGCTGGGCACCGGCACGCGTCCGTCGGTGCCGCCGATCGATGGGTTGGCCGACACCCCGTACTGGACCAACCACCAGGCGATCGAGGTCGAGCAGTTGCCGGCGTCGCTGCTGGTGCTCGGAGGTGGCGCGATCGGACTGGAACTGGCCCAGGTCTTCGCCCGCTTCGGTGTGCGGGTCACCGTGGTGGAGGCGCTGGAGCGGGTGCTGGCCGTCGAGGAGCCGGAGGCGTCCGAGGTCGCCGCCGCGGCGCTGCGCGCCGACGGCGTGGAGATCCACACCGGGGTACGCGCCGAACGGGTCGAGCACGACGGGAACCGGTTCACCCTGCGGGGGGCCGGCGGTGCCGAGTTCACGGCCGACCAGTTGCTGGTGGTGACCGGGCGCCGCGCCCACCTGGAGGAGTTGGGGCTGGACACGGTCGGCGTGGACGCCGCCCAGCGCTACCTGCCGGTGGACGACCGGTTGCACGTCACCGACGGCATCTGGGCGGTCGGTGACCTGACCGGCGAGGGGGCCTTCACCCACATCGCCATGTACCAGGCGGCCATCGTGATCGCCGACGTGCTGGCGCACGCTCGCCAGGCGGACGCGGGGCCGGATGCCAGCGGCACCGCCAGCGTGGTCGGCGGTGCGATGGGCGCGTCCAGTTCGCTGGCGGCCAGTGGGTCGAGCGGTTCGGCGGGCAGCGTGCCACGCGCCGACTACCGCGCGCTGCCCCGGGTGACGTTCACCGATCCCGAGGTCGGCGCGGTGGGGCTGACCGAGCGGCAGGCCCGCGAGCGCGGCATCAACGTGCAGGTCGGGTTCACCAAGCTGAGCAGCTCGACCCGGGGTTGGATCCACCAGGTCGGCGACGAGGGTTTCATCAAGCTGATCGCGGACGCCGACCAGGGCGTGCTGATCGGCGCGACGTCGGTCGGCCCGACCGGTGGCGAGGTGCTCTCGGCGCTGGTCGTGGCGGTGCACGCGGCGGTGCCGCTGAGTCAGCTCCGGCACATGATCTACGCGTACCCGACGTTCCACCGGGCCATCGAGGACGCGCTGCGCAACCTGTCCTGACGACACCGGCGGCTGGCCGGCGCCGTGCGGGCTGCGCGAGGTCCGCGCCGTGCGGGCTGCGCGAGGTCCGCGCCGTGCGGGCTCCGCGAGGTCCGCGCCGTGCGGGCTCCGCGAGGTCCGCGCTGTGCGGGCTCCGCGAGGTCCGCGCTGTGCGGGCTCCGCGAGGTCCGCGCTGTGCGGGCTCCGCGAGGCCCGTGCCCGGAAGAGCGTGATGCCTCACAGTCATCTTGATGCCGCTGAGGCATCACGCTCGAAACGGCGAGCGGGACAGGTCGGAGGCAGTGCGGCGCCGCGTCGGGCTGGCGTCACGGTGCACATCGGCGTGTCGATCGACGTCAAGACGTGGCAGGTCAACGGCAAAACCCAGCGGATTGGCTGTTCATTTCTTTCATGAGGTTGACGTACGATTGCGACCGTGACCAAGCGGTTGACTGAAGTTGCCAAGAAGGCGGGCGTCAGCGAGGCCACCGTCAGCCGGGTGCTCAACGGTCGGGACGGCGTGTCCGAGGCGACCCGGACGGCCGTGCTGACCGCGCTCGACGTGCTCGGCTACGAGCGGCCGACCAAGCTGCGTGGCGAGCGTGCCCGGCTGGTCGGGCTGGTGCTGCCCGAACTGCAGAACCCGATCTTCCCGGCGCTCGCCGAGGTGGTGACCGGGTCGCTCGCCCAGCGGGGTTACACCCCGGCGCTCTGCGCCCGCACCATCGGTGGTGTGTCCGAGATGGACTACGTGGAGATGCTCCTCGACCACCAGGTCTCCGGGGTGATCTTCGCCGGCGGTTCGTACGCCCTCGCCGACGCGCGGCACGACCACTACCGCCGGCTGACCGACCGGGGCCTGCCGGTGGTGTTGGTCAACGCGGGCGTGGACGAGTTGGGCTTTCCCCGGGTCTCCACGGACGACGCGGTGGCCGTGGAGCAGGCGTACGGGCACCTGCGGTCGCTCGGGCACGAGCGCATCGGGCTGGTGCTCGGCCCGGAGGGGCACGTGCCGTCCCGGCGCAAGCTGGACGCGATGATCCAGGCCGCGGGCTGGGGCGAGGGCGACGACGCGGAATGCGTCGAGCGTTCCAGCTTCTCGATGGAGGGCGCCCGGGTGGCCGCGACGAAACTGGTCGAGCGGGGTGTCACCGGCATCATCTGCGCCAGCGACGTGCTGGCCCTGGGCACCATTCGAGCCGCACGGCGGCTGGGTCGTGCCGTGCCGACCGACATCTCGGTGGTGGGCTACGACGACTCCGCGTTCATGACCTGCACCGACCCGCCGCTGACCACGGTGCGGCAGCCGATCGAGACGATGGGCCAAGCCGCCGTGGACCTGCTGGTGACCCAGATCGAGGGGGCCGGCGTGCTGCACGACGAGCTGCTGTTCGAACCCGAGCTGGTGGTACGCGGCTCCACCGCACCGGCACCCCGTCGCTGACCCTCGCCGTACCGCACTGACCGACCGCCCTCCGGCCGTCGACCGCCCCCCGCGGTCGGCGGCCTTTTCGCTGTCCAAAACCGTCCGAACCAGGCGCAATCCCAACTTCTGTTCGTCTCTGTCGTCAAGATGTCGCGTCTTTTCAAAACACAGTCGACACCTTGCTGAAATGAGTCGGCCTCGTTACAGTGACTTCACTCACACCCGGCTCCGGCGCAGCTACAGGGCGTCAGGTCGCATCACCGCAGATCAGCGAAGGTCTTGGAGACACCCGTTTCCGGAGGGATGGACAGATGTCCGTACCGCAATACCGAAAGGCTGCGGCGCTGGCGCTCGTGGCCGGCCTGGGGTTCAGCCTCACGGCGTGCTCCACGAAGAGCGGCGACAAGGACACGAACGCCGGCGGCAAGGTCACCATCACGGTCGACTGCCAGCCCGTCGGCGCCCAGAAAGAACTGTTGAAGAACTGGAACGACGACGTCGCCGAGTTCCAGCGGCAGAACCCGGACATCGTCGTCAAGAGCGTGAGCGTCGGCGAGCAGTGCAACAACCCGCCGGACTTCACCGCCCGCCTCGCCGGCGGCACCGTGACCGACGTGTTCTACGGGTACATGACCGACGTCCAGCAGGTGCTCGACTCCGGCCAGGCGATGGACATCGCCCAATATGCCAACAAGGACACGATCCCCACCTGGGACAGCATCGACCCGGCGCTCAAGGAGGTCTTCACCGACGGCGGCAAGCTCTACGCCGTCCCGGTGAAGAACTACTCGATGGGCCTGATCTACAACAAGGTCCTCTTCCAGCAGGCCGGGCTCGACGTGAACAACCCGCCCAAGACCTGGGCGGACGTCCGGGCGGCCGCCAAGAAGATCTCCGCCCTCGGCAACGGCATCGCCGGCTACTCGGAGTACAGCGCCGGCAACACCGGCGGCTGGCACTTCACCTCCCTGCTCTACTCGCAGGGCGGCCGGGTGCTGACCGAGGACGGCAAGAAGGCCGACTTCAACAACGCCCAGGGCAAGCAGGTCCTGCAGAACCTCAAGGACATGCGGTACGGCGACAACAGCATGGGCAGCCGCCAGCTGCTCCAGTGGGCTGACCTGCTGACGAACGCCGGCGCGGGCAAGGTCGGCATGTTCATCGGTGCTCCGGACGCCACCCAGGCGATCGTCAGCCAGTTCCAGGGCAAGTTCCAGGACTGGGCGATGGCCCCGCTGCCCGGCCAGGATGGCGCGGCGAAGGGGACGCTCGGCGGCGGCGAGGGTTACTTCTTCAAGAAGGACCTGACCCCCGAGCAGGTCAAGGCCGGTATGAAGTGGATCGCGTACCAGAAGCTGACCCCGGGCAAGGGCCAGTTCGACTACGTGCGGGCCAAGCCGCAGAACTACCCGGTGGGTCTGCCCCAGCCGCTGCTGTTCGCCAACGGCAGCGACGCGCAGAAGCAGGAACTGGAGCTGCGCAAGGCCAACGCGAACGTCGACACGGCGAACTTCGCGATCTTCGAGGCGACCCCGGTGCCGATCAAGGGTGAGCCGCGCAACGCGCAGGCCATCTACGCGGTGCTCGACGCCGCGATGTCCGGGGTGCTGACCAACCCGAACGCGAACATCGACGCGCTGCTCAAGACCGCCGAGGAGAAGGTCAACCAGCTCCTCGCCGCGGAGAGCTGACCGAGCGTGTGGGGGCCGGGACGCCGACCCGGCCCCCACACCGTCCACGCCGCATCGACGACGTCACCGACTCACTCAGGAGTTGCCTTGGCGATCACCACCGTCCCGCCGACCTCTCGGACAGCGGGCCGTCCGCCGTCGCCGTACCCGGCGAGGCCGCAGCGCACGAGCCTCGGCCGCAAGGTACGGGACAACCTCACCGGTCACGCGTTCCTGATTGGGGCGGTGCTCTGCTTCGTCGTCTTCTCCTGGTACCCGATGGTCCGCGGCATCGTCATGAGCTTCCAGCGGACCCGGCGCGGCGAGACCACCTGGGTGGGTTGGGACAACTACTCCCGCATCCTCGCCGACCCGAGCTTCTGGCCGGCCTGGCAGAACACGCTCTACTTCACGGTGCTCGCGCTCGTCGTCGGGTACGCGGTGCCGTTCTTCGTGGCGATCCTGCTCAACGAGTTCCGCCACGCCAAGGGTTACCTGCGGATCCTGGTCTACCTGCCGGTGATGCTGCCGCCGGCCTCCGCGCTGTACCTGTTCAAGTTCTACGCGTACGACCCCAGCGACGCGGGGCTCTTCAACGCGATCCTGAAGGCGTTGCACCTGCCCACCTCCCAGTGGATGCAGTCGCCCGACATGACGATGCCGGCCATGGTGATCGCGTCGACCTGGATGAACATGGGTGGCGCGGTGCTCATCTACCTGGCGTCGTTGCAGAGCATCCCCGGTGAGCTGTACGAGGCGGCCGAGCTCGACGGCGCGGGGATCTGGCGGCGCATCCGGCACGTGACGATCCCGCAGACCCGCCTGATCCTCGCGCTCCTGGCGATGATCCAGATCGTCGCCACGATGCAGCTCTTCATCGAGCCCCTGATCCTCGCCAACGGCGCGGGCGCGGAGGACTCCGCGACGACGGTGGCGTACCTGATCTACCAGCACGGGTTCTTCCAGAACGACCTCAACGGCGCCGCCGCAGTGGGCGTGATCATGCTCGTGGTGCTGGCCGGCTTCTCCGCCGTGTACCTGCGGCTGAGCGCGAAACAGGACTAGGACGGCGAGGAATGGCACAGGAATCCGGCACCCGGACCCTCATCTCCCAAGCCCAGCTCAGCCGGGGGCGCGGCAGGATCATCTACTGGACGCTGCTGGTGGTCGTCGTGACGGGGTTCACCCTCGTTTTCCTCGGCCCGCTCTACTGGATGGTTACCGGCGCGCTCAAGTCCGGCCAGGAGATCGCGCAGACCCCGCCGACGCTGTTCCCGAAGGACCCCCAGCCGCAGAACTACATCGACGCCTGGAACAACCTGGAACTCGCCAAGCTGCTGTTCAACACGTTCTACTACGCCATCGGCGCGGTGCTGTTCCAACTCGTCTTCGATGCGGCTGCCGCGTACTCGTTGTCCAAGCTGAGGCCGATTTTCGGCAACGTGATCCTCGCGCTGATGCTGGGAACGCTGATGATTCCGGCGATGGTCCTCATCGTTCCGCAGTACGTGACCGTGATCGACCTGCCGATCGCGCACATCAACCTGCTGGACTCGCCGTTCGCGATCTGGCTGCCCCTGGTGGCGAACGCATTCAACATCTTCCTGTTGAAGCGGTTCTTCGACTCGATTCCGGAGGAGCTGATGGCGGCGGCCCTGGTGGACGGGGCGACGCCACTGCGTACGCTCTGGTCGATCATCCTGCCGATGTCCCGCCCGATCCTCGGGGTCGTCGCGATCCTGGCCATGACGGCGGTCTGGAAGGACTTCCTCTGGCCGAAGCTGGTCATGCCGTCGCCGCAGACGCGGACGGTCAGCGTCGGCATCTACTCCTTCGCGGGTGGTACGCCCATGAACGTGGTGATCGCCGCGTCGGTCATCGCCGCGATCCCGACCGTCATCGTCTTCCTGATCTTCCAGCGGAACATCATGTCCGGCCTGACCACCGGCAGCCTCAAGGGGTGACCATTACCGCGTCTCCCCGCGGCGAACAATGACCGTTCGCCCGACACATATCCAGGTCCGGCGAACTCGCCGACGTACTGACGCAGAAAGCAGGTGCTCGTGTCCACAGCAGACAGTGGTCCGTGGTGGCGTGGAGCCGTTATCTACCAGGTGTATCCACGTAGCTTCGCCGACGGCAACGGCGACGGTATCGGCGACATCGCCGGGATCCGGTCCCGGCTGGATCACCTGGCCGCACTTGGCGTCGACGCGATCTGGTTCAGCCCCTGGTATCCGTCGCCGATGGCCGACGCCGGCTACGACGTGTCCGACTACCGTGACATCGACCCGGTCTTCGGCACGCTGGCCGAGGCGGAGGCCCTGATCGCGGAGGCCCACGCGCTCGGCATCCGGACCATCGTCGACGTCGTACCCAACCACTGCTCGGACGCGCACCCGTGGTTCCAGGCCGCCCTCGCCGGCGGCCCCGGGGCGCCCGAGCGGGACCTGTTCTGGTTCCGCCCCGGCCGGGGGCCGAACGGCGACCAGCGGCCCACCGACTGGGTCGGCGAGTTCGGCGGCGAGACCTGGACGCGCACCACCAACCCGGACGGCACCCCCGGCGACTGGTACCTGCACCTGTTCGCCCCGCAGCAGCCGGACTTCAACTGGGAGCACCCCCGGGTACGCGCCGAATTCGAGGACATCCTGCGGTTCTGGTTCGACCGGGGCGTCGACGGCATCCGGATCGACTCGGCCGGTCTGCTGGTCAAGGACGGCGAGCTGCCCGAGGTCCGGCCGGACCAGCCGCACCCGTTCCACGACCTCGACGGGGTCCACGACATCTACCGGGGCTGGCGCCGGGTCGCCGACTCCTACCCCGGCGAGCGCGCCCTGATCGGTGAGGTGTGGCTGCCGGACCGGCAGCGGTTCGCCAACTACCTGCGCCCGGACGAGCTGCACGCGGCGTTCAACTTCGACTTCCTCGGCTGCGCCTGGGACGCCTCTGCGTTGCGCGAGAGCATCGACGGCACGTTGAGCGCGCACGCGCCGGTCGGTGCGCCGGCCACCTGGGTGCTCTCCAACCACGACGTCACCCGGCACGTCACCCGCTACGGGCGGGCGGACACCACGTTCAGCTTCGCCGCCAAGCGCGAGGGCATCCCGACCGACCTGGAGCTGGGCACCCGGCGGGCCCGTGCCGCCGCGCTGCTCTCGCTGTCGCTGCCCGGCGCCGCCTACGTCTACCAGGGCGAGGAGCTGGGGCTCTACGAGGTCGAGGACATTCCGTACGCGATGCGCCAGGACCCGATGTGGGAGCGTTCCGGCCGCGTCGACCCCGGCCGTGACGGCTGCCGCGTGCCCTTGCCGTGGACCGGCGACGAGCCGCCGTTCGGGTTCAGCCCCGACGGCGCGACCGCTCCGTGGCTGCCTCAGCCGGCCGACTGGAAGGAACGGACCGCCCGGGCGCAGACCGGCGACGCGGCCTCGATGCTGGAGCTGTACCGGGCGGCGATCGGGATCCGCCGGGCCCAGCCGGCGCTCGGCGACGGCGAGCTGACCTGGCTGACCGCCCCGGAGGGGGTGCTCGCGTTCAGCCGGGGCGGTGGCTTCCGCTGCCTGGTCAACCTCTCCGACACCCCGGTGGAGGTGCCCGCCGACGGGGATGTGCTGCTGGCCAGCGGGCCGCTCGACGACGGTCTGCTGCCGTCGGACACCGCCGTCTGGCTGCGTACCGCCGAATCGCCCGCGGCGGACGGCGCCGCCCTCACCTGACCCACGCCGTGGTGCCGGCGGTCCCGTCCCGACCGCCGGCACCACACCCGTCGAAGAGAGGAGGACCAAGGGGGAACGCGACACGCCGCACCGCAACGGGGGGACCTGGCCTGCCTGACGAAAGGGAGAGCGCAGCTCATGGCCAACCACACCACCGGCACCCCGCACCACCTTCGACACCCGACCCGGGCAGGGTTGGCCGCCATCGCCGCCACCCTGCTCGCCGCCACATCGGTGACCGTCCTCGCGGTCACCGGCACCGCCACCCCGGCCTCGGCGGCCGGGCTGTCCCCCTTCGACATCCCCGGCCGCGGCGCGACCGTGCCGTTCGTCGAGCAGGAGGCGGAGAAGGCCGCCCACAACGGCACGAAGATCGGCCCGGACCGCCGCTACGGCACGCTGCCGTCGGAGGCGTCCGGCCGGGAGGCGGTCACCCTCGACGCCGTCGGCGAGTACGTCGAGTTCACGCTCACCGCCCCGGCCAACGCGGTCACCTTCCGGATCAGCCTGCCGGACAGCCCGGCCGGCACCGGCCGGGACGCCGCCATCGACCTGCGAGCCAACGGGACGCTGCTGAAGTCGGTCCCGGTGACGTCGAGGTACGGCTGGTACTACGGCGGATACCCGTTCAACAACAACCCGGGCGACACCAACCCGCACCACTTCTACGACGAGACCCGGGCGCTGTTCGGCAGCACCCAGCCGGCCGGGACGAAGATTCGCCTCCAGGTCTCGTCGACGGCCCAGTCGCCGACGTTCACCGTCGACCTGGCCGACTTCGAGCTGGTCACGCCGATCGCCAAGCCCAGCGGTGTGCTCGACGTGGTCACCGACTTCGGTGCCGACCCGAGCGGCGCGACCGACTCGACCGCGAAGTTCCAGGCCGCGGTCGACGCCGGAAAGGCCCAGGGCAGGGCCGTCTGGATCCCGACCGGCGCCTTCACCCTCTGGGACCACGTGGTGGTCGACGGGGTGACGCTGCGTGGTGCCGGACCGTGGTATTCGGTGCTCGGCGGCCGGCACCCCACCGACCGCAAGCGGGCCGCCGGCGTCTACGGCAAGTACGTCCCCGGCGGCGGCTACACCGGCGAGATCCGGTCACACGAGGCCGGCGGGCCGAGCCGCAACGTCACGCTGCGGGACTTCGCCATCATCGGTGACATCCGGGAACGGATGGACGACGACCAGGTCAACGCCCTCGGTGGGGCGATGTCCAACTCGGTCGTGGACAACCTGTGGCTGGAGAACACCAAGGTCGGGGCGTGGATGGACGGCCCGATGGACAACTTCACCATCCGCAACAGCCGGATCCTGGACCAGACCGCGGACGGGGTGAACTTCCACACCGGCGTGACCAACTCGACGGTGACCAACACGTTCGTCCGCAACACCGGTGACGACGCCCTGGCGATGTGGGCGCAGAACGTGCCGAACGTCAACAATTCCTTCACGCACAACACCATCGGCGTGACCCTGTTGGCGAACCACCTGGTCAGCTACGGCGGCCGGGACATCACAATCACCGACAACGTCACGGCCGACTCGCTGACCAACGGCGGCGGCATCCACGTCGCCAACCGCTACCCCGGCGTGCAGGGTGCCACCGGTGTCCAGGGCACCTGGACGATCGCCCGGAACACCCTGATCCGCAACGGCAACTCGGACTACAACTGGAACTTCGGCGTCGGAGCGATCTGGTTCTCCGCCCTCAACGAGGCGTTCCAGAACCCCACCATCAACATCACCGACACCGACATCCTGGACAGCTCGTACGCGGCGCTACACTGGATCGAGGGCCAGACCAACGGAATCAACCTCACCAACGTGCGCATCGACGGCGCCGGCACGTACGCCCTCCAGGTGCAGGCGCCCAGCCAGGTGTCCTTCACCAACGTGCGGGCCAGCAACATCGCGCAGAGCAATCCGATCCACAACTGCGTGGGCGGGGGCTTCCAGATCACCCAGGGCTCGGGCAACTCGGGCTGGTACACCCCGACCCCGTACTGCGGCCCGTGGCCGGACCCGCAGTGGGGCGGTGGCCCGACCTCGCCGCCTCCGACCACCACGCC
>NZ_WBKR01000133.1 GCF_008868155.1 Micromonospora sp. ALFpr18c
ACCAGCCAAACCGAAGCCTGACCAGTCCGGGGTATAAATCATAATTGGCACTGGCTTTACAAGCACCCTGTTGAGTTCTCAAAGAACAACCACACACCGATCAGAAGCCCCACATTCCGTGGAACCCCGTTTCGGGGCAACCGCTCAAACCTACTTGGTCGAACTTTCATTGTCAACCTCGTATCCGAGGTGATCAATTTGGCTCGTCCGGACCCACGATGACGCACGCCGTATCCAGCGGTCGCTACTGTCGTGGGAAGCCGCAGACCGGCCGATCGCCGCTTCGCGGCTCTCTGCCCGGCTCCTGCCGGCTTCAGAACTCTACCCGGTCGGCTTCGCGTTCGCAACTCCGTATCCGGAGTGTTCCGCACCGCCCGATCCTCAGTCTCGCTCGGCGTTTCCGCCACGAGCCTGGCGCCCGATCTCGGCCGGTTTGTCCGGCCTCCCCCGTGCAGAGAGAAAGTTACGCGGACGGCCCGGAGAAGGCAAATCAGGGTTCATCACTGGTTCGGCCGAGCGCCAGGGGCGGCACTCGTCGGCGTAGCCGGCGACGCGAAGCCACCCGTCGTGCCAGAGTGTCAGGCATGGATGAGTACGGACCCCGCACCACGGTGGTCGCCGAGGAGGCGCTGCTCGGTCTCCTCCTGCCGTTCTGGCAGTTGGTGATCGGCGCGGTCGTACTGGTCGTGCTGGTGCTCTCGGTGGGACGGCTCGCCCGCCGGGGCCCGTCCAGGATGACCACGGCGCTGCTGGTCACCGCAGCGGCGATCGCCGGTCTCACGGTGATCGGCGTCCTGCTGCAGGGCTGAGCCTCAGAGCCGGCGGTTGGCCAGGCTGGGCAGCTCGGCCCGGATGGCGGCGAGCCGGTCGAGGTCCAGGTCGGCGACGGACACCCCTGGGCCGTCCGGCAGTTGGGTGAGGACGGTCCCCCACGGGTCGACCACCATGCTGCGGCCGAAACACGTACGGCCGGGCTCGTGGTCCCCGGTCTGGCCCGCTGCCGCCACGAAACACTGGTTCTCGATCGCCCGGGCCCGCAGCAGGACCTCCCAGTGATCGCGGCCGGTGTGCATCATGAACGCGGCCGGGACCACCAGGAGCTGGGCGCCACCGTCGGTGGCGAGTGCGCGGTAGAGCTCGGGAAAGCGCAGGTCGTAGCAGATCGACAGGCCCACCCGCAGGCCCTCGACGTCGACCACCACCGGTTGCGCACCGGGTGCCACGCTCGCCGACTCCCGGTAGGAGACCCGGCCCGGAATCTCCACGTCGTACAGGTGGATCTTGCGGTAGCTCGCGGCCAGGCTGCCGGACCGGTCGAAGACCAGCGACGTGTTCCAGGTGCGCTCCGGGTCCGGACCGACCTCGTGGAACGACCCGGCCACCAGCCAGATGCCGAGGCGCCGGGCGACCCCGGCGAAGAAGCTGCCCACCTCACCGTCGACCGGCTCGGGCTCGGGCAACCTGTCGGCGGGGCCGAGGTAGTCGACGTACTCCGGTAGGACGGCGAGGTCCGCGCCGCCGGCGGCGGCGCGTTCCAGCAGGACCTCCGCGGCGGCCAGGTTGGCCTTGCGGTCGTCCCGGGCGTTCAGCTGGCAGACGGCGACGCGCATGATCCCAGGGTACGGCCGCACGGGCCGACGCGGACAGGGTCAGATGCTGGCCAGCACCAGAGCGCCGGCGGCGAATCCGAGCCCGGCGACCTGGACCGGGCGCAGCCGCTCCCGATCGACGGCGAGGGCGAGCAGCACGGTGCTGGCCGGGTAGAGCGCGGCGATCGCCGCGACGATGCTCAGGTGGCCGCGTGCCGCCGCCGCGAGGAACAGCGCGTTGGCGGCGCTGTCGAGCAGGCCGGCGACCGCCGCCCAGACCAGTACGCGCCGGTCGAGCCGCAGCCGTACCCCGGTGCCGGCGGCCAGCGCGAGCCCAAACGCGATCGAACTGGTCCGCACCGCGGCCACCGGCCACATGCCGGCGTTCTCGTCGGCCTGGCCGAGCAGGGTGAAGAAGACACCGAAGAGCGCCCCGGCGGCGAGGGCGAGCCCGACCAGCCGGGTCGGAACGGCTCGGCGGCCGCCACCCTCACCGAGGCTGACCAGAGTGATCGCCAGCACCGCGAGGCCGGCGCCGGTCAGTGCCGGGGCACCCGGGAAGCTCGCGGTGAACAGGCCGGCGACGATCGGCACCACGGCGGCGGTGATCGCGGTGACCGGCGCGACGACGGCCATCATCCCGCCGGCGAGCGCCCGGTAGAGAAGCATGACCCCGGCCGCGCCGGCCACTCCGGCGACGAGCCCCCAGGCGATGTCCCCGGCTGTCGGGGTGCCGGGCACCACCATCACCAGGACGACCAGCAGCGGCACGCTCAACAGCTGGGAGACCACGGTCACGGCGATCGGGTCGGCGCGGCGGGACGCCTTTCCGCCGGAGAAGTCGGCGGCGCCGAACGCGATCGCGGACACCGCGGCGAGGACAATGGGTAGCATCTGTCTGTCGTACCATAATAGTGACCGCGAAGGATAGTTTAATGACCGACACCGGGGGCGACCGGGTGGGCGCGGTGACGTCCGCGGTCGCCCGGCAGGTACGCGACCTACGGGCCGCCCGAGGCTGGTCCTTCGAGGAACTGGCCGGCCGGTCCGGGGTGAGCAAGGGGATGCTCGTGCAGATCGAGGGCGCCCGGACCAACCCGAGCGTCGGCACGCTCTGCCGGGTCGCCGACGCGTTCGGCGTCAACATCGCCCACCTGCTCGAACCGGCCGAGGAACACACCGTGAAGATCACCCCCGCCGCCGAGGCGCCCCTGCTCTGGCAGGGTGAGCACGGCGGCACCGGCCACCTGCTCAGCGGACTGGGCGAGCCGGACCTCGTCGAACTCTGGGACTGGCGGATGGCGCCCGGAGAGGCACACCGCTCCCTCGACCACCCGCGCGGCACCCGCGAGGTGCTGCACGTGCTGGACGGCGCCGTGATCGTCCGGGTCGACGGCCGGGACCACCCCGTCCGCGCCGGCGAGACCATCGAGTTTCACGCCGACCGGGAACACGGCTACCGCAACGACACCGACGAGCCGACCCGGCTGATGATGGTGACGGTCACCCCGTCGGGCGAGTGGGACCGCCGAACGCGATCACGCCGGCCGCGTCAGGAATGAGCGACCGGCGTGCTGCGGGGAGGATCAGGCCGACTTCTCCTCGCGGTCCCGCCGGGCCCGACGCCCGGTGAACTCGCGCGGAACGATCGTCGGGTTGACGTTCTCCAGGACCACCTCGCGGGTGATCAGCACCCGGGCGGCGTCCGGGTTGCTCGGCACCTCGTACATCGCGGAGAGAAGGACCTCCTCGATGATGGCCCGCAGACCACGGGCACCGGTGCCGCGCAGCATCGCCTGGTCGGCGATCGCCTCCAGTGCCGGCTCGTCGAACTCCAGCTCGACCCCGTCCAGCTCGAAGAGCCGCTGGTACTGCCGGACCAGGGCGTTGCGCGGCTCGGTGAGGATGCGGACCAGGGCGCTGCGGTCCAGGCTGCGCACGTTGGTGATCACCGGGAGCCGGCCGACGAACTCGGGGATCAACCCGAACTTGAGCATGTCTTCCGGCATGACCTGGCTGAAGATGTCATCGGTCGACCGCTCGGACACCGACCGGAGCCGGGCACCGAAGCCGGTGCCGCCCTGACCGGTGCGGGACTCGATGATCTGATCCAGACCGGCGAACGCGCCACCGCAGATGAACAGCACGTTGGTGGTGTCGATCTGGATGAACTCCTGGTGCGGGTGCTTACGACCGCCCTGCGGCGGCACGTTGGCAACCGTGCCTTCCAGCATCTTGAGCAGCGCCTGCTGCACACCCTCGCCGGAGACGTCCCGCGTGATCGACGGATTCTCCGACTTACGGGCGATCTTGTCAACCTCGTCGATGTAGATGATGCCGGTCTCGGCGCGCTTGATGTCGTAGTCGGCGGCCTGGATCAGCTTGAGGAGGATGTTCTCCACGTCCTCGCCGACGTAGCCCGCCTCGGTCAGCGCCGTGGCGTCCGCGATGGCGAACGGGACGTTCAACATCCGGGCGAGCGTCTGCGCCAGGTGGGTCTTGCCGCACCCCGTCGGACCGAGCAGCAGGATGTTGGACTTGGCCAGCTCGACGGCGTCACTGCCGGAGCCCGGCGCACCGGCCGCCTCGGCCTGGATGCGCTTGTAGTGGTTGTAGACCGCGACCGCGAGCGCCTTCTTGGCCTGGTCCTGCCCGACGACGTAGTTGTCGAGGAACTGGCAGATCTCCATCGGCTTGGGAAGCTCTTCCCACTTCACCTCGCCGGACTCGGCCAACTCCTCTTCGATGATCTCGTTGCAGAGATCGATGCACTCGTCGCAGATATAGACCCCAGGGCCCGCGATGAGCTTCTTCACCTGCTTCTGCGACTTACCGCAGAAGGAGCATTTCAGTAGGTCGCCGCCGTCACCGATCCGTGCCACCTACGTTCTCCCTGCACTCATCGGCCGGAGACCCGGCCCTGACCTGCGGACGCTGCGCTCCGTCCGGCTCCGTTCACCCCGCCGGCCCAACCGGCGAAGCGGTACGGACCCGACGTTACCCGCTGACGGGGCATTCTCCGACCCCCAAAACGGGTGTGTCAGAGGTCGGCCGGGAACTTCACGCCCCGGCCAACCTCTGACCCGGTACTGCTCAGCTAGCCGCGTTGGCGGCCAGCAGGCCCTTCTTGCGGCTGGTCAGGATCGTGTCGACCAGCCCGTACTCCTTGGACTCCTCGGCCGTCATGATCTTGTCACGGTCGATGTCCTTGCGAACCTGCTCGATCGGGCGGTTGCAGTGGCGGGACAGCATGTCCTCCAGCTGCGTCCGCATCCGCAGGATCTCTCGGGCCTGGATCTCGATGTCCGAGCCCTGCCCGTAGCCGCCCTCGGTGGCCGGCTGGTGGATGATGATCCGCGAGTTCGGCAGAGCCATCCGCTTACCCGGCGTACCCGCCGACAACAGCACCGCCGCCGCGCTGGCGGCCTGCCCGAGGCAGACCGTCGAGATGTCCGGGCGGACGTACTGCATGGTGTCGTAGATCGCCGTCATGGCCGTGAACGAGCCACCGGGCGAGTTGATGTACATGATGATGTCGCGGTCCGGGTCGGTGCCCTCCAGCGTGAGCAGCTGGGCCATCACGTCGTTGGCCGACGCGTCGTCCACCTGCACACCGAGGAAGATGATCCGGTCCTCGAAGAGCTTGTTGTACGGGTTCGACTCCTTGACCCCGTACGACGTGCGCTCGACGAACGACGGCAGAACGTAGCGGTTGTGCACGGCCGCGAACTGGGGCGGCAAGCTCAGATCGGTCATCGTCAGCTCCTCAGCTCAGGGTCCCGGCGCCATCCGGAACCTGAGCGGCCCCGATGATCACCTTGTCGATGAAGCCGTAGTCCATGGCCTCCTGGGCGGTGAACCAACGGTCCCGGTCCGAGTCCGCCTCGATCTGCGACTGGCTCTGGCCGGTGTGGTGCGCGACCCGCTCCTGGAACATCCGCTTCGTGTAGAGCATCTGCTCCGCCTGGATGGCGATGTCGGACGCCGTACCGCCCAGGCCACCGGACGGCTGGTGCATCATGATCCGGGCGTGCGGCAGCGCGTACCGCTTGCCCTTGGTGCCCGCGCAGAGCAGCAGCTGGCCCATCGAGGCAGCCATGCCCATCGCCACGGTCGACACGTCGTTGTCGATGAACTGCATGGTGTCGTAGATCGCCATGCCGGAGTAGACCGAGCCACCCGGCGAGTTGATCCACAGGTTGATGTCGCGGTCCGGGTCCTCCGCGGCGAGCAGCAGCAGCTGCGCGCAGATGCGGTTGGCGACCTGGTCGGTCACCTCACTGCCCAGGAAGATGATGCGCTCCTTGAGCAACCGGTTGTAGACCGAGTCGTCGAGGTTGCCAATGGAGTCGCCACCGCGCGCGTCAATCGCCCGGAGCGACTTCTTGGGGATGTGCATGTCGGTCATGGCAGCCCTTCGCTCTCCGTACCGTCTTTCCCGACACTAACCGCTGTGCGGGGCGGCAGAGTCCCGGTCGGGGCACTGTTCGCTCTCAGCGCAGCTGTGTCGGGCGCACCCGCGGCGCGGGCGTCCGGGCATACCCCGGAATGGATTCGGCCGCCGTCCACCGCGCAGCGGCGGACGGCGGCCGCACCCGACGATCAGTGCTCGTGGTTGTGCTCCGCCTCGTTGGCGGCGCGCAACGCGTCCAGGGTGACCTCGTTGCCGGCCGAGTCCTTGATCGTGATGCGCTCCATGACGGCCGCGAGCGCCTTGCCCCGCCGCACGTCACCGAAGACCGCCGCGGCGGCGCCGGAGCGCACCAGCTGGTCGTAGTACTGCTGCGGAGCCATCCCGGCGCGCTGCGCCCGGTGCACGATCTCGTGCCCGAACTCGTCGTCGGAGACCTGCACGTCCTCGGCGTCGGCCAGCGTGTCCAGCAGGAGCTGCACCTTGACGCCCTCGGTCGCCGCCTCGGTCAGCTCGGCGTCGATCTGCTCCTCGGTCTTCTCCTCGGCGGCCAGGTACTCCTCCAGGGAGGCGCCGATCCGCTCCAGCTGGTCGACCATCGCCTGCTTGCGGCTGGCGACCTCCTCGCGGACGACGCCCTCCGGCGCCGGCACCTCGGCGGCCTCGACCAGCTGCACCAGGGCCTTGTCCCGAGCGGCGTAGATCTGCTCGACCTGCTTGCCCTGGGTGACCCGCGCCCGCAGGTCGCCGCGCAGCTCCTCGATCGTGTCGAACTCGCTGGCCATCTGGGCGAACTCGTCGTTCAGCTCCGGCAGCTCCTTCTCCTTGACCGTGCGCACGGTCACCGCCACGTCGGCGTCGCGGCCGGCGAAGTCGCCGCCGACCAGTTGGGTGGTGAAGGTGGTGTCCTCACCGGCGGCGAGGCCCACCACGGCCTCGTCGAGGCCCGGCAGGAGCTGCTTGCTGCCCACCTCGTGGGAGATGTTGCTGGCCTGGCCGCCCGGCACGTCCTCGCCGTCGACGGTGGCGTTCAGGTCGATCTGCACGTAGTCACCCTCGGCGGCCGCCCGCTCGACGGTCTTGAGGGTGGCGAACCGCTCCCGCAGGTTCTTCAGCTGCTCGTCGATCTCGCTCTCGTCGATCTGCAGCTCGTCGACGGTCACCTCGATGGTGTTCGCGTCGGGCAGAGTGATCTCCGGGCGGACGTCGACCTCGGCGGTGAAGTTCAGCGAGTCACCGTCGTTGAACTCGGTGATCTCGACCTCGGGACGCCCCAGCGTCTTCAGGTCGTGCTCGCGCACCGCGGCGAGGATGTTCTCCGGGATGGCGTCCTGGACCGCCTCGTTGAGGACGGTGCCCCGGCCCACCCGCTGGTCGATGACCGCGGTCGGCACCTTGCCCCGACGGAAGCCGGGAACCTGGACCTGCGAACCGATCTCCCGGTACGCCTTCTTGAGGCTCGGCTCGAGCTCGACGAACGGCACCTCGATGGCGAGCCGCACGCGCGTCGGGCTCAGAGTCTCGACGGTGCTCTTCACAGGCGTACTCCTTGACGGATCTCAGTTGAGTCTGGGCGTGATTCAGCCCATCGAGTGTAGGCGAGCCGGCCTGACGCACCGGCAGCGCCCGGGACCGCGCGCTGCCGGGACGACCCGGCGGCGGACGACAGTCGGGGTGGCGGGATTTGAACCCACGGCCCCTCGCTCCCAAAGCGAGTGCGCTACCAAGCTGCGCCACACCCCGTGGCGACGTGCAGTCTATGCCGTCGACGCGCCTGAGGCGGTGCCGGGGCCGCACCCACCCGGACACAATCCCCCGAAAGCCCGCAAGCGTCCGCTGCAAGATCCGCGCAACGTCCCGGATGTAGTGGCCTCCGGGCGGGCGAAGACCACTACATCCCGGATGTTGTGTGGATCTTGCGCCGGGCCGGGTGGCGCGGCTGCGCGGTCGGCAGAGTGATTGGGTACGCTGTCCGCGCGCCCCGTTTCGGCGGGGCCGAGCGCGGGCGTAGCTCAATGGCAGAGCTTCAGTCTTCCAAACTGACGGTGCGGGTTCGATTCCCGTCGCCCGCTCCACGAATTCCGGCCCAGGTCAGCGGCACAACCGCCGCGCCTGGGCCGTTCTCGTTTTAGTCGTCTTTGATCTTGCGTGCCAGTAGCGCTGGCCGTGCCGTCCGAGGCGGGATCGCGTGCCGGTCGCTCGGCCTTCCCGCCCTTGGCTGCCTTGCGAGCCGCCGGCTTCTCCTCGGGCGCGTTCTTCTTGGCCGCCTTGCGTGCCGCCGGCTTCTGCTTGGGCGCGTTCTTCTTGGCCGCCTTCTCCGTGGCCGGCTTGTCCTTGGCCGCCTTGTTCTTGGGCTTGCTCGCCTTGGCCGGTGTCGCCGCCTGCTTCGTCTGCTTGACGATGCGGCGGTCCATCGCGTCGGCGATCTCCCGGTCCCGCTCGCTGTTCGCGTGCTGGTAGACCAGCGCCGCGCGCATGCTCGCGTGGCCCATCCGGTGCATCAGGTCCCGGGTGCTGGCCCCGGTCGCCGCCGCCAGGTTGTTGCCCGTGTGCCGCAGGTCGTGAAAGTGGAACCCCGCCGGCATGCCAGCCGCCCGCAGCGCCGCCGCCCAGCCGACCGCCCGCCGGAAGTTGCCGGAACGCAGCACCGCCCCTTGTCCCCGGTGAAGACCAACGCCTCCGGCCCCTCCCCCACGAACTCGGCCAGGTGTTCGGCCAGCACCGTCCGCGCCGCCGCCGGCAGCGTCACCACCCGGTTCCCGGCCTCCGACTTCGGCGGCCCGAACTCCATCCGGTTACGCAACGCCGCCAGCTTGCGCGGCACCCGCACCGTGCCCGCCGCCAGGTCGACGTCGCCGCGCCGCAGCGCCGCCAGCTCACCCCAGCGCAGCCCGGAGAACGCGGCGACGATCACCAGCGCGGAGAACCGGGCCGGCATCCGTTCGGCGAGCGCGAGCACCTGGGCGACGGTCGCCACCGGCCGCTCCGGCGTGTGATAGCGGTCATAGCCGGGGATGCGGCACGGGTTCTGCCGAATCAGCTCGTCTTCCTTGGTGGCGGTGTTAAGGATCGCCCGCAGGAGTGAGTACGCCTTGACCGCCTGCGGCTCGGTGGTGCCGCCGCCGAGCAGCGTCCTGCGCCAGGTACGGATGGTCTGCGGCTTGATCGCGCCCAGGGCAAGCGCGCCGAGGTGCGGGCAGATGTGCAGCCGGAACAGGTCTTCGTAGTTCTCCCGGCTACGCGGCTGGAGCTTACGTTCGGCGATCCACTTGCGGCCGTACGCGTCGAGCTTGATCTCTCCCGCCTCGGGGGCCGACCACTCCCCCTGATGATCTCGGACTCCGTCACGGTCAGCCACTTCGCCGCCTGACGCTCGGTCTCGAAGGTGTGCGGTGCCTTCCGCTCCAGCCCATCCGGGCCGACGTAGCGCGCCTGGTACCGCCCGGACGGGAGGCGACGCACGTTGCCGAAACGCCGCCGACCCTTGCTCGCCGCCATCAAGGGGCCGCGCAAGCGCGGCCCGCCCGCCGCACTCGGCCTGCTGGCGGCCTCCGGCCGGCATCGGCCGGCGCGGCGGGCAGTTCCCGGTTCAGGTCGTCACGCCCGAGGTGAACTGATCGCGGCTTCGATGCGCAGCCCGATCCCGGTGGCGACGAGGAAGCCCGCCAGGACGTGCGGCTCGGCCGACCCGGGGTCGCTCGCCAGCGTGATGACAGAGACCAGCAGTCCGGCGAGCAGAGCCAGGTTGCCGACGACCCGGATTGTGGAGGCGTGTCTCGCAGCGAGGTTCATCCGCCGGACCGTACCGAAGGCTCGCCGCCACCGCTGTCCTGATCTGCACTCGCCAGCGCGGTAGGGACGATCGCGGGGTGGTCGGCCGCCGTCGAGGTCGGGGCGATCGACTGCCGCGCCGCTACGCGGCTTGCCACCGGTGATACCGGCTCGGCCGGTCGATGACCGCCAGGAGCCGATGGGATCGGCGCACGCGAAGCCCTGGCGCTACGAGACGTCGAACAGTCGTAGGCCGTCATACTCGGCGAAGTCGGCGTAGTCCTTGCCGTTGAAGGTCGCCAGCGGCAGCCGGTCGACCAGGCAGCAGGCCGCGATCCAGGAGTCATTCGTCGGGCGGGGCCGCCCCCGGTGCTGTGCCCGCGCCTGAAGCTGCCCCCAGGTCGTCGCTACCGCCTCATCGAAGGGCAACAGGACCACGCCGGATCGCCACTGCGCGAGGTCAGCCAGCTTGCGCGGCCCCCAGCTCCGCAGCGCGGTCCACTTGGTCAGCTCGCCAAGCGTGACGAACGTGATACACAACGTCTTACCGGCCAGCCGGGCACGAAGCCGGTCAGGCAGGCGACCACGCAGGATCGCCGACGCGACGTCGGTATCCAGGACGACCAGGCTCACGCGACGCTGGCCCGCCGAGAGGCGTACAGGTCGGCGAGGAACTCGTCCAACTCGTCGTCGGACTCGAACAGGCCCGGCCGGGCCAGGTCGTCGACGGAGGCGACCGGCTGCACACCCTGCCGGCGGGCCAACTCCTCTGCGGGCACATGCTCAGCGGTCGGCCACTCGGGCATCCGCTCGGCGCTGCTCGACATCACGACCCACCTCCTGCACCACACACCGCCGACCATTGTCGCACGGTCAGCACCGGCACCACCGGCACTCAGCCGCGCGGAGAGCCGGCGATACGGCAAGCTGCCCCCGGGCCAGAATGGCCGGGGGCGGTAACCCGGACCACCGCGCGGTCGTGCCAGCCATGTGCCGGTAACCCGTGTCCGAAGGGGTCGAGAGCGGTCATGATCGGGCACCCCGACACCGACTCTGACCAGGCGATCCAGGCAGTTCACGACAGTCGAGAACGATCTTCCAAACTGACGGTGCGGGTTCGATTCCCGTCGCCCGCTCCACTCACGAAGGCCCAGGCGGACCGCATGATCGCGGCGCCTGGGCCGTTCGCTTCTCCCCGGCCCGTGCCCGGCTCCGGCGTGTGGTGGCTCGGACGTGCCGGTCACCGACGACCGGCCGGGCCTCCCCGATGCCGCTACCAGACGATGACGCCGCCGTGCACCGCCCTGGCGCGCTCCACGGCGTGCCGCACGTTGGTCAGGTAGTGCAGGACGCGATCCGGGTCGAGCCCGGTCGCGGCGGCCAGGTGCTCGACGTTCTCGGCCAGGAGGACGCACTCCTGCTCGAAGGCGTCGAGCTGGCCGGGCAGGACCTGGAGATTCCCCCGGTTCTCGACCGTGATGTCAGCGAGTTGCGGCAGGAACCTCGCGCCGAGACGCCGAACGGCCGCGGAACCCCACAGGTCGTGACGAAAGCGTTCAGCCCCCACCCCGGTGCTGGTGCCCGGCGGATCCGCGACGACATCGCGACCGGCGTAGGCGTCGTCGTCCGGTACCCACACGGAGATGTCGAGGCTCATGTCCACACTCCCTATGTCCAGCATCAGCGCGCTGAACTGTCGCACGGATCCGCTGCCCAGCCTTCGAGGCGCTGCGCCCAGTACACCTGGCCGTCGGATCCCAGGTAGACCATGGCCAACAACAGGTCCGTCATCGCGCTCGGTGCCGTAGCGGCCCCGGACAGTGAATCATGCCGCCGAGGTGAGCGGAGGGACGCGGCCAGTCACTTCAGGTGGAACCGTTCGTCGACCGCGAGGGCCGCCAACTGCGGCACGGAGAACGGCAGCGTCGTCAACCCCGGCCGGGTCTCGTCGAGCTTCGCGCCCTGCGCGACGAACACCACCACACCGTCCGGGTGCCGGTACGCCGACCACTGGTCGAGCCGGTCGTCACCGTCCGGCCGGACCACCACGCCGACCTTCGCCGCCCCGACCGTCTCGACCTGACACTCGCCCTGCATGCCCCAGAACTGCCGGGCCAACGCGCACGCGTCGTCGGGTAGCTGGTTGCCGCCGTCGTGCACCTCGACGACCAGGCGCCCGGTGCCCTCCTTCTGGGCCACGGCGACCGAGGTCAGGTAGCTCCACAGGTCGACGCCGTTCACCGTGTCCTCGAACTGCGCCTGGTGGGTCCGTAGTGTCCGCTGGTCGGCGGGCTGGTTCACCGGATCCTCGGGCGCGGTCCAGCCGGCGGGCACGACCCCGACGACCTCGTCGAGCAGCCGTACCCCCTGGTCGTACTTCGAGCCGGCCCGCGCGGTCCGGTCCTCCTGCGGTCGACCGTCCGGACCGGTCGGCCACGCCTGCTTGGAGTGGGTCGGGACGGCCTGTGGGCCGCCGGCCGCCGGCTGGTAGACCTCACCGTCGGGGGCGCCCACGGCCGCGAAGCCGGCGACCGCCAGGACCACCGCCGCCGAACCGGCGCACACCCAGGCGGTACGACGGCGGGCGAGCACCCGGCGGCCCGCTCCGAGTACGGCTGCCGTACTCAGTGGTGGTGGCGAGGTGGCGTCCGCCATCTCGCGGCGCAGCGCCTCGCGCAGGTCTTCTCCGTTCATCGTTCCCCCAACTCGATCCCGCTGTGTGTGGATGCCAGGAGGCCGCGCAGCGTGTCCA
The DNA here is from genome assembly GCF_008868155.1 of Micromonospora sp. ALFpr18c. Lineage (GTDB taxonomy): Bacteria > Actinomycetota > Actinomycetes > Mycobacteriales > Micromonosporaceae > Micromonospora. The sequence continues at coordinate 12,524 of NZ_WBKR01000133.1, forward strand.
GTCCGCGTGCCGCCTGGCTCTTCACCGTCCCGGCCGAGCACTCCAACAGTGCCGCCGTGTCCTCGACGGACAGGTCCTCCCAGTAGCGGAGAACCAGCACCGCCCGCTGGCGCGGTGCCACGGAGGCCAACGCCCGCAGCAGCACCAGACGGTTCTCCGGCGAGTCGGGTGGTGCCGCCTGCTCGGCGGTGGTGCCGCCCACCCGTTCACGCCGCCACCAGCCGCGGCGCCGCTCGTCGAGAAACGTCCGGATCAGGATCTGCCGCACGTAGGTGTCGAGCACCTCATGGCGGGAGACCCGGTGCCAGACCAGGTAGAGCTTCACGAACGCGGTCTGGACCAGGTCCTCCGCACGGTGCCAGTCGCCGCACAGCAGGTACGCCGTGCCGCGCATCGCGTCCGACCTCGCCGCGAAGTAGTCGGCGAACGCCGCGTCGCGATCGCTCATCCAGACCTCCCATCCCCGATTCGAGATAGTCACGCCGGGTCCGGCCCGGCGGGTTGCATCGCAGAAGGAAGAACTCCGCGCACCGGACGTCGGTTGTGCCCCAACCCGTGCTGACCGCGATCACGTCCCTTGACAGGTGTCGATCTGTGCACTGGTGTAAGAACCAAGCACATCGACGTCCGTCACAGGAGGGCACATGATCGTCCGACGACGGTGGACGGCTGCCGCCACCACAGCGATCCTGATCAGCGCGGTGCTGCCCCATCCCGGTCCCGCAGCGGCGGCACCCGCCAATCCGGCCACACCGATCACCCTGACCGCCACCGAGACCGCGCTGGTCCAGGTGCGGCTGCGCGACCAGGCCCAACTCGACCGGCTCGTCGCCACCGGCGCCGATCTGGCCAACCGGCCCCGGGCACGGGACGGCCGGATCGTCGCCGACCTCGTGCTGACCGGCGCCCAACTCGCCGACCTGACCGCCCAGGGCGCGACGGCCGTGCGGATCGTGCAGCGCGCCGGGGACGGCAGCCGGCACTACGCCGAGAGCATCCGCGCGGCACAGGCCCGTACCGCCGCCGGGCTGCGCGCGCCGGCCGCCGGGCAGCGGACGACCACCGCCGCGGCGGTCGACACGCTCCAGGTGCAGCAGGCGTACTGGTGGACCACCGGCGGGCAGACCTTCCTCCAGGCCCAGGTGGCCACCACCGCCACCGACGACCCGGACGTCGAGATCACCGTCAGCTGGCGAACCGCCGACGGTGCCACCGGTTCGTTCCCGCTGTACCGGTTCGAGGACTCCGGCGAGTACCAGTACCACTACGCGCTCCCCCAACCGGTGCCGAGCCGGCCGGTCCAGCTGACCGCCACCTCCAGCCTCGGCGGGGTCAGCCGCGTGGTCACACCGGCGCTCTGGCCGAACGCCACCCCGCCGCCGCTGCCCACCGGGTACCAGCGGGACTTCATCGACGCGTACCTGACGCCGATCGACATCCAGGCGCGGATCAAACGGCTCGCCCGGCAGTACCGGGACCTGGTGGACGTGATCGACCTGCCGAACAAGACCCAGGGGTACCGGCGCACCGCCGTCGCGTACCTGGGTGACCCGGCGGTCGCCGCCGTTTTGGTCGAGTCGGTGCGCTTCGGTGACCAGGGCATGAACGGTGTGCAGGTGCGCACGGTCGACCCCGGCCGACCCGACCGGCCGCTGACCGTCGGCTACCGCGACCGCGTCCTCACCGTGACGCTGGCCACCGACGCCGCCGGCAAGACGGTGAGCACCACCGACGACGTGGCGGCGGCCATCAACGCCCGGCAGGCGAGCCGCTTCCGGGCCACCGTCGAGGACGGCTCCGCCGGCCTGCCGATGCCGGTCACCGGGCCGGCCCGGCTCGATGACGGCCTGCAGGGCACCGAGGTGCCGGCACGGCCGTGGACGGTGCAGGCGCTGCGCCTCGGCGTACACCGCGACGGCTCCCGGGTCGGCGTGCTCGCGTACTCCCAGGAACACGCCCGGGAGTGGGCCACGCCACTGGTGACGCTGGAGTTCGCCGAGCGGATGCTGGCCAACGCCCGCACCGACCCGGCCACCCGTGAGCTGCTGGAGCAGGTCGACGTCTTCGTCATCCCGACGGTCAACCCGGACGGGGCGAACTACTCGTTCAACGACTTCCCCATGCAGCGCAAGAACATGGTCAACCACTGCACCGGGCCGGCCCGCGACCCGCGCTACCGCACCTCGTGGGGCGTCGACGTCAACCGCAACTACACCGTCGGTTCCTCCTTCGACGGCTACGTGGGCGCCAGTGCCAACTGCCTGTCCGGCACCTACGCGGGCACCGGAGAGCTGTCCGAGGCGGAGAGCCGCAACGTGGTCGCGCTCGCCCAGAACCACCCGAACATCGAGTTCGCGATGAACGTGCACTCCTACGGCGGGTACTTCATGTGGCCGCCGGGGGCGTACCGGGCCGACGGGCGGATCACCCTGCCCCGGCCGTCGATCGACGAGTCGACGCTGTTCCTGAGCAGCGCCCGGCGGATCGTCGGCGCCATCGCGCAGGAGCGCGGCACCGTCACCTGGCCGTCACAGACCGGGCCGGTCGCCGACGTGCTCTACTCCGCCGCCGGGAACTCGGCCGACCAGCTCTACTACGAGCTGGGCATCTTCGCCTGGGACTTCGAGGTCGGCAACGACCGGTGGAACCCGGCCACCGAGGAGTGGGAGAGCGTCGGGTTCCAGCCGCCCTACGACGAGGCGCACGCCGAGTCCCAGGAGTACGCCGGCGGGCTCGTCGAACTGGTCCGGGTGGCCCGCGACTACGCCGCCGCGCAGCCCCCCGCGGGCTGAGGTCGTACCGCAGACGGACCGGCTGGCCACGGATGAATCGCGGCCAGCCGGGTAAGCAGCGGCCTTGCCTGGTGGGGAAACGACCGGGTGCACGGGCGGGCGGCCCCAGAGCCGACCCGCCCGTGCGCGCGCCGGTCAGTTCGAGGAGATCCAGTTCCAGGCGGAGACGACCCACTCGGTCTGCTGGAGCCACGCCACGCCGAGGCCGACGAGGAAGACGGCGGTCGCCAGGTGCGCGCCGCGCGCACCGCGCCGGACCCGCCCCATCTGACGCTCCAGCACCACCCGGCCGACCAGCCGCGACAACGCGAACAGGCCGACCGCGACCAGCAGGCTCAACACGAGCACCAGCAGCGGGCCGGACAGGTCACCCCCGCCGGAGAGCGCCCAGATCCCCCAGCACACGAACGCGAAGAGCCCGGCCGCCGTACTCCACTCACCGCCGCGTCGCAGCTGCGCCATCCGCCAGCCCAACGGGCGGCGCGGCGCCGGCTCACCCGGCCAGCCGGTGCCGGTCGGCTCCTGCTCGACCACCGGGAACGGTTCGGTGCGCGTGCGCGGCTGACCCACCGGGGCCACCCCCCGCCGGAAACCGTCGCGCTGCGGCGGCACCCCGACGCCGGCCTGCGGTGGCACCTCCACGGTCCGCTCCGCCCACGGCTGCGTCTGGTCTGCCATCTCGTCCTCCCCCTGACCGACGGCACCACCACCGCCTGAATCCGAGGGTAGCCAGACCCCACACCGGCCGCCGACCCGGCACGACGGCGCCGGATCCCCGCCGGCGGGGTACGGTCGGCTGATGGGTGACCCGGACCGACGACGACGGCGGCTACGCCACCATTCCGACGCCGACCCTGGCGGGCGGGGTGCCGACGGCTCGACGGCCAGCACGGCCGGAGTGCACGACGGTGACGAGCCGCCGCCCCGCCGCCGAGGTCACGGCGGCGACGAGCGCGACGGCGAACGGGGACTGCGCGGGCTGGTCGGCTCCGGCTCGTCGCAGGTGGGGCTGAGCGCCGCGCTGCGGGCCCGCGACGCGGCACGCCCCACCGACGACGACCTGGCCGAGGCGGATGCCCGGGTGGCGGTCGTCCGGCGCAACTGGGTGCCCCGTGAGGACCTGCCCCGCTCGCCGCGCTGAGCCGTCCCGGTCAGGGCAGGTCGGGCAGCTGCCGGGTCCGCTCGTACTCGGCCACCTGGTTGATCCGCCGGGCATGCCGGTCGTTGCCGGAGAACGGCGTGCTCAGGAACGCCTCGACGATGCCGGTGGCCTCGTCCAGGGTGTGCTGGCGGGCGCCGACCGCGACCACGTTCGCGTCGTTGTGCTGCCGGGCCAGCTGGGCGGTCTCGACGCTCCAGGCCAGCGCGGCACGAACCCCGGCGACCTTGTTCGCGGCGATCTGCTCACCGTTGCCGGAGCCACCGATGACCACACCGAGGCCGGTCTCGTCGGCCACCACCCGGTCGCCGGTGTGCAGGCAGAACGTCGGGTAGTCGTCGTCCGGGTCGTAGCTGTGCGGGCCGACGTCGACGACGTCGTACCCCTGCTTGGCCAGGTGGTTGGCCAGGTGCACCTTCAACTCGAAACCGGCGTGATCGGATCCCAGGTAGACGCGCATACCGGGCAGTCTGTCAGGCCCCGCTCTCCGACGTCGCGGGGGCGGCGTCGGAGAGCCGGGTTCGTCACACGGTCGGGTCGGCGGTCACTCAGCGGGGCAGTTCGGCGACCACCAGGCCGCCGCGCGCCTTCGGGGTGAACCAGGTGCTCTTGCGGGGCATCTTCTCCCGGGCCAGGTTCACCGCGACGAAGTCCTCCACGGTCACCGGCGCGATCAGGATGGCCAGCTCGGCCCGCCCGGCGTCGACCTCACCGGTGAGCCAGCTCGCCGGGTAGTCCCCGCCGACGTACGTGATCCGCTTGTCGCCCGGGTCCAGGCCCAGCGCGTCACGCAGCAGCAGCCGCTCGACGAGGGCGTGGTCCAGGTTCTCCAGGCGGCCGGCGGCGGTGGCGGGCAGGCGCACCGCGTACCCCTGGCCGGCCAGCCGGAGGTGGACGGCGCCGCCGCTGGTCGGGACCTCGACCGGGCCGTCGATCGGCTCGACCTCGGTGCCCGCCGCGCGCAACCGGTCCAACAGCTCGTCCGGGGTGGTGGTCAGCTCGCTGACCAGCCGGTTGTACGGCTGGATGGCCACCGACGCGGGCGTGGTCACCACGGCCAGGAAGCGCGGCAGCCCGCCGGTCTGGGCGGCCAGGCTGCGGTGGTTGCCGTCGGCGACGACCAGCTCACCGCCACCGGCCAGGGCGGTCAGCGCCTCCTGCTCCGGGCCGGGGCCGAGCAGCCAGATGGCGTGCGTGCGCCCCGCCTGGTCGGTGTCCGTGGCGGCGGGCGCGCCGCCCGCGTCGGTCGCCGCCGCCAGCGCGGCGTGCAGCTCGTCGCCACATCCGGTCTGCAGCAGGAGTACGGGGGACAGCAGGTGACCGAGCGCCTCGGCGAGCGCCACCCGCTCCCGCACCTTGGCGATGAACACGTCTTCGTTGCGGATGACCAGGCCCGGCTCGTCGGCCCGGGTGGAGATCTGGTCGGTGTCCACCATCGCGAACAGCCCGTACGCCGGCGACTCGCCCGGGGCGCTGATCCGGTAGAGCACCACCACCTGCTCGGCGGGGGTGTAGCTGCCGTCGGCCTTGGCCTCGGCGAGGCGGGCCACCGCGTCCGGCAGCGCGTCGAGGAAGGACTTCCCCGCGCTCTCCGGTGCCCGGTGCGGCATCTCGATGCCGAGGGCACTGTGCGGGTTCGCCTCGATGATCGCGGTGATCTCCGCGTCGTCGGCG